>JANMTG010000184.1:0-15355 GCA_031390205.1 Gemmatimonadota bacterium
GGCGAGGGTGTCCGCTTCGGCATGCGCCCGCAAGCGGGCACCCGCGCTCGCTGGTCGGAGCCACCGTGCCCACTTCGTGGGCGCCCCCGCTCCTTCGCGCTCCGCGCTCCGGAGCTGGTCTCCTCGGGCGCTCGCTTGGACGCCGCCTGCGAGGACACCCTCACCTCCCTTGTACAGTATCGAGCGTGTAAGCGAGCAGCCGCGAAGTCCCGCTCCCCTCCGACGCACTGGCGCAGACGCAGGGATTCAGGGGAGAAACTGCACTGTGCATGGAGAGCCCGGGTCGGGCGTCCCCGTGGTCACTCCCCCGAAGCGGCCTCGCGGTAGTCCGCTTCCGGTGAGCGCACGCGCGCCGCGACCACAGTGACGTTATCGGGAGCGCCGGTTTGCATGGCCTCCTCGATGAGCCTCTCGCAGACCTCCCTCGGCCGACGCGCCCCGCGGGCGATGCGACCGATCTCTTCCGAGGACACCTGATTGCAGAGCCCGTCACTGCAAAGCACGAGAAAATCGCCGCTCTCGAGTTTCAGGTGATAGAGATCGGTGATCACTTTTTCCTCTGGGCCGAGAGCCTGGAGAATGATGTTCCGGTGCTCGCTCTGCTCCGCTTCCTTTTTCGTCATCCGGCCGGCGTCAATGAGACGCTGCACGAATGACTGGTCCTTGGTGATCTGTCTGGTCTCCGAGCGACGGACCAGATAGGCGCGGCTGTCGCCTACCTGCGCGATGAACGCCTCTCCGTCCAGGACGAGCGCCAGGGTCGTGGTCGTTCCCATCCCGTGGTGCTCGGGGGATTCGTGGGCTTTCTGGTGGATCGATCTGTTGGCGATCTCGATCACCCTGCGCAGCATTTTCTCGATTGACTCCCGATCGCGCTTCGGGACCTTGTGCCACCACCGGTGGAGTTCGCTGAGGATTGTCTCGCTTGCCATCTGACTCGCCAGAGCCCCCGAGGCGGCCCCGCCGACTCCGTCAGCGACCACGATGAAGAACGGCGCGGTGTGAGCGGAGACGAGGCCCGGGACCGCAGCCGTAGCGATGTCACCGGTCTCGAGATTGGCGATCATAAAGGAGTCCTGATTATCGTGCCTGATCAGCCCGACACTGGTGCTCCCGAAGATTTCTGCGATCAATTGGGATCTATCTGACGTGGCGTTCTGCCATTCCGGGAGCGTAGCGCCTTCCCTGGCAAAAAAAAGATAGCCGAAGCATATCAGCAGGCACTACCCATGCGTAGTATGCGGATTCCCTGGCATCACAACTCTATTTGTCAAGGGCTATGACTTCCTGGAGAATAAACGGCTTCACCTGCTGCCTGGTGCTTATTGCATCTTGCAGGCCCACGCCACTGCGCCCTGCTCCGGCGCCCGCGATTCCGGTGATCCCGCCCGCGCCGCTGCCGCCGCCAAATGCAAAGCTGCCCGCCGTGCCGGAGGTGCGCGGGCCAATTGAGATCAGCGTCACATACCCGAGATCGGGGCAGCTGATAGCGGCGCGCGATTCGAACTTCATCTTCGGGTCGGTCGGAAGCGGCGACGCCGGGCTACGGATCAACGGCATTTCCGTTCCAGTCTGGCCCAACGGCGCGTTCATGGGATGGCTGCCGGTTCCGCCGGACAGCGCTCCCCAGTATGAGATAGTCGCGTCCAACGGAGTTCAGTTCGCACGAGTCGTGCATCCGATTCAGTTGCCGCCACCCACAGAGCCGGCTCGCCCCGACAGCCTGGTCGGCGACACGCTCGACCCCGCCGCCGCTCGCCCCGACACCGCATCTGCCGACACGCTGCTTCCCGTTTCGGCAAACGTGTATGCCGCGGTGGGCACGGCCGTCGCAGCGGTTAGTGATACGGACCGCGTTTCAATCGGGCGTCCGGCCCCAGGAAATGGTCAACAGTACAAGTGGTTTCTCCTTCCGGGAACGGTGGTCAAGGTCACCGGCTACCAGAAGGCGAGCGGCGACGACTTTGCCCGCATCGAGCTGGACTCGGCCCAGGAAGCCTGGATCCTGAAGAGCGAGCTTCCGGCGGAAACGGACTCCGTGGCGCCCGTGCGAAAAGTCGGAGCGGTTCGCATCGAACCTGCGGGGGATTGGATCGACATCGTGATTCCAACGGGATCTCCGCCGCCCTATCTGGTCGAAGAGACCGATCGGTCGATCTCGCTCCTGGTGTACGGGGTGACGGGAGTGCCCGTGGTTTCTCTGATGCCGGAGCCCGCGGACTCCTATCTCGCGAGCGTGTCGTCGTCGACGCCGGAGCCGACGCGAGTGAGGTATACGATCAATCTCAACCGCGCTCCGTACGGATATCTCGCACTCTGGGAAAACGGGGCGCTGCGCTTCCGGGTGAGACGTCCGCCGACCGTGGCCAACAGAGCGGAGCCACTCCGCGGGCTGACGATCACGGTAGATCCGGGCCATCCCCCCGCTGGAGCGACCGGCCCAACGAAATTGTACGAGGGCGATGCCGTGCTCGCTGTCGGTCTGAAGCTGCGCGAGCTGCTCGTGGCAAGGGGTGTGAACGTGGTGATGACACGCACGACGCCTGATCCGGTGGAGCTCGGGTTACGCCCAATCATGAGCCGGCGCGCCAACGCGCATGCGTTCGTTTCCATCCACCTGAACGCGCTCCCGGATGGCGTCAACCCGTTCGCCGACCGTCGTGTGGGCACGACTACTTTTTACTTCTGGCCGCACTCGAGACTCTTTGGACAGTCGACGCAGGCAGCGATGGCGGAGGAGCTCGGATTGCGCGACGTGGGAACGGAATTGGGAAACTACGCAGTGATCAGAGGTTCGTGGATGCCTTCAATTCTTGCGGAAGGTGCTTTCATTATCCTGCCCGACCAGGAGGCCGCGATCAGAACTCCGAGCTATCAGGAAGCCTACGCGAACGCGATCCTCCAGGGCCTCGAGAGCTACTTCGTATCTCTGGCGCAATCGCCGTGAGATCAGTCGCGCTCGCCGCGGCGTTGCTGCTGTTCTCAGCCGCGGCCGGGCGCGCGCAGCTCGTTCCGAACGATGATTGGCGCACTCTCCGGACAACACACTTTCGAGTCCACTTCACGCCGCCACTCGAGGAGCAGGCGAGACGCGCGGCCGTCAACGCCGAACGCGCTTATGCTCAGCTTTCCGCGGAGCTGGTTCCCCCGCGAGGCCCGATAGATCTCGTTGTCTCGGACAACGTTGACTATGTAAACGGCTACGCGACGCCGTTTCCCTCCAACCGGATCGTGGTGTTCGCGCACCCGCCAACTGACGCGTCGGGTCTCCGGCACTACGACGACTGGAACGCGCTGGTGTTGACCCACGAGCTCGCGCACGTCTTTCATCTCGATCGCGCGCGCGGGATCTGGAGAGCAGGGCAGGCCATCTTCGGACGGAATCCGCTCCTCTTTCCGAATGCGTACGCGCCGTCATGGGTGATAGAGGGTATCGCGGTCTATTTCGAATCACGCGTTACCGGGACGGGCCGGCTCGAGAGCTCGGGGCACTCGATGATCGCGCGCGCCGCGGTGCTTGAGAATCGCTTGCCCACCCTTCAGGAGCTGTCGCCGGGGACGTCGCGATTTCCGGGCGGCGAAGTCGTCTACGTCTACGGCTCCCTCCTGTTCGACTATCTCTCCCGTACGCGCGGTCCGGGAAGCGTCCGGGATTTCGTGGAGCGAACCAGCGGCAGCCTGCTGCCCTTTCTGCTGACTCCAACGTCGCGCGGCGCGTTCGGTATGTCGTTCCAGACTGCGTGGGAGAGCTGGCGCGATTCGCTGCAGCGGCAAATGCGACCGGGAACCGCGGTACTCCCCGGCTGGCGCGAAGTGACCCGCGACGGAAGGGTGGCGCTCTTCCCGCGCTGGCTCGGCGACACGACGCTCATTTACGCGGGAAACAAGGGAAAGGACGTGGCAGCCGCGTACGAGGTGACGCTTGGCGGCCGAGAGCGCAAAGTGGGACGGCGCAACGGCGCGAGCCCCAACGTGCGGCTCGCGGACGGGAGCATTCTCTTCGCGCAGCACGACTTCCTCGACCCCTATCAGGTGCGGAGCGACTTGTACATCGAGCGGAATGGAACGCAGCGACGGCTCACGCGCGGGGCTCGGCTCTCCTATCCCGATGCCAGCGCCGGTGGCGAGATCGTGGCAGTTCAGGCGATGCCGGGCTCCACGCGGCTAGTCAGGGTCTCGCGCGATGGCAAGACGATCGCTCCGATTACCGCTGCGAGCCTCGACATCCAGTGGGCAGACCCGCGCTGGGCACCGGATGGGGCGCGCATAGCCGCGGTGAGACAAAGTCGGGGCAGGTCGGAAATAGCGGTGTTGGATGCCGATGGCAATGTGAACCAGACCTTTGGCGGGACTCGCGCGATAAACTCCGGCCCGAGCTGGTCGAGCGATGGACGGCGTATTTATTTCTCATCCGACCGAAGCGGCTCGGCCCAGATTTATGTCGCCGATCTCAATGCCACTCCGATCAGTGTCGCGCGCACGACGGACGCGGCCACGGGCGTCTTCTCGCCCGAGGTATCGCCCGCTGGAAATAATTTGGCGGCGGTGCTGTTCAAGACGGACGGATATCACGTCGTCACGACTTCCCTTGAGAGCGAATCGCCGAATCACCCCGCCGACAGCACACGGCTGGGACCGCGCGGCCTCTGTCCGAACTGCATCGCGAGCACGGCGGGTCTCGTACCGCCGGGATCGAGTGACACGTCGCCGTCGAGAAAGTATTCGGCGTGGACGTCAATGCTCCCTCGCTACTGGATGCCCGTCGTCGAGAGCGGGATCGAGGACGGGACCGGGGTCGGAGCGGTGACGAGCGGCGCGGACATTGTGGGACGTCACGACTATACCATCCAGGCCCTCTACAACACGCGCTTCCATGAGATGTCGGCCTGGCTGTGGTATCGGTACGCCGGGCTCGGATTGCCGTTGCTCGATTTCTACGCCTCCCGGAATTCCAGCCACGAGGGGGTGTTCAGTGAGAATGGCGGCGACGTGACGCGTGTGGGAACGTTCGTCGAGCGCAGGAGGATTGTGTCATTGAGGGCCACGGTGGTGCGGCCCAGGATGCGGACGTTTGCGGTCGGCTCGATCGGCGCGGAAATCGAAAAGCGACAGTACTCGACCGAGCCCGATACTCTTCTCCCCCTGCTGTCCACCTTTTACAGCTCGTCGCCGACCTATCCCGCGCTGGTCGCATCGGCCGGGTGGTCCAATGCGCGCCGTCCCGATCTCAGCATCTCGCCCGAGGATGGCGTGGCGATGAGCGTGACCGGCAGACAGCGCTGGCAGAGCGGCGCGAGCGGGGCCGCCACGCGCAGCGTGATCGGCGTCACCACCGCTTACAAGTCGCTGGATCTTCCGGGCTTCGCGCATCACGTGCTAGCGTTTCGTGGGGCGATGGGAATCACCGACGAGCGCAGTCCGAACAGATTCTCCGCCGGCGGAGTGAGCGGCACTCTGCTCGACATCTTTCCAGGATATGCGCTCGGTGACCAGCGGAGAACGTTCGGAGTGCGCGGGTATCCGGCCGGAGCCGAGGGTGGTATCCGCGCATACACGGCCTCACTGGAATACCGCGCGCCCATCTCGGCCCCGTCGCGAGGTTTTCGGTATCTGCCGATTTTCATCGACAAGACATCCATCGCGTTTTTCGGGGAGATCGGACGGGCATACTGTCCTCCGACCGCGTCGGTCGGGACAGGCGTATGCCGCACTATCGATGTCGGCACTCCGGTGATGCGCGCCGTCGGTGCGGAGCTGAACATCGATACCGGAGTGCAACTTGACGTCGAAGCCCGCGTGAGGCTCGGTGTCGCGTTTCCGCTTGCCGAACGGGAGCGGTTCTCGGCGCAAGCCGCTCGATTTTACGCAACTTTCGGCACGGCGTTCTAGCCCGCGCCCTATCGTGTTTCCAGGCAAGTTCCTCCGGGGTTGGGCATTTCCCCGATGAGGTGCGACATGGCAAAAAGGGGCGTCAGCGGCGATTCGTGATGTGGATTCCGTAACTCATTGTAGCGCAACGAGATAACTGGAGGCTGGCGTGGACTCACGAATACGGGTAGTATCCTTTTCCGCGCGGAAAATCCGGCGCCCTGGCAAAATATTTTAATTGTTCTTGACACCCTTTTTCTTTAGTGGAGTTTTCTAACTGATGCCTATTCCCTCCGTTCCGCCACCGGGCGCCGCTCAGCTCAATGACAATGCGAGGACCGTTATCAAAAAGCGGTACCTCATCAAGGATGCGAGCGCTACGCCCGTGGAGCAGCCAGAGGACATGTTCTGGCGCGTTGCGGGAACGGTCGCTGAAGGGGACCGCCGTTATGGGGCGAGCGATGCGGCGGTAACCGGCATGGCGGGGGAATTCTACCGCTTGATGACTGAGCGGCGCTTCGAGCCGAACTCACCGACTCTCATGAATGCGGGACGTCCTCTTGGGCAGCTCTCCGCGTGCTTTGTGCTGCCGATCGAGGATGCGCTGTCCAACGGACGTGACGGCATCTACGACACGCTCCGCGCCATGGCTTTGATCCACCAGTCGGGCGGCGGGACGGGATTCGGATTCTCCAAGCTGCGGGGCAAGGGCTCGATGGTGCGCTCGACGACGGGAGTCGCTTCGGGTCCGGTGTCGTTCATGAAGCTGTACGACGCGTCGACCGATGCGGTAAAGCAGGGCGGCACGCGTCGCGGCGCCAACATGGGCATTCTGCGCGTCGACCATCCCGACATCCTGGATTTCATCACCTGCAAGGAAGACCTGAGCCAGGTGACGAACTTCAACATCTCCGTCGCGGTCACCGATAGGTTCATGGCCGCCGTGGCCGCGGGGACGAGCTACGATCTGGTCGAGCCTGGAACGGGCAAGGTCACGGGCGAGCTCGATGCGCGCGCGGTATGGGACAAGATGATCGACGGCGCGTGGCGGACCGGCGAGCCCGGCTGCTTCTTCATTGACGAGGCGAACCGGCACAACCCGGTTCCACACGTCGGACAATACGAAGCGACCAACCCCTGCGGCGAACAGCCTCTGCTTCCGTACGACGTCTGCAACCTCGGCTCCATCAACGTTGGCTATTACGTGACAGACGGCGTGATAGACTGGGATGCGTTCAAGCGCGATATCCATCTGTCCACGCACTTTCTCGACAACATCATCGACGTCAACAAGTATCCGTTGCCGGAGATCGATGCCCTCTCCAGGAGGATTCGTCGCATCGGGTTCGGTATCATGGGTTTCGCCGATGCTCTGGTGAGACTCGGCATCCCATACGACAGCGACGAGGGAGTCGAGTTCGGCCGCCAGCTGCAGAAGTTCGTCGACGTCGAGTCGAAGCGTGAGAGCGAGCGACTGGCCAATGAGCGCGGTCCCTTCCCGGAGTGGGCGAGATCCATCTGGGGTCCGGACGAGACGTGCGCGCGGGATGCGAAGGGCAACCGCATCCGGCCGATGAAGCTCCTGCGCAACTGCAACGTCAACACCATTGCGCCCACCGGAACGATCTCGATCATCGCCGGCTGCTCATCCGGCATCGAGCCGCTCTTTGCCGTCGCGTTCATGCGCAATCAGGCCGGGGCGATGATGCCCGACGTGAACGAGGATTTCGTGTCGCTCGCGAAGAAGGAAGGCTGGTACTCGGACGATCTCATGGAGAGAATCGCCAGGGAAGGCCACATCCATTTCGACGAGGTGCCCGAGCGGTGGCGGCGGGTGTTCGTCACCGCGCACGACATCACGCCCGAATGGCACGTCCGGATGCAGGCCGCGTTTCAGGAGAATTGCGATTCGGCGATCTCCAAGACGACCAACTTCCCGCACGCGGCTACGCCGGACGACGTCCGCGCGATTTACGAGCTGGCTTACGAGCTCAAGTGCAAGGGCGTTACGGTGTACCGCGACGGGTCGCGCGACAACCAGGTGCTTTCCACCGGCGCGACCGAGCAGGCAAAAGCCGAGCGCGAGGGGAAGGGAGAATCCCGTCGTGCATTGGGAGATCTGCATGGCACGCTGGCCGAGCAGAACGCGGAGATTGCGCGTCTCAAGGAGGCGCTGTTTGGCGCCGAAGCCGAGAACCTGCAGCGGCGGGCGAAGAGGGCCCGCCCCGATACCCTGCGCGGCATCACCACGCGCATCGAGACTCCACTGGGGACGATGTTCCTCAACATCACTGAGGACGAAAAGGGCCAGCCATTCGAGGTGTTCATCAACCTCGGCAAGGCGGGTGGAGCGGCGATGGCCGATGCCGAGGCTATGGGTCGCCTGATCTCGCTTGCTCTACGCTCCGGGATTCCAATCCGCGAGGTGCACCGTCAGTTGCGCGGTATCGCGTCGGACAAGGCGATCGGGCTTGGACCCAACAAGGTCCTGTCCGTCCCGGATGCAATAGGGATAGCGCTCGAGAAGTGGATGCGGGAGAAGCAGGGCGTGCAGCAGGACCTGCTCATCACATCCGGCTCGACGCCGCTGCCCGTAGAGACGATTCATCCGAAGATGCCTGCGTCGCCGGTCGTGAATTCCGAGGGCGCTCAGGCGCAGTTCGGGTTCGACGCGGTTAACCGGAGCGAATCGTTCATCGGCACGTGCCCCGACTGCGGCTCTTCGCTCGAGTTCGCCGAAGGGTGTGCCAAGTGCCACGTCTGCGGGTTTTCGGAGTGTGGGTAGCCAGTCGTCACTGAACACTACCAGCTTCCTGCGGATCACGGCTGACAACCACTGACACACTCCAGCTCAAGCATGGCCGGGTGCTGGAGACGGGGGTCGCCGACTGTCCACTCACGACTTGAATCCCCTCTGCTCTGCCGCGGACTACTTAACCCCTCCGAACCAGCGCAGCCGCTTCATCCCTTTCTTCACGAGGTCTTCAGGGCCCGATTCCTTTCCCCGCTTCCAGATGAAGTCCATCTCGGCGTTCACGGCCGCCAGGGCAAAGCGCGATTCCCTGATCAGCAGAAATGCCGCGTAAAGCAGGAGCGCTGCCCCGTACAGGCCCAGCGCAACCGGGACGATCGTGTAGTCGGAGCTGGTGACGGCGACGAGACCAATCGCGACGCTCGTTCCCACGAAAAACGCGAGCGCCGCGTAGAGACGCGACAAAGCACGCTGCAGCAGACGCGACCTCGTCGTGACGAAATCGAGCTGCGTGAAGAGCATCCAGCGCTCCTCCTGTCGCCCGGCACTCTCTCGTCCGAGGGAGCTTTTTCACCGACTTCGTGACGCGCCCCCGCTGCCATGACATATTTCAGAGCCAGGCTTCAATCCACATTCAACACGGGACGGCGATGGACGACAAGAAAATTGCGGCTCTCGCGAAAAAGAACGCCGCCAAGGCGGCCGGATCGACGGGACGGAAAGGATTCGGAAAAAAGTACGACCCAAACCTGAAGGATCTGCCGACAGATGCCGCCACCCTCAAGGAGCGGCAGGAGCACGAGCGGTTTTTCAAGGAGATGCGCACGCGGGACTTTTGATCGTCAGCGCGGTTCAACAATCAGATTGGAGATGTTGATGTCTACTTCGCGATGCCTCGTGATCGCCTCGCTCGTATTCGTGGGAGCGAAACTGGGAGCGCAGGTGCAACCGGTGCCGGCCACTCCCGCGCAGCAGCCAAGGCCGGCCATACCGCGCGCCGCGCAGAGCACCCGCGCAACCGTGGAAGCGATCATCGACCGGCGCTGGCTCAACGGACAATGGATGGCGACGGGAGGGGTTGCCGGACCGGCGCGGATTACCATCGCGTACGGGCAGCCACATTCGCGGGGCCGCAATCTGCTGGGCACCGTCGTCCCGTGGGACAGTGTCTGGCGGACCGGCGCTAACCAGGCGACTCAGCTCACCACGGAGCTCGACATCACCGTCGGCAACACCTTCATTCCGCGCGGGATCTACACGCTCTTTACGTTGCCTACCAGAACCGGCTGGAAACTCATCGTGAGCCGGCAGGTGCTTCAGTGGGGAACCGAGTACGACCCCGCCCAGGATCTGGCCCGAATCGATCTTCGCTCGCGGACTCTCGCCGAGCCCATCGAGTCGCTCACCTTTTGGCTCGTCCCCGCGGTGGAGCCTCAAACCTCGCAAACCCTTCCTCACGGAGCTCTCAAGTTCGCGTGGGGAAACCTCGAGCTATCTACGGACTGGCGGGTGGGACGATAGGCTAAGGCCGGGCTTGGTGTCAGGAGCCCCGGAGGATGCTGAACGGATAAACGGGAAACGGATAGACGGGAAACGCACAACGCGTTCCTCGTTCTTCTTCGGTCAAAACCCGATTGGACCTGCATGCAGCCTCGCTCCGACAATTCATAGAGCTTTCCGCCGAGCGGAAGCGTGCCCAGCTCGTTAAAATTGAAGGGGGATCACATGGCCAAGAACAGTTTGCAAGACCTTCGCAACGCCGGACAGTCGATCTGGCTCGACAGCATAGATCGGACAATGCTCGAGAATGGTGAGCTGGAGCGTCGCATCCGGGACGATGCGCTGACGGGAATGACGTCGAATCCGACGATTTTCCAGAAGGCCCTCGCGTCGGGAACGGCCTACGACGAGCAGCTCACAGACGCTGCCGACGAGGGTCTGTCGAGCTGGGAGCTGTTCGAGCTGGTGGAAACCACCGACGTCCGCGACGCGTGTGATATCTTCGCCGGAGTTTTCAGCTCGACGAGAGGCGCGGACGGATATGTGTCGATCGAGGTCTCGCCCGGAGTGTCGAACAGCGCCAACGACACGGTCGAGGAGGCGCAGCGCCTCTGGAAGACGGTCGATCGCCCCAATGTGATGGTCAAGGTGCCTGGGACCGAGCAGGGCGCGATCGCGGTTCGCCGGCTCATCGCCGGCGGAATCAACGTCAACATCACGCTCCTGTTCGCGATTGCCGCGCACGAGCGCGTGATCGAAGCGTACATGGCCGGTCTCGAGGACCGTCTCAAGGCGAATCAGCCCATCGATGGACTTGCCTCGGTGGCGAGCTTCTTCGTGAGCAGAGTCGACACCGAGATCGACAAACGGCTCGATGCTCTCGCGGCCAAGGCTTCGCCAGGCGAGAGAGAGCGCCTCCGCCTTCTCAAAGGCCGTGCGGCAATCGCCAACGCCAAGCTGGCCTATCGCCTGTTCCGGCAGAAATTCTCAGGGCCGCGGTGGCAGGCTCTCGAAGCAAGGGGCGCCCGCGTGCAGCGTCCGCTATGGGCTTCGACCAGCACCAAGAATCCCGAGTATCGCGACGTGATGTACGTCGAAGAGCTGATTGGCCCTGACACCGTCGACACCATGCCGCCGGCCACGATCGAAGCCTTCGCCGATCACGGAGTGGTGGACAGGACGATTGACCGCAAAGTCGCGGCGGCGGAAGGACTGCTCAGGGAAATCGAGGCCGCCGGAATTTCAATGCGAGAGGTGACCGACAAGCTTCTCGTCGACGGAATCGCGAGCTTCCAGAAATCGTTTGACGAGCTTATCGCGGGACTGGAGACCAAGGTGGGATCACTGGCGCCAGGCGGGAAGTGACCGGCATCTACACCCCGCGGACAAAGATCGTCTGCACGCTGGGCCCCGCCACTTCTACCGACGATGCGATCAGAGGGTTGATCGAGGCGGGCATGAACGTCGCTCGCGTCAACTTTTCACACGGCACCCATGAGCAGCACGCCACCACCATCGCCATGGTGCGACGCCTGGCCGAGGAGATGGGCAAGCCAATCGCGATCCTCGGCGATCTCCAGGGGCCGCGAATCCGCGTTGGGGACCTTCCGCACCCGGTAACGCTCGTTGTGGGAGGAGATGTGACGCTCGTCCACGAGGGGCACGAGCGCCCCGGCGAGATTCCCGTTACCTACGACCAGCTCGCCAGCGATGTCCGCGTCGGCGACCGGATTCTGATTGACGACGGCCTGATAGAGCTGCTGGCGGTGGAGGTAGGAAACTCCAGGGTTAGCGCGCGGGTGCTGAATGGCGGCGAGCTCAAGAGCCACAAGGGACTCAACCTGCCGGGCGTCCAGGTGTCGGCACCCTCGATCACGGAAAAAGACAGCGCGGACATCCGGTTCGCAGTCGAGCAGGAGGTAGACTTCGTCGCGCTCAGCTTCGTGAGGCGCGGTGAGGATATCGATTCACTCCGGACGATGGTGCCGAAGTGGCTGCTGATCATCGCCAAGATCGAGAAGGATATAGCGCTTCTCAATATCGATGCGATCATCCGCGCGTCGGATGGGGTGATGGTCGCACGCGGTGATCTCGGAGTGGAGCTCCCCTTCGAGGCCGTCCCCGGCGCGCAGAAGCGGATCATCAGGCTGGCCAACAAGTACGGACGTCCGGTGATCACCGCCACCCAGATGCTCGAATCCATGATCGAGCACCCCCGGCCGACCCGCGCCGAGGCGAGCGACGTCGCCAACGCGATCATCGATGGAACCGATGCGGTGATGCTTTCCGCCGAGACGGCGGCAGGGGCTTATCCCAGGCTCGCCGTCGAGGCGATGACGCGCATCATCCGGGAAATCGAGCAGCGGCCGCCCTCCAAACCGTTTGCCGGCGCGGAGCAGGGCGATGGCATTGTCACAACGGAAGTGGCGATTGCCGCTGCGACCGTCGCTGCCGTGGACATGCTCGGCGCTCCGCTGGTTGTGGTCTTCACCAAGAGCGGCTTCTCGGCGCGCGTCGTGGCATCGAAGCGGCCGGCGGTTCCGATCCTCGCGCTCACGGACGAAGCGAGAACGTTTCGGCAGCTTGCTCTCGTGTGGGGCGTTGTGCCGGAGCTCGTGCCGCACTGCATGGATTACGAGGAGATGATGACTCGCGCGAAGAATGCAGTTGTCGCGCGTGAGCTGGCTTCCAGCGGCGATCGCATCATCGTGACGGCCGGAGTGCCGTTCGACATGCCGGGCACGACCAACCTGCTCAAGGTGGAGACCATCTGAGGCTGACGTTCCTCGGGACGGGGACGAGCTTCGGCATCCCGCAGATCGGATGCACGTGCGCGGTATGCCGGTCATCGGATCCACGGGACAAGCGAACCCGGGTTGGCGCGCTCGTCGAGTCCGATGGAGGAACACGCATTCTCATCGATACACCTCCCGAGCTACGGCTTCAGCTCATTTCCGCGGGAGTGGATCGCGTCGACGCCGTTCTTTTTACCCACGATCACGCCGATCACGTTCATGGCATCGACGACATTCGCGCGCTATCGGTGCAAGGCGACCTGCCGATCGACATGTATGGCCCGCCCGACACAATGGCGCGATTGGCGAGGCGCTTTGCGTACATATTCGACGACTCGATTCGCCCGCTTCCCGGCACCAGCAAGCCGGAGGGACGGGCGCACGCGCTTCGGCCCGGCGAAAGCATCCGAATCGGCGACGTCGATGTGCTGCCGGTGGAAGTACCGCACGGGCCGATTACGGTTTATGGCTACCGTATCGGACGGCTTGGATACATCACCGATGCCAAGGAGCTGCCGGAGCAGGCGCTGAAGATGTTTCAGGGAGTAACGGTGCTGGTTCTCAACGCGCTGTTTCGCACTCCTCATCCCACGCACCTGAGCGTGCCCGAAGCGGTGAGCGTTGCGGAGCGGGTCGGCGCGCGAGCCACCTACCTCACGCATCTCACGCACCGCACTGGCCACGCGGATCTCGAGCGGGAATTGCCCGCCGGAATTGCCCCCGCCTACGACGGCCTGGTCGTGAGCGTTGACTGAGATGACACCGAGATGACGCTAAAACTCGACTATTCGAACATGATGATCTCGCCGGGAGGAATCGAGCCCGCGGTGTTGACGTCTGCCGCGTCACAGTTCTCCGGGGCGAAGAGCAGGTTCGACGAACTCCGACGCGGCGGGACGGTCGGCTTCGTGGATCTCCCGGCGAACAAGGAGCTGCTCGATCAGGTGTTGCGCTTTGCCAAGTCGGCCCGCGGGAAATACGACGACGTCGTGATTCTCGGCATCGGCGGGTCGGCGCTCGGACCAATCGCGCTCAGAACCGCTCTCCGTCCGAGCGGATGGAACATGCTCGACGACAGCGCGCGCGAGGGCTACCCCAGGTTGCACGTACTGGACAACGTGGATCCCGAAACGATCGCCGCTCTCCTCGACAGGGTCCCGCTCGCGCGGACCTTGTTCATCGTAACGTCCAAGTCCGGCGGCACCGCCGAAACGATGGCTCAGTTCCTCGTTGTACACGAGCGGCTGCTCGCTGAGGGGTTGGATATCGCGCGGCACCTGGTGTTCATAACCGACCCGAAGTCTGGCGCGCTCCGGCCGCTAGCTCAGCGCCTTGGAGTGACAGCGCTCGACATTCCGGCGAACGTCGGCGGGCGGTTCAGCGTTCTTACGCCGGTGGGAACACTGCCGGCGGCGCTCATCGGCGTCGATGTCAAATCATTGTTGACGGGCGCGGGAGCGATGGCCGCTCGGTGCTCTGCTTCCGACCCGATGAAAAACCCTGCCGGACTTTACGCGGTACTGCAGTGGCTGGCCGACACCCGGCTGCAAAAAAGCATCGCCGTGTTCATGCCGTATTCCGATCCGCTCCGGGACTTTGCCGCGTGGTTCGTCCAGTTGTGGGCGGAGAGCTTGGGTAAGCAGAGGCCGGATGGGACCTCCGTTGGCTCGACGCCTGTCGCCGCGCTCGGCGCGACGGACCAGCACGCCCAGGTCCAGTTGTTCATGGAGGGCCCGGCGGACAAGACGGTCACTTTCGTGGCCGTCGAGCGGCGCGCGACGGACGTAGTGATCCCGACCGCGTTTCCGGACGTCACGGAGCTCGGCTATCTCGGGGGTCATTCACTCGGCGAGCTCATCGACATCGAGCAGCGGGCGACCGCGGGCGCGCTGGCTCGACGTGGCCGGCCCAACATGACCATCCGTCTGGAAAGGGTCGATGCTTCTCATGTTGGTGAGCTGATGATGTTTCTCGAGCTCGCGACGGCCTACGCGGGGCAGCTCTACGGAATAGACGCGTTCAATCAGCCCGGCGTGGAGCTGGGGAAGCAATTCGCGTATGCACTTCTAGGCCGCCCGGGGGCCGAGGCGGCGAAAAAGGAGTGGAACTCCCTTCCCAGGAGCGATCCGCGGTGGACACTCTGACACCTTGCGACTCACGTGCGAGGCAACGAGCTTGCGACTGTAATGCTGGATAATCCATTCGCCAAGTCGGTCTCCGTCCTCGACGGGCGTGTAGACGTCCGCGACGAAGCGGCAATCGCTTCTCCGGCGATGGACACGCTGGTCCACACCGCCGTATTCGCGGAGGGCGAAGAGCGGGACTATGCGCGCTGGCTGATCTGGGAAATCGGACAGGCAGTCGGGGTTCAGCCCGCCTCAATACACGATCTGTACTTGGCGCGCGGGCACGGAAAGACCGGCGGGTTCACTGTCCCGGC
>JANMTG010000201.1:0-8720 GCA_031390205.1 Gemmatimonadota bacterium
GATATCAGTCAAAGCGGACAGCGTCCTACGCAGCCTACCCGAGTACCATGTCGAAGGTGGCCCCGCGCTCGGACTGCACCAGCAACAACTCTCCGCCGTGACTGTCGCGCACGATCCTTCGCGCGAGAGACAGACCGATTCCCCACCCCTTCTCCTTGGTAGAGAAACCCGGCTCGAAGATCTGATTTCTTATCTCGCGTGGCACCCCCGGACCGTCGTCCGCCACTCGAACGCGTACACGTCCTTCGGGCAACGCTCCGGCGGATATCTCCACCTTGCCATCTCTGCCGGCCAGCGCGTCGATCGCGTTCTTGGCGAGTGATTCGAGCGCCCACTCCAGGAGGACGGCGTCACCCTGAATCACCAGCTCCCCCTGATGCGAGGACGACACGGTCACCCGCTGCGCGAGCGTCGGCACCCGGGCGCGGAAATAGGTCGCGACTCGATCCACCAGCTCGCCCAGGTCCACTGTTTCCCGCCGCGGGGGACGCCCGATACGCTCGAAGCGGTGGGCCACCCTCTTGAGGCGCTCCAGATCAGCCTCCATGTGATCCAGCGCGGAGCCCGTCATCGGCTCGGGCTCAGACTCGCGGAGCAACTCGATCCAGCCACTGATGCTCGAGAGCGGGGTGCCGAGCTGGTGCGCTGACTCGCGGGCCATTCCGGCCCAGATCTGCTCGCGATCGGCGCGCCCCCGGGTTCGCAGAGCGTAAGCGCCGGCCAGCAGAATCATTCCGATCAGGATCGACTGAAGCAGCGGAATGAGAATGAGTCCGCGCACGAGCGGGGTGTTCCCGTAGTGCACGGTTCCCACTCCTGGCTGGACGAGCGGTGCGTTCTGCCGGTCGAGCTCCGGAATGTAGGCGCGCGTCTGTTTGGGAGTCGGCGAAGGGCCGAAGGGAAGATTCGCTTGCGCGGTCGGATTGCCTTCGGCGTCGGTGACGATGATCGGCACACCCGATTCGCGGATGTGATTCGACAGGTCGAACAGCGCGGTGGTCGCCGCATCCTCGCTCGGGTTGTTCAGCCCGTGGTACACGCGCGCGTACATGAGACCGACGCGAGAGGCCTCCTGGCGCAGCTCCCGCACCACGCCACGGGTGTACACCACGTACCAGCCGAGCAGCGCCAGCACGCCGATCGTCACGAGTGTCACCGGAGCAAGCCGGCGCACGACTAGCTCAGGCGCTCTGCGCCGAGATACGCACGCAGCGCAGCGGGAATCAATACGCTCCCATCATCCTGCTGATGGTGTTCCAGAATGGACGCGATTATCCGCGAAAAGGCCAGCGCGGACCCGTTGAGCGTGTGGATGAAGCGAGGCTTTCCGCCGTTCACCGGCTTGTAGCGGATGTTGGCGCGCCGCGCCTGGAAGTCGGTGAAGCTGCTGCACGAGGAGACCTCGAGCCATTTTCCGACTCCGGGAGCGAACACCTCGAGATCGTAGGTGTGCGCGCTGGCAAATCCGGTGTCGCCCGCCGCCAGCCGCACCACACGGTACGGAAGCTCGAGGAGCGTCAGAATCTTTTCGGCGTGAGCGGTGAGCAGCTCGAGTTGTTCCTGTGAGCTGTCGGGGGTCACGTAACGCACCAACTCGATCTTGTCGAACTCGTGCACCCGGAGGAGCCCGCGCGTGTCCTTGCCCGCGGCTCCGGCCTCGCGGCGAAAGCACGGCGAATAGGCAGCGAACGACATGGGGAGATCCGACTCGGCGATCACCTCGTCGCGATAGAGGTTTGTGAGCGGGACCTCCGCGGTCGGGATGAGAAACGCATCCTCGTCCCGCAGCGCGTACATGTCCTCCTCGAACTTGGGAAGCTGGGCCGTGCCCGTCATGCTCTCCCGATTCACGACGACCGGAACCCAGGTCTCCTCGTAGCCGTGATCCCGCGTGTGCGTGTCCAGCATGAGATTCATGAGCGCCCGAACGAGCCGCGCACCCGCGCGACGGAACACGATGAAACCGGTGCCGCTGATTTTCGCGCCTCGCTGGAAGTCGATCAGGCCGAGGGATTCGCCGATCTCCCAATGCGGTCGAACGGCGCCGCCCGCGCGCGGCGCGCCCGATGCCCGGACGACAGTATTGCTCTCTTCGCCGCCCGAGGGAACCGAGTCGAGGGTGACGTTGGGAATCTCGAGGAGAATCCCCGACAGCTCGCCCTCGATTTCCGCCAGTTCCTTGTCGAGCCTCGCTATCTCCTCGCCCAGGTCACGCGACTGCTGCTGCAACTGATCGGCGTCCTCGCCGGCGCGCTTCCGTTGCCCCACCTGCTGCGTTACGGCATTGCGCGCGGCCTTACGCTCTTCGACGGCCTGAATCGTCTCGCGTCGCGTTCGGTCGAGTGCCAGCGCCCTGTCTATGGCGGGAGTGAGAGCCGCGAGCGCCCCGCGCCGGCGCATTCCGTCGCGGAGCGCGTCGACGTGCTCGCGCACCATCTTCAGGTCGTGCACTGCTCAGTCGGTAGGGATACCAGGCGCGAAGGAGCGGTATCCGCAGTTCGGATCGTATCCGAAGCGGAACTTGATGGTTCTGGTCGCAACGAAGATCGTGTCGATCGAAATCTTGGCGTACAGGTTGGGCGAGAGCGCGAAGGTGCAAGCATCCCCTTGCCCGTTGTTGTGCACGGCCTCCAGCACTATCACATCGCCCGCCGACGCGACCACAGTGGAGTCGACCTTGTACCCCGTTCGGGGCGCGGCAGTGATGCTCTCAAAAGTACCAGCGACTATCTGGAGACCGACCTGCGGTACCATCGGGCCGACGCTTACTACGCGTCGTGCGGCATGGACCAACACCCTGTTCGACGCGTCGATGTCGAAGGCGATGTCAAACCCGCCGAATCCGCTCACCGGCACGAGTTGGCGCGCAGGTATGGACAACGCGTTCGGATAGCCTGGTGGCGTGCCGCTCAGCGCGTAGACCGTGAGGGTGTCCGTAACAGTTTCCTGGGTCGCCTGGAGCTTAATCGGGTCACGGCAAGCGCCAAGGCCGACAACGGTGAACAGCATCGCGAGCAGGGCGAGGCACAATTTCATGCTGATGTTAGGCAGATTGACGACGGGCGGAGTTGCTTCCCAACAATACCGCGTAACTTAATACACTTCACGATGCCCAACATTCGAGATTTCACCATCGCGCTTCGCCAACGTCCCGGCGTGGACGCCGTGCTGGTGCTGGGAAAAGATGGGCTGCTCATCGAGGGCTTTGCCGCGCCCGGCCTCAACAACGACGACCTGGCGGCCAGAGTCCCCGCTCTCGTCTCCGAGGCCGAGGCTCTTGGCAAGGCGGCAATGCATGGTGCCCTCGCGACCGCGATCGTCGAGAACGAGAAGGGATATGCCATCGTCGCCGCCCTGGCCGACGATACGCTCCTGCTGCTGCTGCTAAGGCCATCGGCGGACCTGGGCGGGTTATTGTTCGATGTCCGCCGCTACCGCGGCAACATCGCATCCCTGATCTAGAGCGGCCAGTGACTGATCCCGTGACGCGAACGTGGCACGTCCTCGTCGCCGACGACGAGCCGCACATCGGGCGCATCATCAAGATGAAGCTCGAGCAGGGACCCTTCCGCGTGAGCCTCGCCTACGACGGCCAGGAAGCGCTCGACTTCGTCATGGGTGAGGAGCATCTGGACCTCGTCGTTCTCGACCTGATGATGCCGCGCCTGAGTGGTCTGGACGTCTTGCGCCGAATCCGGGATCAGGAAAAGTTCAAGTCACTCCCCTGCCTCATTCTCACCGCGGGCGGAGATGCGAAGCACGAGCGGGATGCGCTGGAGCTGGGCGCCACGCAGTTCATCACCAAGCCGTTCAGCCCCAAGAGGCTGTACGCGCTGGTGGCCCGGCTAACCGGCTCGCCCGACGAAGCAGGGTTGAGCGGCGAGTGAGCCGCTGGGCCGTCGTTCTCGCTGGCGGGGTCGGCTCGCGCTTCTGGCCGCTCAGTACGCCGTCCCGTCCAAAGCAGCTTCTCCCGCTCGTTACGGACAAGCCCCTTCTCCGGGATTCATTCGATCGCCTCACGCCCATCGTCGACCCGAAGCAGATCCTGGTGCTTACCAATGCCACGCTCCATCGGGCTGTGGCCGAGCTCCTCCCCGAGATTCCCGCGGAGAATCTCGTCACGGAGCCCAAGCCTGCCGGGACCGCGGCGGCACTGACCTGGGCCGCGCTGGAAATCGCAAGGCGGGACAGCGAAGGAGCGACCATGATCTGCGTCCACGCCGACTGGTCGATCGGGGATGATGACCGGTTCCGCGCCACGCTCCTCGAGGCAGAGGAGGTCGCGCTCGAGACGCGGAGACTCGTAACGGTCGGAATAGTGCCGGCTCGCCCCGACCCCGGGTTTGGCTACATCCAACCGGCCGCCGGGAAGTCTGGTGCCGCGGCGCCGGTCAAGCGGTTCGTGGAGAAGCCCGATCGCGCGGGGGCGGAGAAGATGCGCGACGCCGGATATCTCTGGAACTCGGGAATATTCGTCTGGCGAGTGGAGGATTTTCTCGCCGAAGTCCGCTCGCACGCGACGGAGCTGGCCACCGCGCTCGGGACCGCGACAAGTGGCGACGCGGCGGCATTTTTTCGCGCGGTGAAGACACCCGTATCCGTTGACGTTGGCGTGCTCGAACGGAGCACCAGGGTCTCGGTTCTGCCCGGAGAATTCGGCTGGGACGACATCGGCACCTGGTCCGCCCTGAGTCGTGTCCGCCCTCAGGATGATTTGGGCAACGTAACCAGCGGCGAAGTTCATTTGCTGGATGGATGCGACAACGTCGTTCACTCGGAAGCAGGAATGGTGGTGATGTACGGGGTAGCGAATCTGGTAGTCGTGGCGCGCGACGGTCTTACTCTGGTGACGACCACCGAAAAGGCGACCGATCTGAAAAGACTCCTCGACTCGCTTCCTCCATCCCTGCGCTCGCCACAGTGAGCGGCCTCTACTTCTACGACGACGCGCGCGCGCGGCAGTTCGAGCCTTTTTCGCTGACGCGACCCTGCTCTGAGATGCGGGCCGGGACATCCCTGGTCCGGAGAAGGTGGGAGAGCGCGACATCCATGAAGAGTGAGGGGTTTATCGGCGCGCCACACCTCGCTCAGTTCGAGGAAGGGGACGCTCCGCCGTCGGTCACCGGCAACGCGGAGATTCCCGCCGGATCGGTGGTGGTCAACAGCCGCTGTGTCGTCGCGCTGGATCTCGGGCTCGACCCGTTCGACCTGCTGATGTGCGATGCCCTTGCATGCGCGGTCCGCCTCTCCAGGCCAGTCCCTGTATCCAAATTCGCGGACGGAACTCTGGATCTCGGCACCATTCAGACGAGCCTGGGTGGACGAAAGGTCGCCGGACGGTGGATGAATGAGGTTTGGGATTTCATTGCGACTCTCAGCGATCAGCTCGCTGACGACATCCCCCGTCGCGCCAAGAGTCTCGTCATGGCGACGCCCGACATTACCGTCTACGGCAAGGGTGACGTCTTCGTCGAGGAAGGCGCGGAAATCGGACCGAACGTGGTGTTCGACGTGTCGGGCGGTCCCATTCTCGTGAGACGAGGCGCGATTATTTTGCCTTTTACTCACCTCGTCGGACCGATATATGTCGGGAGCCAGGCGCAGATACTGGGCGATCGACTCGCGAACTCGTCGATCGGTGACGCGTGCAGGGTTCGCGGCGAGTTGAGCAACACCATCCTCATCGGCCACGCCAACAAGGGACACGCGGGCTTTGTCGGCCATTCGTACGTTGGCCGCTGGGTGAACCTCGGGGCACTGACGACGACCAGCAATCTCAAGAACACCTACGGCTCGGTCCAGCTGTGGACGCGGTCTGGCTTGCGGAATACCGGCCAGCAATTTCTTGGGACGTTTTTCGGCGATCACGCCAAGACGGGAATCGGGACTATGCTGAACACCGGTACCGTCATCGGCGCCGGCGCAAACGTCTTTGGCAGTACAATGCCACCCAAGGTTGTTCCGCCCTTCGCGTGGGGAGAATCGGAGCCGTACGACACGTTCGAGCTGGATAGATTTCTGGAGATCGCCGAGCGCGCCATGTCGCGGCGGCAGGTGAAACTGGGGAAGAAGGCGCGGCAGCAGTTGGCTGAGGCGCACCGCGGTCGCTGGAGCGCGTAGGTGAAGCTTTGGGTTCTGGGAAGTGGCAGCAATGGAAACTCTGTCCTGGTCGAGGCGGGGGGCTCGCGCATCCTCGTGGATGCCGGGTTTGCGCCGCGCATCCTCAAGCGGCGGCTCGGAGTGGCCGGTGTCGCTCCGGAGTCAATCGAGGCGGTGGTCGTCACGCACGAGCACACGGATCATGCGAAGGGTGTAGCCGCCGCGGCGCACCGGTGGGGATGGACGATCGTGTCAACCGCCGGCACGAGGATGATGTGCCCGGACTGGAGCGGCCTCAGGATGATTCTCGCGCCACAGAGGAGCACCGTCGAGATCGGCGATTTTCGGGTGGATACATTTCCGGTGGCGCATGACGCCAGCGAGCCGATCGGTGTGGTGGTCACCTGCCTCGCCGACGGGGCCCGGGCTGGAATCATTTACGACCTGGGTTACGTCAGCGAAAGCGTGCTGCGCGCCATGGATCGCCTCGATTTGCTCGTGATCGAAGCCAATCACGACGAGGGCATGCTGAGGACGGGCCCGTATCCGGTGTCCGTTCAGACGCGCATCGGCGGGAAGTTCGGGCATTTGAGCAATCGCCTGGCGGCACAGGCGGCCGGCCAGTGCATCCATCCCGGACTCAATAACATCGTCCTCGCTCATTTGAGCGAGTCGTGCAACGATCCCGACACCGCGCTCAGAACCGTCGGCGACTCGCTGCGCCGCGCACGGTTCAAGGGACGCCTGACGGCCGCATCGCAGCGTCGGGTGGTGGGCCCATTCACAGCAGGCAGCAGCTCGCCGCTTGTGGCTCCCGTCCAGCTCGCGCTAGGACTTTAGCTCAGGGCTTCCGGCGCGTGTTGCCGGCGTAAAGCGCGAACACAAGCGCGGCGCCAACAAGAATTCCAAGTATCCAGGCGAGGCTCACGGCCGGGAACCGGTCACCGGCGGCTCATCTCCCCTCGACATCTCGCTCGCCGGGAATTTTTCGTTCCGCCCTGCCCTCTCCCGGATGTGCCTGCGCTTCATGGAAGCGCTCGCCCTTCAAGCGGATGGAGGCGACGAATTTTTCATACTCCGTGTCGGAGAGCTCCTCGGCAATTGCAGGGACAAGCCCTTTGACGAGGGTGAGACGCTCGGCGAGCGTGAGCTCGTTCACCGCCGTCACTAGCTTCCGCAGGCGCGGATGATTCATCCACTCGGTTTCCTTGCTCGTCGTCATCGCTTTCTCCTTTGGCCGGCACCAGCGGCGCAGAATAAAGGTACAGCGCTAGAGATGCGGAGCAATAACGCGATTCCGGGCGCGCTGGTACGCATCCGGCATTATGGTGGTGGAGGAGGCTTACTTGGGGAGTAAAGCAGAACGGCCGCGCAGGAATGCAAGGAAGAGCGAGAACGGTGTCATCACCGCGCGCCCGTGCCTGAAAGTGTCCGGCACCAGCTCGGGCTTGCACGCGCTCGGCCTGGGGACACCGCGGGACGGCGTTCTGTACGTGCCGGAGAGTCGTGACGCGTCGCGTCCAGCGCCACTCGTCCTGATGCTTCACGGTGCGGGGCGGAACGCGCACGACGCCATCCAGCCTTTCCGTAGACTTGCCGACGTGCAGGGCATGGTCCTGCTGGCGCCGGATGCGAGGACGGGTGAGTGGGACCTGCTCGATGGTGGGTTCGGCCCCGACGTTGACTTCATCGACCACGCGCTGGCCAGGGCCTTTCAGCTTTGCGCGATAGATTCCCGACGGGTAGCGATCGAGGGGTTCTCCGACGGCGCGTCCTACGCGTTGTCGCTCGGTTTGCGGAACGCCGATCTGTTCACCCACGTGATCGCATTCTCCCCCGGGTTCATGACCATTCCGTCCGGCACCGGCCAGCCGAAAGTGTTCGTATCGCATGGTAACGGCGACCTCATACTGCCGGCGGCTCGGTGCTCACACCGAATCGTCGCACGGCTCGAGCGGGATCGTTACGACGTGACCTTCCGCGAATTCCCCGGGGGCCACTCGGTACCCGCTGGCATTGCCGGCGAAGCCGTGACCTGGTTGCTGCGGTGAGGTAATTCATCGCCAGTGAATCTGGCGGAACGGGTCTTGTAATGAGGTGTATTCCCGGTACCAAGAACCGACGACTACCCCACGCCACAGGGTGTGTTCACGATCGAGAAGATCATCTGGAATCCGAGTTGGCGGCCGCCACCCAACTCCGACTGGGCGAAGGGCAAGCAAGCCCGGGGGCCCGGTGACCCGAAGAATCCGATGAAGGTCGTGAAGATTTTCTTCAAGGAGCCCGACTACTATATCCACGGGACCGACGCGGTCGAGAGCCTGGGGTCGGCGGCGTCGCACGGATGCCTTCGCATGGATCCCGCTGAAGTGGCCGAACTGGCGAAGTTGATCATGGAGCACGGTGGACAGCCGCGCGAGGAGAACTGGTTCTTGCGGCTCATTCATTCGCGGCGCGAGGAAAAACCAATTTATCTGAGGAACCCGGTCTCCATAACCGTCGACGGTTAGCAGGCGGCCGGCAGCGGGTAGCCATCCGCTGGCAGCATTGCAGTTCTCTTTGCAGTCAAGAAATCCGAAGGCCCAGCATGGCCCCAACGAAAAAAGCGGGGGTCGCTTTGG
>JANMTG010000206.1:0-3807 GCA_031390205.1 Gemmatimonadota bacterium
AGCGGTCCGTTGGAGATAGGCCTCAACGGGCGCACGCTTCTGCTCACTGGGTGCCCACTCGATCATGGAGGCGGAGTGTTGGCGCTGTTCGACATGACCGCGACGCGGCGGCTGGAGACGGTTCGCCGGGACTTCGTGGCCAACGTCTCTCACGAGCTGCGCACGCCCCTCACGGTCATCGCGGGATTCACCGAGACCCTGGCCGAAGAGGGCGTGCCCCCCGAGAAGCGGCGGCAATTCAGCGAGATGATCCTGAGCAACACTACCCGCATGCAGCGCATCGTCGACGACCTGCTCGATCTGTCGCGAATCGAATCCGGCGGCTGGGTGCCGAATCCAGTGGCTCTCGACGCCGAAGCGGTCGTCAACGAGGCAATGACGGGCCTGCGGCCGGCCGCGGAAGCCAAGGGGATCGCACTGGAAGCGCGCATCGATCCGGCAGCTCGCGAGCTGTATGTGGATCGAACCGCGGTGCGTCAGATTCTGAGCAACCTGCTCGAGAACGCGATTCGGTACACGGCTCGCGGCGCGGTCACGGTAGCAACATCTGAGGCTCCCGAGGGAGCCAGCCTCTCGGTGTCGGATACGGGAAGTGGAATCGCCTCAGAGCATTTACCCAGGATCTTCGAGCGGTTCTATCGCGCCGACAGCGGGCGCGCTCGCGAGTCGGGCGGAACCGGGCTCGGACTCGCGATCGTCCGACACCTGGTGGAGGCGCACGGTGGAAGGGTCGAAGCGCGCAGCGTTGAGGGAGCCGGGACGACGATCAGCATGTTTCTGCCATCACGCGGCATTGCGGGTGCGCGCATGTAAGCCGATTCTTAAGCCGGGGAAGGATTGACTTGAACCTGGAACGCCATGATGACACATCCGATGGGCGCGCTGGCTGCTTTGCTCCTCGCGCTGCCGCCATTTCTTCGTGCGCAGGAAGTCCCGGCCTCGCTGCCAGCGAATCCACCCGCAGATACGTCACCTCCCGCCAGTCCCCCCAGGACGTCGCCGCCGGCCGCGGCTACCGCTCCCGCGATCAATTTCTCAGGGGTTCTGTACGCCAATTTCCAGTACCGGGGCGACGAGGGTTCCGCCAAAGCGACGAACAAGTTCGACCTCGAGCGGGCATACCTGACTTTCCGCATGCCGGCTGGAGACAGAGCCAGCGTTCGCATCACGGCGGATGTATTCCAACAGGGAGCCACCGGGAGCGATTCATTCTACCGCGGCTGGGTCGTGCGCGCGAAGTACGCATACCTCCAGTACGACTTCCTGAAGAGAGCGAGCTGGAACGGGTTGGTGCGCGGCGGACTGCTCCACACAGTCGTGATCGAGCACGTGGAAACTTTCTGGCCCCGGTGGATTTCCATCACGCCGGTGGAGCGCGCTGGATTCTTCTCATCGGCTGATGGGGGGATCGCCGGGCTCGTGACGCTCCCCGGCAAATGGGGAGAGGTCTACGCGACCATCACCAATGGACCGGGCTACACGTCCCGCGAGACTGACCGGTTCAAGGACTACGCGGGGCGCATCTCACTCACGCCCATGGGCACCAGCGACAACAAGCTTCTCAGTACGCTTACGCTCACCGCTTGGACGTATCGCGGCGCGATCGCGAGCAGCTTCGTCGCCGGTGGGGCGGGCCAGGTCGGGCCGGTTGGCTCGAGCCTTCCGCGAAATCGTTCTGGAATCTTCGCCGGTCTGCGCGATCCCCGCATCACGATCGGCGCCGATTACGCCACACGCAAGGACGGCTCGGAGACAGGCGCCAATACTGTCCTGTCGCCCCGCGTGCCATCGGACAGCACGGGTCGTCTCATCTCGGGGTTCACGATTCTGAGACCGTTCCAGCTCCTGAACGAGAAGTCCACGACTCCGCTGGGGCTCGTCGCGCGGTGGGACCGATTCAAGCCGAAGCGCGAGACCGCACCCTATTCCAACGTCGTGATCGCCGGAGTGATCTGGGACGTCAACAAGCGCACATCCCTTTCACTCGATTATCAGGAGCAGACGCCCCACGGCGGCCCGGTGGTCGCTTCCGCCAAGACCTACTTCCTTCACCTCGTCGCGAACTACTAGCTACAAATGGGCCCGCGCCACGATGCTGGTTAGTCGTCTGGTGCGGCTCGCTCCGGGTCGCACACCCAGCATGGAACTGATGGCCGAGTGGGTCGCGGAGCGGTTCGGTCGCCGCAAGTTCAGAAATCATTGGCGTACGAAAGAAACTTGTATCGGTCGCCGCGCTCGATGATCGCTCCGAACAGCTTTCGTGTCACACGCCGTGAGCTCGCGGGGTCGAGGTACGCGAGCTGGCATTCTCGCCAGAACACGTTGTCCCGTTCCTTCACCGAATCGACGCAGGTGTAGCCGTCGACCTTCAGCTTGTGACCACTCAGCCTCCTGACCATGCGGGTCGCGCCCTTCCTGCTGTTCTGATCATTGAGCATCCAGGCGATGTCGGGGGAGAGCTCGTACGGTTTTCGGCTGTAGACGCTGGAGGGAAAGTACAGAAACGCGTATTCAGCTTTCGAGAGAGCGAGCTTTGCCAGAGCGGCAGTGTCCGCGCGCTCCAGCGCCCTCACAAAATCCGAGACGAGAGCATCGCGCCCGCGTGCGGCACCATCGAGCTCCGTGATGACCGGGAGCTCCGACTGAAAACGGCGCAACGCTTCGCCAGGCGGAAGAATACTGTCGATCTTGAGGCCCGGCGCCGAGCTCACTGCCTGTGGCGGACGGTCAACCCCCGCTTCAGCTGGTCGATCGCAGCCGACGGCGACCAGCGCCGTAACGGCTGCGATGAACAGCGTCGTGTCTAGTTTCGCGCGTAGTTTGTCCAACCCGCCCACCATTTCACGCCCGCAGGGTCGGCGGCGCCACGATACACCGTGCCAGTTACATAGGCTCCCGCTTGAGTAGCAAGAGCGCCGCTGAACGCGCCCGTTCCTCCGGTTCTCGGCGCCACGGCGGCCGCCAGAGCCCAATCGAGATTACTGGCTGAACTCGGTGCCGCCGGCAAGCTCGTGAAGATCGACGCCGCTGTCGTGCTGGAGCCGGCTACTTCGATATTGTTGGCCGTGACGTCGACCGTGCCCTGCACCGTGGTTCCCGATGCAGCCTGGAACGTCGGCCCATTCTCGGCGAGGAACAGGTTTCGGACCACGAGCGAGCCGTCGCTCACCCGGTCGAGTGTGGTCTGGTCGCGCAGGCTGATCGCGGCGCGCGGCCAACGCGCTACGATTCCGTTGACGTAAGCGCCGGCAGTTCCGCGCCGAAGCATCATTCCTATTCCACCGGTCGTCGCATCGACGACACCGGGGCCAGTGCCCACCAGCGTGAAATTTGCGAAGATCGGATTGGTGCGCGGCAGCGAGTTCTGTCCGCTCAGGCAGTTCGTACCGGCGCAGCCGTCGTTCTCGATTCCCTGCGGATCGCTGGAAGCACTACCAGCGGCAGGCCGAGCATCGGGACGGATGGATTGAAAGGCGATGAGAAACTGGTTACGTCCACTGTATCCCTCCGAGGCGTCGAAGTGGTCGTCGCCGGTTTCATAGGAGACTAGATACTTGCCGTCCACCGCTCCACCGAACCACTCGAAGGCGTCGACGAGCCCATAGAGCGCCTCGAGGTATGAGAACCGCGTTCCGCTGCCCACCGCGGCAAACGTGAAGCTGTTGAGCTCCTGATCCTGCGCCGTCGCGAAGCCGGCGAACTCCACCCGGACGTATCTCAGCTCACCGCTGTCGTCGGTGTTGCTGCTCCCGCCAGCGTAGTTCACCTGGGGGTTCGAGGCGCCGGTGCCGGTGCCCTCGAGAATCG
>JANMTG010000234.1:0-3146 GCA_031390205.1 Gemmatimonadota bacterium
GCTATACCTGCATTGCGACCCGACCGCGAGCCACTATCTGAAACTGCTGATGGACGGCGTGTTTGGCGCCGACAAGTTTCGGACCGAGATCATCTGGAAGCGCAGCAGTGCGCACAGTGATACCAAGCAAGGGCGTAAACAGCATGGGCGAATCCACGATGTGATTCTGTTCTACACAAATTCAGGGGAATGGACCTGGAATCCGGTTTATACTCCGTACGAAGACGATTACCTGGTTGATTTCTACAAGCACGTGGAGGAGGGAACGGGCAGACGCTATAGGCTCGACAATCTCACCGCCGCCAAGCCCGGTGGCGACACGCTCTATGAATACAAGGGGCGAAAGCCATACAAGGGTCGCTACTGGGCGTACTCGCGGGAGAAGATGGAAAATTTCGATCGTGAGGGACGCCTTTACTTTCCGCCGAGTGGAGGCACCCCGGCGTACAAGCGGTATCTGGACGAGATGCCAGGCGTTCCCCTTCAGGATCTGTGGACAGACATCCGCCCGATCAGCTCGCAAGGCGCAGAACGACTGGGATATCCCACTCAAAAGCCGGAGGCGTTACTGAAGCGGATAATCGCTTCCAGCAGTAATGAAGGCGACCTGGTTCTCGACGCTTTCTGCGGATGCGGAACCACCATCGCCGCTGCTCAGGCGCTGAATCGGCGCTGGATCGGTATCGACATAACGCACCTTGCGATCAATCTGATTCGCACGCGACTGCGCGATAGTTACGGCGCTAGCGCGAACTTCGAGGTGATCGGCGAGCCGACAACGGTGGAGGACGCCGAAGAGCTTGCCAGAACGGATCAGTATCAGTTCCAGTGGTGGGCGCTTGGCCTCGTCGGCGCGCGACCTGCGGAGCAGAAAAAGGGTGCCGACAAGGGGATCGACGGTCGGCTGTACTTCCATGAGGAAGGGAAAAAAGGGAAGCAGACCAGACAAGCAATCTTTTCAGTCAAAGCTGGACATGTGACGTCGAGTCACGTACGTGATCTCGTCGGCGTGCTGACGAGAGAAAAGGCGGAGCTTGGGGTGCTGATCTCATTTGAAGAACCGACGCGCGACATGCGGAAAGAGGCCGCGTCCGCCGGCTTCTACGAATCACCGTGGGGAAAGCACCCGAAGGTGCAGTTGCTCACCGTGGGCGAGTTGCTGGAGGGGAAGACCGTGGACATGCCGCGAACGGCGGGAACGAATCGGACGTTCAAGAAGGCGCCGAAGGCGAAGCGGCTCAAGGAGCCACACCCGGAGCTGTTTGCGGAAGGGTAAGGCGTGGGATGCGCGCCATCTGCGAAGGGCAAGAGACTGGATTCGTCGAGCAGGGCGCAACTTGATGATGAGAAAGGCCCCGGCGTACGCCGGGGCCTTCTGCAACGGCGGCTGGTCCGTCAATCCGCCTTCTTGACCTCCTCGGCGAGCAGGTGGCGGCGAATGAACTCGACAGTGGCGTAGAACTGGAAATCTACATTCTGCTTCTTGCGGAAGCCGTGGCCCTCATCCTTCGCCATCAGGTACCACACACTGCCGCCGTTTTTGCGCACGGTCGCGACCATCTGCTCCGATTCGGTGCGCGGGACGCGCGGATCGTTGCCGCCCTGCACGACGAACAAGGGCTTCGTAATCTTTGCCGCGTTCGCGATCGGGGATATGCGCTCCAGGAAAGCCCGCATCTCTGGGACCCGCTCGTCACCATACTCCACGCGCCGCAGATCGCGCCGATAGCTCTCGGTGTTGGTGAGGAAGGTGACGAAGTTCGAGATCCCGACTACGTCGAGGGAACAACAGATGCGCGCGTCGTAGTGCGTTGCGACCGCCAGCGTCATGTAACCGCCATAGCTGCCACCGGTAACCATGACGCGTGAGGCATCGAGTTCCGGCTGCTGCGCGATCCAGTCGAGCAGCGCGCCGATGTCCTTGACCGAATCCTCCCGGCGCATGCCGTTGTCGAGCTTGACGAACGTTTTCCCGTAGCCGGTGGAGCCGCGAACGTTGGGATAGATGAGCGCGACGCCAAGCTCCTGGAGGTAATAGTTGCTGCGCCCCTGAAAGCCCGGGGTGAACTGACCCTCAGGTCCCCCGTGAATCGAGATAATGACGGGACGCCTGCCCTCGAAGCGTGAGGGGGGACGATAGTAGAAGCCTGAAATCATGCGGCCATCGAAGCTCGGCCACTTCACCAGCGAAGGTTCCGGCAACGTCGCCGCCGTCACTCCACCGAGCTCGCTCTCTGTCCAGCGTGTCACCACTCCCGTCGCCGGCACCAGCGAATACACATCCGATGCGGATCGCGCCGACGCGACCGCAAACCCGAGTTCGCGTCGCGTCGGATGCCAGCGCAGTCCGCTGATGACGCCAGCCGGGACGCGAGCAACTCTGCGGTGTCGCCGCGTGCCCGTGTCGAGCAGGTACAATCGCGAGACGCCATCTTCATTCGCGACGAAGGCGATCGTGCGCCCGTCGGGGGAGACGTCGAAGTCGTCGACGTCCCAGTTGATGTCGGCGGTGAGCGGCGTCAGGCGCTTCGTCGCGATATTGAAGTGCGCCAGCCGAAAGAACTCGGAATCGCGATCGCTGGTCAGATACACGCCTCGGCCGTCGGCGGAGAATTCCGCACCGCTGTATGCAACCGTGTCCGCCCCGCGAGGCGTGAGCGCTGTCCGCTCGCCCGTGACGACATTCACGAGCCAGAGGTGGCTGAGATTGACCGAGACGAATTCGCCGATGAGCAGTTGAGTGTCATCCGCGGACCAGTCCGCGATGCCCCAGCCGCCGCCCTCGACCTGCAGCAACAACCGGTCGCTCTTCGGGTCGAGTGGATCCATGACGTAGATGTCACGGTCGGTTCCGTTGCGGCGCGTGGAGGCGTAGGCCATGCGAGTGCCGCGGGTGGACCACACGGCGTTGCCGTTCTGGGAACGCCCCCCGTCCGTCAGCAGCGTCACGGCGCCCGTCGCGACATCGAAACGATACAACTGCGAGAACTCGTTTCCGCCGACGTCTCGTGGGAAGACGAAGTAGCGGCCGGTCGCCGCCTCATAGCTGGCACTGGTGACCGGCTCGCTGAAGAACGTGAGCTGGGCGCGGCTTCCGCCGGGGAATGCCACACGATGGATCTGTGCGGTGTTCGCGAAGCGCGTCG
>JANMTG010000241.1:0-8309 GCA_031390205.1 Gemmatimonadota bacterium
ACATTTCGGTAGGTTGCTCACGTGTTACGCACCCGTTCGCCGGTTGCCCATTGCTGGGCCCCCTTGACTTGCATGTGTTAAGCACGCCGCCAGCGTTCGTCCTGAGCCAGGATCAAACTCTCCAATAGTTTGAAGATTTGATTGCTCTTCCGAACGCAGTCGTCTCCAGACGTAAGTCTTTCGACTTCCACGTCCGGAATCACTTTGAATGTTTCAGGTTTTGAAGTCTCCCCGGGATACTGAAGAGTCCCGGATCAATGACCTCGCCTCGCACATCCATCGATCTCAATTTCGATTTTCAAACAGCGATTGCGCGCCAAAACTTCTGGCGGCTGAATTTTCGTGTTGCCGCCAAATTCTGCGGCAGCCTTGAAGAATAAACCGAGTCGGTTCATTCGTCAAGTGATTGGAAGCAAATTTCTCAGCCCTGGCTAGCTGACCCGCACTTCCTGATCCCGTTTTGTAATCGGGTCGGAAGGGGATTCTCAACCTATAGCGGCAAGGGGCCGAGTTCAAGTCCCTCACCGAGACCAGTTTTCCGGCGCACGATCCAACTCGATCCAACTCGATCCAACTCAAACACTGCATTAGGATTCCGTTTCACCTACCGAAAGCGCTGGCCCTTCCCCACCATAGCTCCTATGTTTGCCCCGGTTCGTCCAAGCGGGTCAAATGCTCCGTCCTTTCCAGCACGCTCGATGACTGAGGTTCGGGACCAGGGCCCGCTGCCCTCCTCGTTCACTGACCCGATCGCGTCCCTCCGGTTGGCGCTCAGGGGACATTACGAGATCGAGCGCCAGATCGGCCAGGGCGCGTTCGCCACCGTATATCTCGCCCAGGACCTCAAGCACGAACGAAAGGTCGCCATCAAGGTCCTGACCGCCGATCCAACTTCCGACACCGGAGAGCTCCGCTTCATCCGCGAGATCCGCCTCGTGGCGAGGCTCCAGCACCCCAACATTCTGCCTCTTCACGACTCGGGTCACGTGGAAGCAATGCTCTACTACGTGATGCCGTACGTCGAGGGCGAGACGCTTCGCATCAGAATGGCTCGGGAGCGGCAGATGGCGCTGGAGTCCGCGTGCGCGATCGCCCGGGAGACCGCGGACGCGCTGGCACATGCGCACACCAAGGGCATCGTTCACCGCGACATCAAGCCAGAGAACATCCTGCTCTCCGGAGGCCACGCCATCGTGGCCGACTTCGGAATCGCCAGAGCGATCGACGTTGCCGGCGTGAAGCAGCTCACCATGACTGGCGTCGGTGGTCCTGGAACCCCCGCTTACATGAGTCCCGAGCAGCTCCTTGGCGATCGCCCCGTCGACGCGCGGTCGGACATCTACAGCCTGGGCTGTGTGCTTTACGAAATGCTGGCGGGAAAGACTCCGTTTCCTGGCAAGGACGGATTCGTAAAGAGATTTACGGAGCCGCCGCCACACATCTCTTCGTTGAGAAGAGATGCTCCCCCCTGGCTTGATTCGGCGGTAGCGAAAGCGCTGTCAAAGGATCCGGCCGATCGGTACGCCACAGCCACGGATTTTGTTACGGCGCTCTGCCAGCCCGCCATATCGATCCGAACGCCGAAACGCGAAATACCGCTCAAGCACGCGTTGGCGTCGCCACCGCTGTTTGATTCCGACCCTCTCGAGGCCCAGGAGTTCGCTGCGGCATTCCCGGATTCGTATCCGAGTCCGGGAATGAGCGCGGGCGCGATCCCCGCAGTCAAGCCGTCATTCTCGCCCCGCAAGCGCCTGGTTGGAGCAGTTCGAGCACACCCTCTGGGAGCCGGCGTTGCCACGCTGGCTCTTGTCGCCGTCGTGCTCGTGGTGGGATTCGCATCGAGAGCCGGATACGTCCCCCCGGTGTTCGGCGGCAGTCCGCCGCTTGATTCGACTCGATTCGTCGTTCTCGCTTCGACTGCATCTGTTGCGGGCAGTGCAGAAGTCAGCTCACAGGTCGGTGACAGCCTTTACGACGCGTTCATGAAATGGGAAGGGCTGCCAATCGTTCCCGAAACGAGAGTCGCACAAGTAATCGCTGACGGCGCGCGCGCCCCAACGACGGAGGGCGCAGCCCTTTCGCTGGCACGCCGGGTTGGCGCTGGGAAGGCGGTCTGGATTCAATCCTCGGGCACTCGGCAGACGCCGCGCGTACGCGTTCATCTTTACGATGTGAAGTCGGCCGAAAGCCGCGACGAATTCGCAGTGCCGCCGGGAGCGCGCGGCGAGACGTTCTACGCGACGTCCGCCCAACGCCTGCTCGGGATGCGCGATCGTCCACGGGCTGCCGGCGGGTGCGATGACCGAACTCGATCCTTTCGTGCCTGGTCCGCGTGCAATCGTGGACATATCGCTCTTTCCCGGTGGGACATACGTGGGGCGGAGGACGGGTTCCGCGAAGCGGTGAACGCGGATGGCAGTTACGCACCGGGGCGCCTTTGGCTCGCCCAACTGATCGCCTGGCGGACACCGGCCAGGCGCAGCCAATCGTATGAGCTCGTTCGAGGATCCAACGAGTCCGGTATGCTCTCTCCGCGGGACCGGCTCGCCGCGACTGGGCTTATCGCCTTCTTCGAGCAAAGGTTTCCGAGCGCATGCGCTGCGTATAAAGAGCTGACGCGGCTCGATTCTTTGGATTTCCTCGGGTGGTACGGGTTGGGCGAGTGTCAATCCTCTGACAGTGCTGTCGTCAGCAGCAGGTCGTCTCCCTCAAGCTGGGCATTCCGCAGCAGCTGGCATTCCGCTGCGAATGCTTACATGACCGCTCTGCGCTTCCAGCCTGGCGTTCACGAGGTGCTCGCCGCGTCGAAGCTGCAGGCACTGCTGCCGGTTTCATCGACGAGTGCCCGATGGGGAGCTTCGGCAGCGCCCGAGCGAACACGCTTTGGGGCGATTCCCACGCTTGAGCCGGGAGATACCGTCGGTTTCATTCCGTACCCGGTTGAAGCCTTCGCGCTCGTGAAGAGGACGGCCTCCGCCGATGCCGCGCTGCGGAGAAATACGAGACTTCTGAATGAGTTCACCTCGACTTGGGCGGAGCGCTTTCCGCTCAGCTCTCCCGCCCAGGAAGCGCTCGCGGACGCGCTCGAGGCACGGGCGGAGCTGGGGGACGGGCCCCCGCGGGCAAGCGCCGCACTCCGCGCGATTGATTCAGCGGTAGCGCTCCTGCTGCGAACGGGGGCCCAAGACATCAACGCTAGTGATGTCGCCCGCCTTCGCGCCCGGAAAGTGAGAGTCCACTTCAAGCGCGGCGAGTTTGTCGCTGCGCGGATCCTCGCCGATTCCCTGCTGCGAATGCCGGCCACGACCGGAAGCGAAGTGGAGCTCCAGTGGGTCGCGGCGCTGACCGGTCGCGCTGATCTCGCCGCTCGGCACTGGCAGCGCACGTTGGAAACCAACACGTTGACAGGTGGAATGGTGACACCGTTTGTCGCCAATCTTGCGAGCAGGTACTTCGCCTACGCAGCGCTGGGTATATGTGGACCGGAGCTGTCGGCGTTGGGCAAGGAGCTGGAGTCCGCGCTACGCGATCATGTGACCAGCGACATTCGCAACGCGGTGAGGGCGGACCTCGCCGACCGGTCGGCCTTTCTGGCAACGCCGTGCACGAATGGGAAAAGCGACCTTAGCACTCCGGCCACCAACGACAAGCTAAGGCTTGCACAGCAGGCATTTGGCCGGGGGGAGGTACGGCGGGCGAGCGAGCTCCTCGCCGCGGCGGCCGCCTCGCGTCGAGGCTGGCGCCCCGGCGACATATCTGCGGACTACGTGTTCCAGGACGCCTGGCTGCGCACTCAGGTTGGCGATACCGCAGCGGCCGAGGCTTCCCTCGACGGAGCCTTGGGGGCATTGCCGACATTCGGGGCGGCAATGTTTCGAGATTTGGGGGGAGCTGCGTCCTTTGGCAGGGCGATGACGCTGCGCGCCGAGATCGCCATCAAGAGAGGGGATGCGCGCGCGGCACGTCGATGGGCTGTGGCGGTCACTGATTTGTGGGCTTCGGCCGATCCCCCGCTACGAACGGTTGCGGCACCGGTGCTGCGCGCGCTGGCAACCGATACTCGTTCGAGGTAGTATCGTTTTATCTCACCACTACGAGGAGCCGATATGAACGCTTCAGATGGCACTCTCAGCAGGGCCGGCCGGTGGACCGTTCTCACGCTTGCAGTGAGTTTGGTTGGCTGCAATCCAGGCGGGTTCCCGGAACCCCGGCCGACGCCCCTTCCCCCCGGCGTGAGTTCTGTCGCATCCGAATTCCGGCAGCAGGCAAGAGATCGGGGATTTGTTCCCGGTCTGTATCCACACGTCCGAAGCAGACCCGCGATCTGTCGCTCAAGGGCGTGTACCGTCGATGTGGAAATTGTGGCGCTCGGCGACTCGCTACCAAACCCTGACAATCCTCCGACTTCGGGGTTTCCCTATGCCCGCATCAGGAATCTCGACCCGACCGACAGAGAGGCAAGGTACGGATTCGAACCGGCCACCGTGGCTGAGTATTACCTGTGGGTCGACCGCGTTCCCCGGACCACGCAATTGCGCTGGACAATCCTTCGGGTTCCTGTTGCTAGTGGCGGTGTTCAAGCGACCCTTTCGGAAGAGATCGCTGTTTGCCATCGGATATTGGGCGAAGGGGCACGCCCCCGGCCAGACGCAGACTTTGCCGAATACAAGCATCCCCAGGGATCGCCCTGCCGCACGGCGGGAAGCGACGTAAGGGCCACGGTGACACATGCCTCCGTCTTTTCGAGCCGGAGTCTCTCCCCATTCATAGCGCGAGTTACTAATACCGTGCGCGGTCGCGCCGCCGCAGCGGCACCAATCTGGGGACAATGCCCTACTGGCTGCTGTACGGGAAGAACTACCCTTTAGACTGGCAAGAGCGACTCGCTGATCGTTAAGGGGGTTTGGACGTGAGGGAGCCGCGTCGGTCGGTCGAGCTTCCCTGACTCAAACCGCGGGGATCATCCTGAACCCCGCCGCCGGAAAAGGCGCCGCGCGGCGAAGACTGCGGGCAATCACGCAGAGCTTCGCCGCGCTTGGCATCAGTAACATCAAACAGACGGTTCAGCGCGGCCACGAGGAGCGCCTCACCCGCGAAGCGCTCGACGCTGGCTGGAAAACGATCGCCGTTGTCGGCGGCGACGGCACCTGCGGCCGAGTTGCTGATGCCCTGCTGAGATCAGGCGCTGACTGCGCACTCGCGGTGGTTCCCGCAGGCACGGGAAACGACTTCGCCAAGACGCTCGGCGTCGCGAGCCATGCGCCTGCGCAGATCGCAAGACTGGTCGCTGACGGCGCATCGACGCGTATCGATGTCGGAATCGCTGACGGACGATACTTCATCAACAGCTGCGGCTTCGGGTTCGTTGCATCGGTGCTCGACGCAACCACCCGTGTGAAGTTCCTCAAGGGCGACGTGCTCTACGTCTACTCTGCTCTCGCGCAGCTTTTCACATACCGGGGGCTGCCAGTGGCGATCGACGGAAGTGCGAATGCGTCGGAGCGGGAGCTGCTCATGGTCACGGTCTCGAACGGCCGTTACCTGGGGGGAGCGTTTCGCATCGCGCCCGAGGCCTCGGTAACCGACGGTGAGCTCGATGTGTGTTTGGTGCGGGACGCGAACGTACTACAGAGAGTCCGCCTGTTCGCCGCGGCGATTCGGGGCACTCACGGCCAGTTGCCGGCCGTCCGCACGTTCACTGCGCGAGGCATGTCACTTGCGTTCGCTTCCCCGCCGGCAATCGAGCTCGACGGAGAGCTTCGTCAGGCGCGTTCGAAAGACATACGCATTGAATGCGTTCCGCGCGCGCTCAGAGTCATCGCGGCGGAAGGCGCGCGTCTGTGAAGGCTTCGACGGATCCGCTGCCCTACGGTGGCGGGATGAGGAGCCCGACCTCGTCTCCCGCGGAAACGCTGATCTCTTCGCTCACGGAAGCGCGCGAGCTTCCGATCGGATCAGCGATAAACCGAAGCACGGCCGTCCCGCTCACCAGGTGAGACGGGATGGTGAATACGGTCGTCGATTTTCCGGAAGCCGTCCCCAATCTGATGCGCTGGCCGCGTGAAGCGTACACCGTCATATCCGAAAAGCTCTGATTATCGACGGTCACGGTGGTGCGCTCCATGATTTGAGCAGCCTCGTTCAGCGGCGTCGTCGAGCAAGCGCTCACCGCCGCGCCGACAAGGAGGACTGAAATCGCTCGACGTATCATGTTCGTTCACCCGGTGATTGTGACGTGCCGCGAAATCGCATAACGCGTTCCAGCCCCAGGCGTGGCGAAAGCCATTAGCGCGGCGGCCAGCACCCCGAGCACGGCCATCGTGAGCCACAACATCGCCGGCCCTCGAGCGTCAAGGAGGTAGGTCCCCATCCAGGGGCCGAGTGTGAAGGCAACGCTGAGCGACATGCTGTAGGCTCCCATATAGGATCCTCGCCGATTTTCGGGAGCGATGTCGCCCAGATGGGCGGACATCGCCGGAAAGAGCATCATCTCGCCGAACGTCCACACTACGACAGTCGCGATCACGCCCGCCGGCGAAGCGATTACGCCGAGAGCGCCGAATCCGATGGCGAAGAGCATGCTGCCGATGATGAGCGAGCGCGTATTCGGCCAGTGGGCGGTCGCCGTGTTGAGGGGAACTTCGAGGGCTACGATCAGGAGTGTGTTGACGGTGAACAGCATTCCGTAGAATGCGGTCGAGAGTCCGAGATGCCTGACCAGGTAGAGCGGCAGCGCCGCCTCGTGCTGAAAGAACACGATGCCGACGAGGAGTACTCCCGCCAGAAAAATCAGGAATGTCCGGTCGTGAAAGATGCTCGCCGGGGCCGAGTCGCCCGGCTCGGCTTCCCATTCGGGCGTTCCGACACCGGTGAGGGCGCGCCAGGGAGTGAGCGAAAGCAGCGCACCCGCGAGCAGCGTGGTAACGGCGTCGACGACGAACATCGCGCGGAACGACGCTGCCGCGAGAAACCCGCCGAGGGCCGGTCCGATGCTCATGCCCAGGTTGATGGCCAGGCGGTTGAGAGCGAACGCGGCCTTCCTTTGGTGTGGCGGAACGATGTGAGTGATGGCGGCGAGGCTGGCGGGACGGAACAATTCCGCGCACCCAGCCCACAGGACGGTGAGCGCAAGCACGCCCGCGAAGGTCTTCGCCAGCGGAAAGAGGAGCAGCATCACTCCTGTAGTGACAAGCGACGCGCGCATGATTGGCAGCGCGCCAATCTGATCGGTGAGCCGCCCCGATATCGGACCGGCGACGATCGCAGTGGCTCCGTACACGGCGAGCATCATACCCGCGCGGCCTGGCGAGAAGTTGAGCTCGCGCGTGAGGTAGAGCACGAGGAACGGCAAGATCATCGTTCCGGCTCTGTTGATCAGGTTCGTCGCGAAGAGGAGCCACACCTCGCGCGGCAGTCCACCGAGGCCACGCCATGGATTGAGCCGCGAATCGGCAAACGAAAACGGCATATTTTTCTTACTTTCGCTTATTCTTCTGCTGCTGATCGCGAAACCTAAATCCACACGTGGCAACACGCGAGAGATTACCACCCCGTTTGATGAGGCGCGGATGACCCAGATGGTCTGGCGAGCTTGGGCTGTCTTCCTCGGTGCGGCGTTGATTGCCGCAACCACCGCGTGTCGATCCGAGCGGGCGCCCGTGGAGAGGCTCTACACCACTCGCATGCTGGGACTCAGCTATCTCCAGCGAAACCAATTGCCGGAGGCTGAATCCGCATTCAAAATGCTCACCAGGCTCGCGCCCGACGATCCCGCAGGCTACGCGGACCTTGGACTCACTTACCTGCAAGCCGGCCGCTACGAAGAGGCAGAAAAGCAATTGCGGCGTGCCCGCGAGCTGGACCCGGCGAGCACGGAGGTGAGTCTCGCGCTTGCGAGGCTCTACTCGCTTACGGGACGTCCTTCGGACGCGCGCGCGACGCTCGAGCGGCTCCGTCGCGATACTACCGCGAATGCTCACGTGCTTTACGCGCTCGCTGAGCTCGAAGCTCAGCGACCCGATAGCGCTTCGGCCCGCAGGTACGAAGACCGACTGAGGGACGTGCTCGCGGTCGCGCCAGCGAATCTCGCCGCGCGACTTAAGCTCGTGGATGCGCTCGCGCGCCGCGGAGAAGCTGACAGCGCCGTGCGGCATCTCGAGGAAGTGCGGCGGATACCACCCGAGCCTCCAAAGGAGGCAAGGGCGTATCTCGACAGCTCGATTCAGCTCCTGCGTGCGGGAAAGCTTGTGCAGTCGCAGACAACGCTCGACCGCTTCTTCGATCTGATGGAAGTCACGGCGCCGTACCAG
>JANMTG010000253.1:0-10319 GCA_031390205.1 Gemmatimonadota bacterium
CCGCGACTCGAGTGAGTTGCCTTCGGCGATCACGAGGAACCGGTCGAGCATGCGGCGGTGGGGCTCCGGCTTCGCGGCCGAAAAGACGATGGCGACCTGATCGACGTTCGCGGCAACGATACGCTCGCCCTGGCCTCCCCCCGGCTCGCGACGGGCGAGCCTCGAGCGGCGTGGAAGGATCTCGGCGATTGCCCAGTGGGTGCCGGTCTCGTCGTGCTCCAGGATGACATCGTCGCCTACCGCCAGCTTTCGGCTGTCGTCGTATTTCTTGAGCCGGCCACGTAGTGATGCTTCGTAGGTGTCGCCTGATTGAGTGCGAACGTGCCAGATGCCGCCCGTTCCCTTGAGCACGACGCCCTGCTGTTGGGTCAAGCCTTTCCCTCTTCGCGCATCGCTTCCCACCACGGCCGCAGGCCCGCCTGTCTCGTCTTGATCAGCTCGTCGAGGCGCGCTTTTACTTCGTTCAGAGGGAGCCGGCCGACGACGGCGCGGGCTTCTTCTTCCGTCTGGCCAAAGCCCAGGAAGTCCGTTTCCAGATGTCCGGTGGCAACGGGGTCGCTTTCCCGCCAGCGCACGAACAGCAGGTATGCCCCGAACGGATGCTTCCCGTCGTCGCCGACATCGGCGACGATCTCCACGCTGTATGATGCGTGGTCGCTCCCCTCGAACGCGGCGGGGCGGTTGTGCACAGCCATGTAGCCGCCGATGGTGTTGGCGTCTCCCTTGGAATGATCGGCGGGAAGGAACTGCCCCATGCTAACGGCGCCGCGCGAGCATTTCCTTCAGCACATTGCCGGTGAGGAAAGCAACGTTGGCGGGACGCTCGGCCAGTCTGCGCATCAGGTACGGGTACCACTGCGTTCCGAACGGAACGTAAACGCGCATCCGATAGCCTTCGCGCACCAGCCGGTCCTGAAGGTCGCGTCTCACCCCGTTGAGCATCTGGAACTCGAACCGGCTCGAAGCGATCTGATGTGTTTTCGCGAACCGCTTGGCATCCTCGATGATCGCTTCGTCGTGGGTGGCGAGGCCGGGATAGTTGCCGTGCTCCATCAGCGCGTGCATGCATTTGATGTAGTTGGCATCGACGTCCTTCTTGTCCGGGAACGCTACTGTCTCCGGCTCCTTGTACGCGCCCTTGCAGAGTCGAACCCGGGCCTTGATCAGATTGGCGCGCTCGACGTCGGCGTAGGTGCGGTACAGGTAGCTCTGGAGAACGATCCCGACGTTCTCCCGATAGTTGGGATAGAACCGTCTTTCGAACAGGTCCAGCGTGCGCTGAGTGTAGGCGCTCGATTCCATGTCTATCCGCACGAAGGTCCGGTACTCGCGCGCGCGCTGAAGGATGTCCTGCATCACCGCCACGCAGAGCTCCTCCGAAACGTCGAGTCCCATGGCGGTGAGCTTCACGGAAACGTTGGCGTCCGCTTTCCGCTCGTAAATCCGGTCCAGCATCGTGATGTACTCGCGACCGGCCGCGCGTGCCTCGGCTTCGTTGTGGACGCTCTCGCCGAGGAGGTCCAGCGATGCGCTAATGCCGCGGGCGTTGAGCTTTGATACCGCGGCGAGCGCCGTATTCAGGGTCTCCCCCGCGACGAACCTGTTAGCGAAACTCTTCGCCAGCCGGTTATTGCGGACGAATCTGAAAACCTGCCCCTGACTCGAGAGATACAGCAGTGCGCCGCGGATCATTCGTTCCGTGGTGGAAGGGGGTTTGCGGTCGTCGAGGAGCGACGCAGTCGGGAGCGGCCGCGCCGGGTGATGTCGAGAACCTTGCGCACGGAAAATTTCTCGCCTTTCCTCAAGCTCGCATCGAAGGCGTTCCAGGTGACAAGGCCGTCTTCGCTCTCCGGTTCGAGAAGGTACACGACGAGCGTTCCCAGCGGCTGCGCGGTGGAGACGATGAATGACCCCGCCGGAAATGTCTGCAAGGCGCGCTCCCATTTTCCCTGGAGACGTGTCTCCCGGTGACCCTGGAAAGCGCGCGCAGCGATGATGATCGAATCGACCGTGAATGACTCGCCGCGAGCGCTCCATGCCGAATCGGAGCGGTCGACCCTGATTCCGTGCCGGCGCAAGAGCCTCACGACGGCGGTATCAGCCGGCGCGACTACGTATGCCGCGGGAGGGATGCGGTCCAGAGTCGATGTGAAGCGGTCGAATACCGGCATGCGGACGGTGGTGAAACGACCGGTGCGGCGATATCCGCGCCTCACCCCGACCTCAGTGAGCGAGGAATCATCAGTGCGCTCTAGAGCTTCCCTGATCACGTCCAGCGCCAGCGGCGTCGCGACGAGGTCCGACCGGACGGCAACGAGCTGTAGCGAGTCCGCCGAGCGCCCCCACGCCAAGGGCTGGCTCGCGGCACGCGCCGAGAGTGATCTGACCGAAGCGGCCTTCTCCGCGACGAGCGACAGAATCTCGCTGACAAAGGCGTAAGTCGAGGCGATGCGCCGGTCGAGCGGGTCGTGCGAGTAGGCTTCGCTCAGAATCGCGATCCGGCCGCGCATGCCATAGTAATTGGTTCCGAATCTGGGCCGGGAATCGAAGGTTGCCCACCCCTCGCTTGCCGTCGATTCCGGCACCGCCCTCTCGTCGCTAAGAAAGTTTCCATAGTCGAATACTTCGCGTCCGTGCCGGCTGCGCATTCGGTCTCGCAACACCGGCAGCAGCGTGTCGCGGGCGTATAAGCCGCCAAAAACAGCGGCCGGATTGAGCGATGGAGAATAGGTCAGCGCGTAGCCGTGATAACTCCCGTTGGTCGTGTGCAGATCGACGAACACGTCGGGATCCCAGGCGTTGAACATCGCCAGCGATGCGCGCGTCTCCGGCGCCTCGGCCTTCACGTAGTCGCGATTGAGATCGAGGTTCTGCGCATTGGCGCGCGCACCGACCAACTCAGGGCCGTTCTGGTCGCCGCGGTTTCGCGACTGCGGCCCAAACCGCTCGTTGCCATCGGCGTTGTAGATCGGTACGGCGATCAGGACGATCGAATCGAGCACATTGGGGCGCGGCGAGACAGCCAGGTCACGCACCAGTGCGAGCAACGCGTCTTTCCCCTCGACTTCCCCGCCGTGGATGTTCCCCTGCACGTAAACAATCGGCCGCTGCAGCCGTTTTGTTTCGGCGGGGGTGGCGACGGCCGGTCGCGACGCGATGACGTACGGAATGTCCCGACCTTCGGTGGTCTTTCCGATTGAGCCGAACGCCAGCGGCAGTCGCATTGACTCCAGCGAATCCAGAAACTTCCGCACATCGGAATAGCGTGATGTCTCCCGATATGCGGTCAGCTCGGGCCGGGTGCGCGGCGGTGATGCAGGAGTACCACCTGGACTGCCGCCGGTGGTGCAGCCCAACGTGGCCGCCACTGTCATGATCGCACATCGCGACAATCGATTGCGCAGCAGCGAGCGGAGACTCACCCGCGCTCGTCCGCATAGAAAACCTGCCGGCGCCGTGCCATGTCGTGCAGAATCTCCGCTGGCTCGAAGCGTCCTGGAAACCGGGCGTTCAGGTCCTCCAGCCGCTGCACCACGATGCTGACGCCGAGTGAGTCCATATAGCGGAAAGGGCCACCCCTGAAAGGAGGGAAGCCGATTCCGAAAACCGCGCCGACGTCGCCGTCGCGGACCGACCGGATTATTCCTTCGCTAAGGCAGCGCGCCGCCTCGTTGAGCATGGCGAGCACGGCGCGCTGCTGAATCTGAATCGCCGGCATCTCCGGACGCGCTAGAGCGTCGGGAGTGGTGCTGGCAATCGACTGCACGACCGGGATGTGCCGCCTAGCGAGGAACAGGCCGTACACGCCGGGATCGACATCCCCTTTCTTGCCATCATTGTCGTAACTGTAAAACCCCTTCTTAGACTTACGGCCGTACCGGCCCGCCGCCACCACTGCCATGATCGATTTCGCGGGTTGCATGCGGTCGGGAAACGCTTCGGCCATGATCTTCCCCGCCTTCACGGCCACATCGAGGCCCACCTCGTCGATCAGGGTAATCGGGCCAACAGGAAATCCGAACTCAACCAGCGCCCTGTCGATGATGTCGACGGCGACACCCTGATCGAGCAGCAGTCCCGCTTCGTTGATGTAGGGAGAGAGAATCCTGTTGACGTAGAAACCCGGACCATCGTTCACCACGATCACCGTCTTGCCAAGCTTCTTACCGTAACCCACCACGGTTGCCGTGACCTGAGGGTAGGTGTCCGCGGTGGTGATGACTTCCAGCAGCGGCATCTTGTGCACCGGAGAAAAGAAATGCATGCCGATTACGCGCTCGGGCCTGCTCGATGCCTGGGCGATCTGTGCGATGGGGATGGTGCTGGTGTTCGACGCAAAGATGGCCGACGGGTGCACCGACGCCTCCGCTTCCCTCAGCACCTGGTGCTTGATGGCGAGGTCCTCGAACACCGCCTCGATCACCAGGTCGACGTTTCCGAATCCGGAGTAGTCGACCGTGCCTCCGAGAAGTGCCATGTAGTCACCGTACTGGGCGGACGTGATGTGCCTTCTCTTGAGACTCTCGCGGAGGATTTCACGAACGGCGGCGTATCCCTTTGCCACGCGGCCGTGGTCGGCGTCCTTGAGGCGAACGAGCGTGCCATGCTGCACGGCAATGGTGGCGATTCCCGCACCCATGAATCCGGCTCCCAGAATCGCGATCTTGTCCACGGGAACCGGCTCGAATGCCGACACGGGAAGGTCGGGATACTGCGCCGGGTCTACGCCGGTGTCCTTCTTGAGTGCGGTGGTAGCGAAGAAGAGAAAGATCAATTGCCGGGACACATCGGTCATCGCCATCTCACCGAACCGCCGCGACTCTTCGCGGTAGCCGTGCGCCGCACCTTTGGCGTAGCCGGCAGCAATGACGTCGATGGCCGCCAGGAGCGCGGGGTAGTGGCCGCCTGACTTCTCCAGCGTCTTCTCCCGCGCCTTGCGCAGCACGAGCGCTCGTCCCGCCGGATTCGAGTCGAGGAGAAGTCCCTTCACTCCTCCCTTGAAGCGCTCGCTGCGGCGACGGCCTTCGGCCACTTCACGGGCGCGCTGTATCGCCACCGTTCGCAGAATGGAGGGATGGACCAGCTCGTCGACGAGTCCCAGCTGCAACGCTTTCTTTCCGCGGACGTTCTTTCCGGTGAGGATCATGTCGAGCGCCGCGGTGAGGCCAATCTGGCGCGGCAGGCGCTGAGTGCCGCCCGCGCCGGGAATGAGACCGAGCTGCACCTCGGGCAGTCCAAGCACCGTCTTCGGATGGTCGGTGGCAATGCGATACCGGCATGCCAGTGCCGCCTCCAGCCCGCCTCCCAGGCAAGCGCCGTGTATCGCGGCAACGACGGGAATTCGCAGACGCTCGATCGAGTCCAGCAACATCTGGCCATCCCTACTCAGCCTCTCGGCGTCGGTGCTGGTCTTGAGCTCGAGAAACTCTTCGATGTCCGCGCCGGCGATCCAGATGTCGGGCTTCCCGCTGAGCAGCACCGCGCCGTAGACGCTGGTGTCGCGCTCGAGTCGGGTCACCATGGCGACGAACTCGTCCTTTACCACGCGATTGAGCTTGTTCACCGATTCGTTCGGCAGGTCGAAGGTGATGACGGCGACTCCATCGGTCGTCTCGACCGACAGTGCCGGCTTCCACCTGGTACCGACCAGTCCGCCGACCGAAGCTTCCGACGCGCTGCTCATCAGGTTCTCTCCACCACCATTGCGAAACCCATCCCGCCGGCGGCGCATACCGTCATCAGCCCGAACTTTCCGCCGCGGCGTCGCAGCTCGTGGAGGAGCGTCGTGGTGATGCGAGCCCCGGTCGCGCCGAAGGGATGACCGATTGCGACCGACCCACCCATGACGTTGAGCTTCGCCCGGTCCACCTCGCCCACGGGCTGTGCAAAGCCGGCGCGCGCCGCCCACTCCTTCGACTCGAACCCCTTGAGGTTCGACAGCAGCTGCGCGGCAAACGCCTCGTGCATCTCGATCAGATCGATATCGGCGAGCGTGAGGCCGGCTCGTTTGAGCGCGACGGGTGCAGCCAGAACCGTTGCCTGCAGTAGCTGCTCACCGGGATCGAGCGCGGCGTAGGCGTAAGACCTGATGAGCCCGAGCGCCGGATATCCGAGCGCCTTCGCTTTTTCCTCGCTCATCAGCAGCACGCAAGCACCGCCGTCGGTGAGCGGCGATGAATTTCCCGCGGTTACCGAGCCATACCTACGGTCGAACACCGGTTTCAGCGCGGCGAGCTGTTCGTAGCTCGTGTCTTCACGGATGCCGTTGTCCGATGTCATCACGGTCTCGAATCGCGGCGGGACATAGACGGGCATTATCTCCGCTGCGAGACGGCCGTCTGCCGTGCCGGCGGCAGCGAGACGGTGCGAGCGTAGCGCGAAGTGGTCCTGCTCTTCACGCGAGATCGCGTTCAGCTTCGCCATCTTCTCGGCCGATTGTCCCATCGTCTCACCGGTCGAAGGCTCGGCAATCGCAGGCGTGATGGGAACGAGATCCTTCGGCCTGATGCGGGCGAGCGCCCTCAGTCTGCCCGGCAGTGACTTCGCCTTGGAGGCCATCACGAGCGCCTCGGCGAATCCCTGTGAATGCAGAATGGGAATGTTGGACAGCGATTCCGAGCCTCCCGCGATGGCCACGTCGATGTGTCCGAGCGCTATCTGATCGGCGGCATCGGTGATAGCCTGATTCGCGGAAGCGCAGGCGCGACCAACCGTGAACGCCTGCACACCTTTGGGCAGCTGCGGGAGGAGCGACACCTCGCGTGCGATGTTGGGCGCGACAATGGAGGGAATGACGGTGCCGAACACCAGCGCCTGAACTTCTTTTCCTTCCAGATTGGTCCGCTGCAGCAGTTCGGCCACGCACAGCTTGCCGAGATCGATCGCGGAAATGGATTTGAACGCAGTCCCGGCCTTTGTGAACGGCGTTCGCACGCCGGCGACGATGGCTACCCGTCGTCCGTTCCCGAATGTTGCCATAGAGGGAAGTTAGACGGGGGAACTATATCTTTCTAGGACGGGGCAGCCTTCCGCGCCGCGCTCTCTTTCTCGAGCAGCTGTCGTTTTCGATCGAGGCCCCAGCGATATCCGCCAAGCTCGCCACCGCGTCTCACCACGCGATGACACGGAATCACCAGCGCTACTCGATTCTTCGCGCACGCGCCGGCAACGGCGCGCGCCGCCTTCGGCGATCCGATAGCAGCCGCCACCTCCGAGTAGGTACGGGTTTCACCAAGAGGAATTTTCTGGAGCTCGCGCCACACTTTCCATTGGAACGCGGTTGCCTGCAGGTCGAGAGGCAAATCTGATCCGGCGCGCTCGCCATCGAGATACGCGACGACATCACTGACCCAGGCTCCGAGGGCGCTTGCCGGCGCAGTCACGCGCTCCCGTTTCGCGGCGGGATACTCCGCGGCGAGTGCTACTTCGAGCTTGCCGGGATCGTCACCAAGCGTCACGGCACAGATGCCGCGCTCGGTCGCCGCCACCAGGAGGTAGCCGAGCGAGGTACCGGCAACCACGTAGTCGATGCGCGCTCCGGCCCCGCCCCGCTGGTAAGTCGCGGGCGTCATGCCGAGCTGCGCGCTCGCGCTCTCGTAGACTCTGCTGCTCGATCCATAGCCTGCGCCGTAAGTGGCGCGGCTCACCGTCTCGCCGCGCTTGAGCTGGTCCTTCAGCTTCTCGCTCCTCCGGGCGCGGCCGTACTGCGCCGGCGTGAGGCCTACCACATCCTTGAATTTGCGCTGCAGGTGGTGCGGGCTCAATCCCGCTTCGTTCGCGATCCGCCCGAGGGTGATCCGCTCTGCGCCGGGCTCGACAAGCCGACGGTCGATGTAATCACGCGCGCGCTGCACGGCGGCGCTTGCTGGCTTCAACGCGCTTTGTGGCAGACACCTTTGACAGGCGCGAAACCCAGCCCGCTCGGCCGCTTTCCCTGAGTAGAAGAAGCTCACGTTTCCGCGCTTGGGCCGCCGCGACGGGCACGATGGGCGGCAGTAGATTCCCGTTGTTGCGACGGCGTAGACGAACGCTCCGTCCGAGCGCTCATCGCGGTGGAGCACGGAGTTCCAGGCGCTGGATTCGTTAATGGCGTGGAGTGATTGCATTGTCATCGGTCGCTGCCCACGGTGCGGTGTATGAGTATAGTGGTCTGTGCTTCAGTATGAGACGGCTCGATCGCCGGGGCTATCCGATTCTTGCGTTCGAATTCGGGGGATCCCCCATAATCGCCCCCGAACCCTGATATGACGGGCCTGTCCGGCGAGGTCTTCGACGTTCTGGTAGTTGGGGGCGGGATCACGGGCTGTGGTGTCGCACGGGATGCGGCAATGCGGGGACTCCGGGTCGCGCTGGTCGAGCGGGAGGACTTCGCCAGTGGAACCTCCGGAAGGTCCTCCCGCCTGGTGCACGGCGGAATCCGGTATCTCGAGCACGCCCAGTTTCATCTGGTGTACGAGTCGATTCGCGAGCGGCAGACTCTGCTGCGGATTGCTCCGCATCTGGTCGAGCATTTGGCGTTCACCTGGCCGATCTATCGCGGCGCTCGTGTCGGCAGGATCAAGCTGAGCGCTGGACTCTTCGTCTATCATCTGATGGCGGCGGGACGCTCACCGCGGAATCTCGCCCTCAACGCCGCTCAAACGATCGAGAGGGAGCCCTCGCTGAGGGCCGCAGGCCTGAAAGGCGGAGCCGTCTACTACGACGCCGCCACGGACGATGCCCGCCTTACTCTGGCGAACGCCCTCGCCGCGCGACACCATGGCGCTGTCGTGGTCACGCACGCCCGTGTGACAAGGATCCTACGCGATGGAGGGCAGGCGACCGGTGCGACCGTCAAGCCCGACGATGGCGGCGAGGTTGAAGAAGTAAGGGCGCGCGCAATCGTCAATGCGACCGGAGTCTGGGAGAACAACTTCAACGTCGACAAGCGCGCTCGGCGGCTACGCGGCAGCAAAGGAGTGCACATCTCGGTGCCTCGTGAGCGCATCGGCAATCGCGACGCTCTGACACTCATCTCGCCCGTCGACGGGCGGGTAATGTTCTGCCTGCCGGCCGGACCTCACACGATCATCGGCACGACCGATACGTGGACCGACGAATCGCCCGAAACGGTGAGGGCTTCGAGGAGCGACGTCGACTATCTGCTCCAGGCCGCGAATGCATACTTCCCGCGGGCGGAGCTCGGACCCGCGGATGTCGTGAGTGCGTGGGCGGGAATCCGGCCGCTCGCGAGCGGCGGCGTGTCGAGCCCAACCGCGATTTCCCGCGAGCACAGCATCGTAACGGATGACTCGGGAGTGATCAACGTGACCGGTGGAAAGCTCACCACCTACCGCTCAATGGCCGCGGAGATCGTGGATGTCGTCGAGCGGACACTCGGGCGGAAGCGCCAGCGCGCCCCCACCGATTGGGTCGTTCTTCCCGGGGAGGCGAGAGAATCCGCGGTCGCGCGACTGGGTCAGGACGATGCGAGCCTCTCCGCCCCCTTGGTGCCCGGCCTCCCCTACACTGGCGCGGATCTGGTCTATGCCGTCAGGGAAGAGATGGCCGCGACGTTATCCGATCTGCTGATTCGACGTACGCACATCGCGTTCGAGACTCGCGATCACGGTGCCAGCATCGCTCCGCGCGCCACTGATATCGTCGCGCCCTTACTCGGCTGGAATGAGAATGGGAAAAGCGCTCAGCTCCGCGCCTATCAGCACGACGTCGATCGCATGTTCAGTATCAACAAGCGCTGAGCCGGTCCTCAGCGAAACCCGCGGCGGCGCTTCAGGCCGCGTCGTGTATCGTTCTCAGCTCGACGATTTTGAGTCGGCGCGTCAGCGCGGGCAGTTTGAGCACGACGCTCTCGCCGACGCTCCTGCCCACGAGTGACTTGCCGATAGGCGACGACATGCTCACGTGCCCCTCCTCGAACTCCACCGAGTCCCCGAACACGAGGCTGTAGCTCTCCCGCTGTCCCGTGTTCTCGTCCTCCACCACAACCCGGGAGCCTAGTCCTACCTTGTCGGGCGGGATCTGCGAGACATCGATCTGGGAGAGCTTGCTCAGACGCTGCCGCAGCTGGCCGAGTCGTGCCTGCACGAACTGCTGGCGCTCGAGCGCTGCCTTGTATTCGCTGTTCTCGCGGAGATCGCCCATCTCGACGGCCCGTCGGATCTCCTGCGGCAGCGTGACGCTCAGCTCACGCTGGAGCCGCTCCGCCTCCTCTCCCAGCTTTTTCTTGAGTTTTTCTATCATGCGCCCCGAGCCTGCCCCTATGGATGCCGCGATTCCGCTGAAAAGCGAGCGCCCGACCTCAGTGACCGGCCGGGCGC
>JANMTG010000281.1:0-1884 GCA_031390205.1 Gemmatimonadota bacterium
CAGGCGCACGCGCGCGGCACGCTGGACGAATCCGACCGCGCCATGCTCGCCGGCGTGCTCGATTTTCACGAGAAGAAAGCGCGCGACGTGATGCGTCCACGCACCGAGCTGGTGGCACTGGACATCGAATCTACGGAGCAGGAAGTGTGGGACGTAATCCGGCGAGAGCGCTACTCACGCTATCCCGTCTACCGCGAGTTTCTGGACGATGTGACGGGGATTTTTCTGGCGAAGGATCTCTGGCTTCACCCCGGCCACACGCCGTTCAACCTCGCCGACCTGGTGCGCGACCCGCTCTACGTTCCCGACAGCCGCCCCGCTCACCGCGTGCTCGATGACCTGCGAAAGACGCGCGCGCACATGGCAATCGTGCTCGATGAGTACGGTGGAACGGCCGGCATCGTGACGATGGAAGACCTCGTCGAGGAAGTGATCGGTGACATCGGCGACGAATACGACTCGGCCGCGCGCGAATCCGTGGTGACGGATGGAGTGCTGGAGCTGGCTGGATCGCTGTCGCTCATCGACGTCAGATCAGATTATCGCATTCAGATTCCCGACGGTGAGTGGACGACCCTTGGCGGCTACGCGTTCGCCAAGCTCGGGCGATTGCCGCGCATGGGTGACCGGATCCCGATCCCGGGGGGCGACATGGAGGTAGTGGCCATGGACGGCCGGCGAATCGCGGCGCTCAGGATCGATCGCGTGGGAGCCCGGCCGCAGCCCGCGAAGACGGCGTAAAGAGCCGTAGTCACGACCGCGCTCCGGCCGCTAGGCATCGCCGGCGGCGATCTCCAGGAGAGCGGAATCGGAGAGGTCGTGCCCGCCTTCAAAGCTCATCGTTTTGTACGCTACGCCGAGGTCGCGCAACCTCGCTTCCTGCGCGGCAACGACCTTCGGTGTGGCGAATTCGTCGGAAGATCCAACCACGATCGTCACCGGCCCCCGCGCCGATAGTGCGCGCCCCCCGGTCTCGTCGAGCTCGGGTGGTATCATCCCCGCCCACAGCACGACGCGGTCGGCCGACACTTTTCCCCGGGCGAGCCAGCGCGTCACTGTGGCCACGCCCTGCGAGAATCCCAATGCCCAGAGGCGAACGGCGGCACGATCGACGCGCTCGAAAACTTCTTCGTAAACGAGATCGAGGTACCGTATCTGATCCTCGATCTCTGCCTCCCGATCTTCCCGCGTCATCCACGTGGCCCCGACGGGACTGTCTGGTCTGTGGACCGTGTTGGGCGCGGTCAGGTAGTAGCGAGAGAGCGCTTCCGGCGCGACGAAGAGCCGGTCTTCGCGCTCGAGAGGCGCGAAGCGGGAAAGAAAACGGGCGGCGAGCTGGCCGTGACCGTGGCAGACGATCCAGACCTCGCTCAGGGTCGCATCGAATGAGCCCATCACCGCGTACCGCGCGGTTTTCGGGACGGTGATGTGGCGGTGCTCGAACGTCCGTGGGGGAGCCACGGATCAAGTATGCACTAGCGAGCTTCTCCCCGCCAAGCTGGGGGGATTCAAGTGGTGTGTTGCCAGGCGGAATCCCGGACTTGTTCGAGGTTCTGCTCCGGGAGCGCCGCTACGAGCCGTCGAAGGTGGAGAGCTGGTTCGCGTCACATCCGATGGAAGAGGCGCGGATCGAAAGAGCAAGAAATCTGATCGGCGATCTCGGACTCGGCGCCGAAGGCAATCTGCTCAACGATACGCCGAACTTTCAGGCATTCAAGGCCCGGGTCAACGCTCTGCCTCCGCCGCCGGAGTTGAGGCAGCTGCCGCCCTGCCGACCCGAGCCACCGATCCGATCAGATGTAGCTGATCCTCTATCCGCTTTGCCGCTGGTACGCCAACCTGAAAGCAACACGCCGGGCTTGGTGGCTAAGCTACATCTGATCG
>JANMTG010000291.1:0-3152 GCA_031390205.1 Gemmatimonadota bacterium
CCAAGGCCAACCGGGGCCATGAAGAATCGCGTACATGCGGCAGCGAGGCTCCTCAGGAGCTTCGGAGGCGTAGCAGAGGTCCGAGCGCGGAACGGAACATTGATGATTCGAAGCCTCGGAGGATGTCCGTTGGCTGCTCTGACTTCGGAGCACCCGGCCGCCTGCAAAGTCCTCCAGGGGTTTCTGGTGCAATACCTGGCTACGCCGGTGAGCATCTGCTGCGAACTGGAGGACGAGCCACGGTGCTGCTTCGAGGTCACCGCCTAGAGCGCCCTGCAAACGCAGCATGGACTGCGTTTATTAAGCGGAGGGATCGATGAAATGCCTGTGGCCAAGCAAACATGTGCTTGCGCCTCCGTCATAGCGAAAAACTCCTGTCGCGCCTAGGTTAGAGCGTCGCGGGCAGTTGCGCCGCGGGTGTCAATTACCCTCCAAGGAGACGCACAGCATGAATACAACGACTCAAAAGCTGGCAGCGGTTTTCGGCGTCGTCTTCATTCTCCTCGCGATCGGCGGCTTCATCGCGCCGGGCGGGATGGCGATGCAACCCACAGATCCCGCCACCTCCGCCCAGGCGCTGGGGATGTTCCCGGTGAACCTGCTGCACAACATCGTACACCTGCTGTTCGGACTCGTGGGCCTCGCGGGCTCGCGCAGCTGGAGCGGATCGGTGACCTTCTTCAAGGCCGGCGGAATCATCTACGCTGTGCTCACAGCCCTCGCCTTCGTCGCTCCGGACGGATTCGGATTGGTTCCGCTCGGCGGAAACGATATCTGGCTGCATGCGGTACTCGGGATCGCGATGCTCGGCATCGGCTTCTCGGCCAAGGACGGAGCGGTGGCGCGCCCGACAGCCACGATGTAGACGACGTTTACGATGGTAGAGGCTACTGCGTAGCGCCTACTGTCGCGGTAACGGAATCAGCGGGAAGAGCGGCGCCCCCACCACCTGGAGGGGGGCGCCGCTTCGTTTTGTCGAAGCTCGCCAAGCTGGAGACAATTCCCTGCTCCAGCCAGGCGTGCTCTCCGCGCAACACTTCCAACGCCAGCTTGTAGAGGGCAGGATCGTTGGGGCCGAAGAGATTCTCGAAGTGCACCTTGATGCGGTCCCGGGCTTCGAGGCAGAACACGTCGGCAAGCGTGACGGCTTCCGCCCGACCCTGCTTCGCCAGCATCTGCGCCCGCACGCACGCCGCCGACATCGCGTAGAGCTCGGCGCCGATGTCCACCGCCCGGAACAATACCATCTGCCTGCGCTCGAGCTTCGGGCCGAATCGAATCATGGCGTGGAAGATCGAGCGGCCGAGGTGGCGGGTGGTGCGCTCGATGTACCGGACGTGACGCGCCAGCTTCCCAAACTCTCCGTAACGTCTCAGCCTTGCCGCGTTGAGCCAGCGCGACGGGTACCACGTCAGGTAGAACGGCGTCGCGTTCGCCATCGCCGAGAGCTTTTCCTTCAACGTCGATTCGGGATTGACGATGTTGAAGGCGAGCTTGAAGTGATGATCCACCGCCTCGCGCGCGATGAAGAGGCGCATGATCTCCGACGATCCTTCGAAGATGAGATTGATGCGGAAATCGCGCATCGCCCTCTCTATGGGTATGGCCGGCTCACCACGCCGCGCGAGCGACTCCGCCATCTCGTACCCTCTGCCGCCGCGGATCTGGAGAGTGTCGTCGATGATCCGCCAACCGGCCTCGGTGTTGAACAGCTTGCCGATCGCCGCCTCGAGGCGAATGTCGTAGCCTCCCTTCTCGTACAGCGCGGTCGAGAGCTCGGCGATCGCCTCCATGGCAAAGGTATACGCCGTCATGCGGGCGATCTTCTGTGCCACTGCTTCGTGCTTCCCGATCGGCTGTCCCCACTGCACGCGCTCGTTCGCCCACTTTCGGGTGATCGACACCATCTGCTTCCCTGCGCCCGCGCAGCCGGCGGGAATGGTGAGCCGGCCCGTGTTGAGCGTGACGAGCGCCAGCTTGAGCCCCTTGCCCTCTTCCCAGAGCATGTTCTCACGCGGGACCCTCACATTCGTGAAGCGGATGACGCCGTTCTCGATCGCCTTGAGTCCCATGAACCGCAGCCGGTGCACGACCTCGACGCCCGGCATCGACGACTCGAGGATGAAGGCGGTGATCTGCTTCCTGGGCTTGCCGTTGATCACCTTCTCCGGCGTCCTCGCCATCACCACGAACAGCTCGGCGCGCGTTCCGTTGGTGCACCAGAGCTTTTCGCCATTGATGATGAAGTGTCTCCCATCTTCGGAGGGCGTGGCAGTACAGCGCATGTTGGCGGGATCGGAGCCCGCATCGTCCTCGGTCAGCGCGAACGCGGAGATCGCGCCCTTGGCGAGGCGCGGGAAATACTTCCGCTTCTGCTCTTCGGTGCCGAACAGCTTGAGCGGCTGCGGAACTCCAATCGACTGGCTCGCGGAGAGAAGCGCCGTAATCGAGCCATCCTTGGAAGTAACCAGCTCGATCGCGCGCACGTAACTCATCTGCGACAACCCAAGGCCGCCGTACTCCTTCGGGATCTTGATACCGAAGGCGCCCATGTCGCGAAGCTCCTGAACGTCGCGCTCGGGAATCTCGCCGGTGCGATCGATCTCCTCCGACTCCACGCGCTCCATGAATGCGCGCAGCTTGTCCATGAACGGCTTGGCGCGCGCTTCCTCCGCCGGGTCGGCGGGCGGATGAGGATGAATCAGATCGAGGCAGAAGCGGCCGAGGAACAACTCCCGCACGAAACTGGGGTGCGCCCATTCCGTCTCACGCGCACTCTCAGCGACATCGCGCGCCTCTTTCTCGCTGGCCGTCCCAACCGATATGTCGCTCATGCGCGCCTGATGAAGATCACCAGTCCAATAATAGAGATCGCCGCAAACGAAAACCACTGCACCGCGTAGTTGCGGTGCGGTCCTTCATCAAGCGCGGCCGGTTCTACGCGCGGGGGAACATCTGGCGCACGGGTTGTGCCCGGAGTCGGCGCGCTAACTCCCGAATCGGAGAGAACTACGTAGTAGTTGGCAATCGGATAGGGAAACAGCTTCGACAGGGCCGCTCGGTCGAGGCGGCGGAACGCCCGCGGCCGATCCGGGTGCGGAGGGGCAAAAGGACCCGCGGTCGGAAAAGTCTCGACAGAGCCGCCGCCATCG
>JANMTG010000296.1:0-2448 GCA_031390205.1 Gemmatimonadota bacterium
GCAGCCGCAGTTCCAGGACTTCGAGTCCGGCCTGGCCGACACCATCGAGTGGTATCGCACGCACGAGGACTGGTGGCGCCCCCACAAGGAAGCCACCGAGGCGACCTACGCGCAGAAGGGGCAGTGATGGCGTCCCTTCCCTCGCCGCAGCTAACAGCGCTCGCCGAAGCGCGTCCAGCCCGCCTTCCGTAACCGAGCTTACGAACACCGAATCGGGGATCAGATTCCCCACTCTCACCTGCAACGCCTTGACCTCCGCGTCCGGTAGCGCGTCGGTCTTCGAGAACACGTAGAGCACCGGCTTCTCCGCCGCGCCGAGCTCCGCCAGCACCTGATCGACCACCTGCCGTTGCTCCTCCCACGCCGGGTGACTCGCGTCGATCACGTGCAGCAGGAGATCCGCTTCATTGACTTCTTCCAGTGTCGCTCTGAAGCTTGCGACGAGGTTGTGCGGCAGCTTCCGGATGAATCCGACCGTGTCGGTGAGCAGAACCCGGGAGTTCTCCCCCAGCTCGATCTCCCTCGTCAAAGGATCCAGGGTCGCGAACAGCCGGTCCTCGACAAAAACCTCGGGCGCATTCCCCATCGCGCGCAGTATTGACGACTTGCCCGCGTTGGTGTAGCCGACGAGCGACGCCCGAAACGCGTCGCGCCGACCCGAACGCTGAACCACGCGCGACGTCTGAACGTCATCCAGTCGATTCTTCAGCAACTTGATGCGCTGGTTGATCAGCCGCCGGTCGGTCTCGAGCTGGGTTTCACCAGGCCCGCGAACCCCAATACCGCCGCGAAATTTCTCGAGGTGGGCCCACATGCGAGTGAGGCGCGGCAACATGTACTGAAGCTGCGCCAGCTCCACCTGCATCTTCGCCTCGCTCGACCGCGCGCGCGTCGCGAAGATGTCGAGAATCAGCTCTGCCCGGTCCATCACCCTCTGCCCGGTTGCGTCCTCGATGTTCTTTCCCTGCGACGGACTCAGCTCGTCGTCGAACACGATCAACGACGCGTTCTTGTCCAGAATGGCGAGACGCAGCTCCTCGACCTTGCCCTTCCCCAGATACGTCGCCGGGTTGGGCTTGTCGATCTGCTGCGTCACCTCTCCCACCACGACTCCGCCCGCCGTATCAACCAGGCGCTCGAGCTCTTCCAAATGCTCGGCGACAGCGTGCCGCGAGGCCGATCCTTTGCGGGGCGCCCCGACGAGGATCACTCTCTCGACCGGGGCCGTCAGCTCAATTAATTCTCTGGAGATCTACGCTACCTCGGATTGTTACTCGTGCCTCCGAACGCGGAAAAGCGTCCCGAACCTGAGTACGGTCTGGTGAAGTTACCCAAGGGCGTCGCCACCGTCACGTCCCCGCGCACGGTGTAAGGCACCGAACCGCTCTGCATCATCTGCCGCGCGGCCCCGCCGATTCCCGAATACGTGAAGTCTATCGGAATCCGCACTTCCGTCGAGTCCTTCTCCTGCACCGTGAAGCGCGAATCGAGCGCGCCCGTGCCGAGCTGGTTCTCGCCAACCGCCACGTTGTAGGTGAGCCGCGTCGCGTCGAGCCTGAATCCATTCGGATTGTAGATGCTCAAATACACATCCATCGACCCGCCGGTAAGCCCGAGTCCCCGAATCTGGAGATTCTTGAAGTTGACGATCGGCTCCTGAAACACTCCACGCCCGAGCGAGGCGCACGCCGATATGGCGAATACTGCCACCGTCGCCGCAATTAATTTCGTTCCGCGCATTACTCCTCCCCTCCCTCGTCCGGCGATCTTGCCGTCGGACTGTCATTGTTAGGTTCGCTTCTGTCACTCTCAGGTGACGGTTGTCTGGACACCTTGGCCTTGAGATCAGCCCACCAGGCGAGGCGTTTCGCGACTTCCTTCTCGAATCCGAAGGGTCCAGGCTCGTAGAAGACGCTACCGCGCAACTCCTCGGGCAGGTACTCTTGCGGGATGTATGCCTCCGGCACGGCATGGGCGTACTGATAGCCCTCATGGTAGCCGAGGTCCCTCATTAGCTGCGTCGGAGCGTTCCTTATGTGCAACGGAACTGCCGCTGCCGGCGTTCCGCGGGCCGCTTCCAGCGCTGAGCTAAGGCCCCGGTACGAGGCGTTCGACTTGGGCGCCGTCGCGAGGTACACCACCATCTGCGCCAGCGGGAGATAGCCTTCTGGGGGCCCGAGCATGTGGTAGGCGTCGCGCGCGGCGACGGCGAGCTGGAGCGCCTGGGGGTCGGCCAGCCCGATATCCTCCGCCGCCATCGCGATCGAGCGGCGGAAAATGGTCATCGGATCCTCACCGCCCTCGATCATTCGCGCCATCCAGTAGAGCGCGGCCTGCGGATCGCTCCCGCGCAATGACTTGTGAAAGGCGGACAGCAGATTGAAGTGCGCTTCCCCGCTCTTGTCGTGGTGCGCGAAGCGCTTCTGCATCGCGTCGCGCGCGACCTGC
>JANMTG010000035.1:0-3843 GCA_031390205.1 Gemmatimonadota bacterium
TCTCGACGAGATGTACCGCGAGGCATTCGAGCGGGCAAAGGTATCGGGTGACGCGGCCCAGATGGCCACGCTGGACTTCGCCTACCGCCGGGAGCAGCTCTACTTCGAGATCCTTCTCGACGTCCGCGACGCGCTCGAGCGTCGCTAGCTTGACGGTCGAGAGCGCCCGGGAATCCGGGCAATGAACAGCCTCTGGGGCTGGATCGGCTTCAACGTCGTCGTCCTCGCGATTCTCGCGCTCGACCTCGGCATCCTCCACCGCAAAGCCGAGAAGGTCTCACTCAGGGAAGCCGCCTCATGGAGCGCCGTGTGGATCACGCTCTCCCTCTCCTTCGCGTTCGCGGTATATCGCACCCTGGGCCGCCAGGCGGGACTCGAGTTCCTCACCGGCTATCTCATCGAGTACGCGCTCTCGGTCGACAACATCTTCGTCTTCGTTCTCATCTTCTCCTACTTCAACGTTCCGGACAAGTACCAGCACCGCGTTCTCTTCTGGGGCATCATCGGCGCGCTGGTCCTGCGTGGCGTGATGATCGTCGCCGGCTCTGCTCTCGTCACCAGGTTCTCGTGGACGCTCTACATTTTCGGGGCGTTTCTGGTCTTCACGGGACTGAAGATGGCGCTCCAGAAGGACCAGGTTGCCTACAATCCCGAGCGGGATCCGGTTCTCCGCATTGCCCGGCGACTGCTTCCAGTCACGCGCGACTACCACGGCGACAGGTTTTTCGTCAAGGAGGCGAACGCGTCCGGCAGGGTCCGCTGGGCGGCGACTCCTCTTTTCATCGTTCTCATCACCGTCGAGAGCACCGACGTGATATTCGCCACGGATTCCATTCCGGCGATCTTTGCCGTCACTCGGGATCCCTTCATCATCTACACATCGAACATCTGCGCCGTGCTGGGCCTCCGAGCTCTCTACTTCCTGCTCGCCAACGTAGTCGACAAGTTCGTCTATCTGAAGCTGGGACTATCGCTGATTCTCATCTTTGTCGGCGCGAAGATGCTCCTCGAGCACTTCTTTCACATTCCTATCGTCGCATCGCTTGGCGTGGTAGGCGCGGTGCTGGCGGCATCGATTCTCGCTTCACTCAGATGGCCCCGCGAAGGGCACTAAACCGGCGTTTCGGGTTACTCCGGGGAGGCGCGATCAGTCTGCGGCCGTAGCCGGATCACCTACATCCAGTCGGAACCGATGAAAATGAGAGTCGCTTTAGGTTTTGCCGGGGCCGCGGCCCTGGCGCTCGCTCCCGTCTCGGTCACAGAGGCGCAGGTCGCCGGAAAGGATCTGGCGCTGAACTTTCGCACGTCTACGTCGGTCGAGGGCACCGCCGACACGGGCGTCCTCACCGGCCACATCGTCGGCTCGGGCACCAAGGTGCGGATCGACATGGCCACCACTGGCGGGCGCTCCCCGACACCGCTGCCGACCGATGGTCCGGTGAGCATGATCGTCTCGGATAGCGGCAGGACCATCACCTATCTCGATGCGAAGAACAATCAGTATATGACCTTCCGTCCCGGCGCCATGCTGGCGGAGGCGCAAGCGTTGGGGGGCGTGAAGATGGAGTTCTCGGACACCGACGCCAAGGTGGACAATCTGGGCGCCGGCCCGAGAATTCTCGGGCATCCCACCTCGCACTATCGGGTGGGGACGCGGATGACGATGACGATCGCCGGGATGGGGCAGCAACAGTCCGTCAGGATCGCGAGCACCACCGAGTACTACTTCCCGACGGACATCAAGAGCGCGATCAACCCGTTCGCGAGCATAACCGGAACGGACATGGTGGGCATGTTCGGGGGGAGCAACAAGGAGTTCGCCGACAAGCTGAAGGCGGCAGAGAAGAAGCTCCCCAAAGCGCCGCCTCTTCGGACGTCCACTACAGCGACGGTCACGACGGGGGGTACGCGCAAGGTCACGAAGAGCAATACCGAGGTGACTTCGGTGCAATGGGTCACCGCTGATCCCGGGGTGTTCGAGATTCCGGCCGGGTACACGCCGGTGCCGATCCCCACGATGGGTGGGGCGCCGCCGAGTCCGTAGAGCTCGGAATGTAGGGCTTAACTGAAGACTACCTGCCAGGTGCTGTCGGCTTTCACGGCCGTGGGCTGCGCGCTTGACGTTGGGTCGGTACCGCAGCCTAGGCAACCGGCTTAGAACTTCACGATCTCCTCGTACGCCTGCCTGAACGTCTCTACCTGCGGAAGAATCGCGTCTTCCAGTTGCGGCGCGTACCCGACGAAAGTGTCCGCGGACCCTATGCGCTTGACGGGAGCATCCAGCCATGCGAAACACTCGTCCGCGATCGCCGCCGCGATCTCGGCGCCGTACCCCCACGAAATCGAGTCTTCGTAAGCGACTATCACCCGGGAGGTCTTTTTCACCGAATCGAACACCGCCTCGCGATCCCAGGGGCTTAGCGTCCGGAGATCGATCACCTCGACCGAGATGCCGTTGTCCGCCACCGCGTTCGCCGCGGTCAATGCCCGCTGCACCGTCGCGCCGTACGTCACCACCGTCACGTCCGTGCCCTCGCGAACCGTCTTCGCCTTCCCGAACGGGATCATGAAGTTCGGGCCGGGATACGCCGATTTGTTGTAAGTCTGCCGGTAGAGGTGCTTGTGCTCGAGAAATAGCACCGGATCGTCGCAGCGGATGGCGGTGCGCAGCAGGCCGTTTGCATCGAGCGCGGTCGATGGACATACGACCCGCAACCCCGGGCAGTGGGTGAAGATCGATGCTCCCGTTTGCGAGTGGTAGATCGCGCCGCGGATGTAGCCGCCGTAAGTCGTGCGCACGACCACGGGCGAGGAAAAGGTGTTGTTCGATCTCCAGCGCATGGTCGCCAGCTCGTCCCGCAGCTGCATGTAGGCAGGCCAGATGTAATCGAAGAACTGGATCTCGACGACCGGCTTGAAGCCACGCACCGCCAACCCGATCGCCCGACCCACGATGTTCGCCTCGGCCAGCGGCGAATTGTAGACGCGCGCGCCCCCGAACTCCTTCTGGAGCCCCCACGTCACCTTGAAGACGCCGCCCTTCCCCTTGACCTTGCCGAGGTACTCCTCGCGCGACACGTCGGCTACATCCTGGCCGAAGACGAGGATCTTCTTGTCGCGGCGCATCTCGTCCTTCATGCACGCGTTGAGCAGATCCACCATCGTTGTGGGCTCGCCGGAGAACTGCGGGTCATCCTCGGTGTCGAACTGCTCGCCAGTGGGATCGACGTCGGGCGAGTACACTCCGAAGTAAACGGTTTCGGGTCCGGGCTGAGGCTGGGCAAGCGCGTCGTCGGTGGCAGCGAGCACCAGCGCATCCACTTCTTCGTGGATCTGCTTGATCTCGGTCTCGGTGGCGTGACCTTCGCTCACGAGCCACTTCGGGAGCTGCGTCACCGGGTCACGCGCGGCATCAGCCTCTCGCTCGGCGGGCGGACGGTAATTGGTCTCGTCGTCGGAGAGAGAGTGCGAGTAGGGTCGGATCACCTTCGCGTGGACGAGCGCGGGTCCCTTTCGCTGCCTGGCGTAGTCGACGGCGCGCCCCATCACGTCATAGCTGGCGAGGAGGTCGCAGCCGTCGACCTCCTCGATGAAGAAGTTGGGAAAGGAGCGAACGAGCTTCGATATGCTGCCGCCCGCCGTGTTGACCTCGACGGGAACGGAGATGGCGTAGCCGTTGTCCTCGACGAGGTAGACGACGGGCAGCTTGAGATTCGATGCGGTGTTGAGCGACTCCCAGAACTCGCCTTCGCTCGTCGTTCCATCTCCTGTCGAGACGAACGCAACCTCGTCGTCATGAAACCCCTCCGTAATTCCGAGCAACCGCGCACGAAGCGTCGCCTC
>JANMTG010000049.1:0-5257 GCA_031390205.1 Gemmatimonadota bacterium
TCGGCTCGTCGGCGATCACCAGTGCCGGCTTCATCATCAGCGCCATCGCGATCAATACTCGCTGCCGCATGCCACCTGATAACTGATGCGGGTACTGCCGCGCGCGATCCGCGGCCGCCGGAATTCCGGTGAGGGCAAGAGACTCGACCGCGCGGTTCCACGCTTCTTTCCGGCTCACCCCGGCGTGAATTCGCGCCACTTCGGCCACCTGGTCGCCCACCGTGAACACCGGATTGAGCGCCGACATCGGCTCCTGGAAGATCATCGAGATGCGGTTGCCGCGGATGTGGCGGATCTCCTCGTCACCGAGCGTGACGAGATCCTTGCCCTCGAATTCAATGCGGCTGCCCGCCTCAATCCGCCCGGGGGGCTGGATGAGGCGCAGTATCGAGAGAGCGGTGACGGACTTGCCGCAGCCCGACTCGCCGACGATGCCGACGGTTTCTCCGGCGCCGATATCGAACGAAACTCCATCGACTGACCGCGCGAGCGCGCTTCCCATATGGAAGTAGGTGCGCAGATCACGGATGGAAAGCAAAGGGGTGGTAGAGCTCGGAGAAGCCGTCATTGAATCACCAGCTACGGTCGTACGCGTCACGCAGCGATTCGCCGAGCACGTTGAGCGTCATAACAGTCAGCACCATCATGAGACCGGGGAAGAGTGACATCCACCACAGCGTCGCGACCTGGTCGGATCCGTCCCGAATGATGTTGCCCCAGCTCGCTTCGGGCTGCGGCACCCCGATACCAAGGTAGGAAAGCCCCGCCTCGAGCACGATAACGTGCGCGACTCCCAGCGTTGCCGCCACGACTATCGGAGATACCAGATTCGGAAGCAGATGCCGCCACAGAATCCGTCTCCGGTTCGCGCCGAGCGCTCGCGCCGCGGTGACGAATTCCGCGTGCTTCAACGCAAGAACCTGACCCCTCACGATGCGACTCAGGCCGAACCAGCCGGTGAGGCCAAGGAAGAGAATGAGCGCGCCGATGGACAACCGCGGCCACGCTGCCAGAATGGCGACGAGCAGGAGAAGCCGGGGGATCGCCAGGAACGCGTCCAGAACGCGCATCATGATCGCATCGACGAGTCCGCCCGCGTACCCGGCGACAGCTCCGTACGCGACACCCAGCGTGAGACTGACGACCGTTGCCAGCAAGCCGATGAAAAGGGAAAGGCGCGCGCCATAAATCACCCGGCTCAGCACATCGCGGCTGTATGGATCGGTGCCGAAAGGATGAGCGGGGGAAGGCGCCAGGTCCTTCATCAAAACTATGTCCGGCTGCGCGGCTGGATCGTACGGAGCGATGAGCGGTGCGAGAAGTCCGACGAGCACGATGGCGGTGAGAATCCCGAGCGCGAGGCGCGACGGCCGCCGCTCGATGATCCGCGCGAATGTCCGCCCGAGCGGTGACTGCCGGGGAGTGGGGTGCGCCACGCTAATTGCCACGGAGCCTCGGGTCGGCCCACGCGTAGAGCATGTCGGCGAGAAAGCTTCCCGCCATCACCATGATGCTGCCGATAATCACGGCGCCAACGACCAGTGGGTAATCGCGCGAAGCGATGGCGTTTACCAGAGCGTACCCCATGCCCGGCCAGGCGAAAACCCGCTCGATGAAAACAGCTCCGGTCAGGAGAGCAGGGAAAGAGAGGCCGATCAGACTGATGATCGGCAGCGTCGCGTTGCGAAGGGCGTGGCGTCGAAGAATCGCCCTCTCGGTGAGTCCCTTGAGGCGGGCAGTCCTGATGTAATCGGCCGGCAGGACGTCGAGAAGCGCCGCGCGCTGGTATCGGGCGACGCTGGCGGCAGCGAGAAGAGTGAGAGTGAGCGCTGGCAGCAGCAGGTGTCTGAGCCTGTCGAGAATCCGCCCCCCGAGTCCCATGTATTCGTGCATCACGGGATCCACCGCGCCGCCGACCGGGAAAATCGGCAGCCAGTAGGTGAACGCGAGCAGAGCGAGTATCGCCAGCCAGAAGTCCGGCATGGAAAGGAAAAGAAGCGACGCGCCGCTGAGCACGTGGTCCGTCGCCGACCCGCGTCGCGACACCTGAACGACCGCGATCAATACCCCGAGCGCGAAACTGCCGATGAGCGCGATGCTCATGAGCAGGAGCGTGTTGGGGAGCGCGTGCGTGAGCACATCGCGGACCGGGCGGTCGTGCGAAAAAGACCACCCCAGCTCGCCGCGCGCGAGCTGGCTCACGTAGCGCGCGAATTGTTCCGGCAGGGGACGGTCGAATCCATACTGCACGCGCAGGCGCTCGCGGATCGCATCGCTGACATTCGGATTGTCGATCGCCGCGCTGAAGGGGTCGCCGGGCGCGAAATGGATGAGCGCGAAGCTGATCGCCGCAACAAAAACGACGATCACCGCGGCCTGGACGACTCGCTCTACCGCGTAGCGGAGCACCCGCTACGGGGCTTTCCGCCCTCCCCCCGCCGTGTCGGCGGAGGAAGGTCCGGCTACTGGGGCGTTGTCGCGCGGGATCCGCTTGTCGGCGGGAATCCACCACTCGGCGACATGAGCCCACCAGGCGTCGGCCCGCATGGGTGCGAGCTGCAGGCGCGAATGATAGCCGAGCGTTGGAATCGGCTCCGCCAGCCAGATCGCGGGCGCGTCCTGGATGATGACCTCGTACGCCTTCGTGAACAGCGCACGCCGCGCCGATAGCTCGGGCGCAGTCAATGCGCTATCGACGTATGCGTCAAAAACGGGATTCTCGTACGATCCGTAGTTCGACCCGTTACGCGCGCGCGATCCCAGCGTGCCCCACGATTGCCGAACTCCGCCGGGACTGGGCTGTGTATGCCAGTTTCCGATCGCCACGTCGAATGTGCGCTTCCGCATCCGGTCGACGAAAACTGGAAAGTCCACCTGCTCCACGTCGACTTTGACGCCGGCCTGTCGCAACTGCTCCTGAATCAGCACCGCCATTCGTACGCGCGCGCTGCTCGAGCCCGGCACGGCGAGAGTGAACTGCAACGGGCGTCCGTTCCGCTCGCGCACTCCGTCGCCGGCAGCGTCGCGCCAGCCCAGCGAGTCGAGAAGCTGACGCGCCCTCGTGAGATCGAAGGGAAGCTGTGGGAGGTTAGGATCGGTCGTCGCGTACGTTCGTACGGTGGGGCCCAGGGCCGGCAAGGCGAGAGAATCGAACACGCTCCGCACAATCGCGTTTCGATTGACGGCCATTGTGAGCGCGCGGCGCAGCTCCCGGTCGCCGAACAACGCGTGCGGCCGCGCGCGGTTGCCAGGATCGCGGAGGTTGAACTGCGCGAACGAATAGTCGAGCCCTTTCGTGTGCGCGATTCGGAGCTGGGGCAGCTTCGTTACCGCGGCGACGTTCTCCGGCCTCAGCGCCTCGAACAAATCGGTCTCGCCCGAAAGGAAGCGCGTGACGGCGGTGTTGAAGTCGGGGGCAAGGCTCCAGATGATGCGGGTGAGCTTCGGCGCGCCGTGGTAATTCATGGTGTCGGCGGCCAGCTCAATCGATCCCCGCGGAGCCCAGCGGACGAATCTGAACCTGCCCGATCCAACCGGTGCTCGCGCCTTGGGTGACGCCCGCCAGGAGGAAGGCGGGATGCCCCGCCAGATGTGCTCGGGCATAATCGGCGCGTGATACACAGCGTCGTAGAACTGCTGCGGGGTGCGCGATCGGAACCAGAACACGGCGGTAGCGGAATCCGTTGCCGTAACCGAGTCGATGTTGGCGAGAAGTGAGGACACACCGGCGCCAAGAGTGGTGTTCTTGAGGCTGGCGATGGTGAAGCGCACGTCCCGGCCGCGTACGGGCTGCCCATCGTGCCACCGAGCGCGCGCATCGATGTGAAAGGCGATGCTCAGTGAGTCGCGGCGCCAGGTCCAACTGTCCGCGAGTCGCGGTGTGAAGCCGCGGTCACCCACGATGTTGAGCGAGTCACCGATATCGGCGAGCCGGTCATGGACAAGATCGGTGATCTGCGTTCCCTGCAGGCTCGACGTGAGCCCGGGAATGAGGAGATCTGGGTCGCCGGCCGTGGAGATGACGAGAGTGCCTCCCGTGCCCTTTGGCGGTGGTCCCTCGGTGCCGACACAGGCGACGACGGCGAGCAGAGCGACAAGCTTCAGCGACGCCATGTCCACCTCTCATCAACAAAATGGGGAACGTGCCGCAAGGTTTCTTCCCGGATCTCTTCTTCTTCGATTCCCATCGCCTCGGCGTCCTCGAGTGACTTCACGGCTTCGAACATCACACCCGCCAGCTCATCGGGATTTGGCGTGCGTCCCATGAGCGCGCTCAACGTTGCAGGCGCCGGTACGGTTTCGTCCGTCTGCGCGCCGTCCGGGATCGAGAACGACGGCAGTGATGCCTGATCGTCCTCGACGAGGATAGAGCCGTGCTGCAACAGCGCGCTCTCGTCCCGCCACTGCGCGCTCCCCACCAGCTTCTTCCCGCCGGCGACCACCTCTCCCTCGCTCGGCAGCTCGAAGCATGGTCGCGCGCTCGGGGCCGGAGCGCGCTCCGCTGGCGCGGCGATCATTGCGGCCACGCCGAGTCGTGACAGACCATCGAGGAGGATGCGGTTGATGCGGGCATAGGTGACGCGGAGCGACTGCGCATCGAGTGGAGCCGTCACGCTGTAAGTCACCTCACGATGATGGAGAATCGCGCGACCGCCCGTTGGGCGCCGCACGACATCCACCGCGGCGGCGCGAATCTTTTTCGGGTCGTAGTGTCCCGCCGCGGGCTGGTGCCGCCCGAACGAAAGTGTCGGCGTGGCCCAGGAGTAGATGCTGAAAACACTTTCGCCGGTGCGCGCGGCGCGCGCGAGCAACGCGGTATCGCGCGCCATATTTTCGGCGCCCGAGCGTGGCGCTGCGAGCAGCAGGCGCCAGCGGCTGAGACTTCGGGGCTGCATGGGTGTTAAATTGTCACTCCTATGAGCACCACAATCAAGCACGTCGCCGACGCTATCGCGCCTGCTGATTCTTTCGTCCATAGACACGTTGGTCCGGATTCCGCCGATGTAGCCTCCATGCTCCGGACGCTCGGTTACGGATCGCTCGACGCGCTCATCGACCGCACCATTCCGGAGCGCATTCGCTTTCGCCGCGGGCTCGACCTCCCGAAAGGAATGACCGAGCCCGAAGTGCTCGCGCACTTCCGCGCGATTGCGGCCAGGAATCAGGTGTTCCGGTCGTTCATCGGGATGGGCTACTCCGACTGCATCACCCCACCGGTCATCCAGCGGAACATCATCGAGAATCCCGGCTGGTACAC
>JANMTG010000067.1:0-11103 GCA_031390205.1 Gemmatimonadota bacterium
GGTCTGGTCGTCGAGAGTGCGCGCGATCTCCTCCAGTATATGGTTCGTCGCGGCCAGATGACCCAGGACGAGGCCGACAAGCTCATGCGCGAGGTGGAATCGTCCCATGGCTTGAAGAGGAAGGCCCCAACCCCTTTCCCCATGCCCGGAACAAAGAGCGCGCCGAAAGTCGAAGCAGCGAAACCAGTTGAACCGGTGAGGCCCGTCGTCGCCGCGAGACCGGCTGTCGCAGCGAGACCTGCTGCCTTCCGGGTCAAGCACGCGAAGCACCCGAAGCCACGGAAGCACGCGAAGCACGCGAAGCCCGCGAAGCACGCGAAGCCCGCGAAGCACGCGAAGCCCGCGAAGCACGCGAAGCCCGCGGCCAAACACGCCCCGGCAAAGAAACCCGCCGCCAAAAGGACCACCATGAAACCCGCCGCGAAGAAGCACTCGGCCAAGTCGGCCTCGAAAGCCAAAAAGAAGGCTCCGGCGAAGGCCGCGAAGAGAAGGTAAGACGTGATGATCGCGCGTGGCGACGCAGTCGCGCTCGCCCGCGCACTCATAGAAATCGATTCTCGAAATCCTACCCTCGTCCCCGATGCGCCGGGCGAGGGCGAAGTGGCGCGGACTCTCGCATCAGTCCTCGACGGTTGGGGCTTCGCCGTCCAATTGATCGAAGCAGTCCCCGGACGGCCGAACGTAGTCGCACGCATCGGCCCCGTTGACGCCCCAGCGCTCATGCTGAACGGACATCTGGATGTCGTCGGAGTCGAGGGAATGGTGCACGAGCCGTTCTCCGCCGAGCTCCGCTCGGGACGCATCTATGGTCGGGGGTCCGCCGACATGAAAGGCGGCGTCGCGGCGATGTGCGCGGCCGCGACCGTTGCCAGTGCGGAATCCGATGCTCAGGTCGTCATCACCGCCGTCGTCGACGAGGAATACGAGAGCCTCGGGCTTCGCGCGCTGCTCGCGTCCGGCCTGCGCGCGGAGGCAGCTATCGTCACCGAGCCGACGAGACTTGCCATTTGTCCCGCGCACCGCGGATTCGCTTGGCTCGACGTCACGCTCCACGGGCGGGCCGCCCATGGAAGCCGCCACGATCTGGGAATCGACGCGATTCTTCACGCCGGACTGCTGTTGGCCGAGCTGGACGCGCTCGAGCAGACAAGGAGCGAGGGACCGCTGCATCCGCTCCTCGGGCGCGCCAGTCTGCACGCCTCGATGATCCGTGGAGGCGTCGGAATGTCCACCTATCCCGAGCGGTGCGATCTCGCCCTGGAGAGACGGACCATTCCCGGCGAATCGTCCGAAAAGGCGGTGCGCGAGATCAGCGACGCGTTTGATCGCGTGCGTGCTCGTCGGCCCGGGTTTAGCGCGGAAGTGCGACTGAATACCGCGCAGGCCCCGAGCGACGTCCCCGTGGACGCTCCGATCGTCGAGCGTCTTCGCAGCGCCCTCGAGGCCGAGGGAATGCCGGTCGCGATCGAGGGGCTTTCGGCCTGGACCGAGGCCGCGCTGCTCAACGAGGCGGGGATCCCGGCGGTTTGCTTCGGTCCGGGCGACATTTCGCTGGCTCACGCTGCCGAGGAATTCGTGTCTGTGAGCGATATCGAGCAGGCCACGCGCGTGCTTGCGCGTGTGGTGCGGGACTGGTGCGGGTGAGCGGGTTTTCTTGCTGCCGCGGGGCTTCATTTCTGTTCATGACAGTTAGCGCGCCGACCACTGACAACCACTGACAACCACTGACGCACTGACAACTCAAGACTGTCCATTCAAAACTTGAATCCCTCGTAGGTTCCCCCGTGGTCAGGAACCTTCACCGAGTATCTCAGCCTTCCGAGGAGTCCGTTCCAACCTTTCACGGATTTTTCCCTAGATTCAGTGAAGAACATTTTCGATTCGCGATGCGGGGAAGGGGGATCCGTTGCCGGAGTGGACGCACAAGCAGTACGACATCCTGGAAGGGGCGATCACGAGCGGCAACCGGATCGCCGCCTATCGGCGCGGGACGGAGTATGTGGTGATACCGACGCGGCTGCGCATGATAAAGGGACGCGAAGCAGTCGATGCGACACACCCGACCACCGGCGATGGGATCACGATCTACCTCGACGAGATTGACAGGTTCGAGCTGGTGAGATGACACGCGCCAAAGCGGGGGACCTGGTGGCGATCTACGCCGATGAGTCGTGCATCGGAAATGGACGCGAGGGCGACAATCCTGGAGGCGCGGCGGGTGTGATCGAATGGCTTGGCCCGAACACCAGCGAGCCGGCGCGGGCGGACTACTGGATCTCCGAGCGGGCGACCACCAACAATCGCATGGCGTTGCGCTCGGTGATCGAGGCCTTCCGCGCGATTTCGCGGCGTGGAAATTCTTATCGCGTCGTATTCATCAGTGATTCGAAGTACATCGTCGACGGAATGAACGAGTGGGTACCGGGCTGGCAGGCGCGGGACTGGAAGAGGAAGGGCGGACCCATTCTGAATCTGGAACTATGGAAGGACGCGGTCGACGCGGTTTCTTCCCACGAGTGCCAGTGGAGGTGGGTGCGGGGCCACAACGGGCAGCCGCAGAACGAATACGCCAACTTTCTCGCGACACGGGCGGCGGCCGAACAGACCGATTCGGGTGGCCTCAGGCAATCTGAATTCGACACGTGGCTGTCGGCACACGAGACTGGACTATTGCGACTGACAGACACCGCCCCGTTCCCCGACTTAAATTCATTTCAGCCGAGTAAACGAGCATGGACGATCTAGACCGACTGTTTCAGCGACTGGTTCACAACATCAGGAACGGGCACGCCGAGTACCTCAGCGTGCCGTTCACTGTCGCGGAGCTCCACGACACCCTCGTCCCCTATCGTCATTACCGGCGCGACCTCGGCATCGAGACGAACCAGGACTACGAAGCGGCGGTGACGCGGCTCATCTCCGGCGAGCGGGGCTACATCCGCGCCGACGAGGCGATGCAGCAGAAATTGAAAAAGGAAATCGCCTCCGCGCACGCCGATCCCGGCCTGTTTCGCGAGTACGCATCAACGCGCATTTCACTGGTTCCGGAAGCGGTGAAAGATCTGGGGGTGCCGATACCAGCCCAGAACGCGGGCGGCTACGCGGTCGGCAAACGCACCGCGGTCGGCAGAAACGGAGGGGAAGGTGGCGCGACCAATGAAGGCACGACGTCGTTCACGATGCCCGCGCTGTCGAGCATGGAGGTCGCCGAGGGATGCCGTTACTGCGGCGGAACGCTCCCGGAGGGGCGGGCAGTCACCTACTGCCCCAACTGCGGTCAGAACCTGGCAGCCAAGCACTGCGCCGGCTGCGGAGCAGAGCTCGATCCTGCGTGGAAGTTCTGCGTGAGCTGCGGCAAGCGCGCCAGCTGACCCGCGCGACGACCCTCCAGACTCGATGAGCGCCCAGGCATCTGGCGACGGCGTAGTCTTTCTCTCCGCCGTGCGCACGCCGTTCGGAACGTTCGGTGGAAAGCTCAAGGGAATATCGCCGGTGGATCTCGCGGTCCACTCCTCGAAAGCGGCGATAGAGCGCGCCGCGATCGATGCGGCCGACGTCGACCAGACCATCTTCGGCAACGTCCTCTACACCACGAGCGACTCGATTTACTTCGCGCGACACGTCGCGTTGAAGACGGGCTGCAGACAGGAGACCTCCGCTCTCACGCTCAATCGCCTCTGCGGCTCGGGGTTTCAGGCCGTCGTGAGCGGCGCGCAGGAAATACTCCTCGGCGACGCCCAGGTGTGTCTGGTGGGCGGGGCGGAGTCGATGTCACAGGCCCCTCACGTTACGCGCGGGCTGCGCTGGGGGGCGCCACTTGGAAAGCCTCCGGTGATGGAAGACGTACTGTGGGAAGGCCTGACCGATTCTTATGTGGGTTTAGGGATGGCGGAAACGGCGGAGAATCTGGCCGAGCGTTACAAGCTGGACCGCGGATACGTGGACGAGTTTGCGCTCAGGTCGCAGCAGCTGGCAAAATCGGCGTGGGATGCCGGGGTGTTCAGAGATGAAGTTGTTGCGGTCCCGATCTCGAATCCGAAAACAGGAAAGTTGGAGGACTTCGCGACCGACGAGCACATGCGCCCCGACACCACCGCGCAAAAGCTCGGCGCCTTGAAGCCGGTGTTTCGGAAGGACGGCGTCGTTACGGCCGGCAACGCCTCGGGCTTGGGCGATGGTGCCGCGGCGATGGTAATCGCGAGCGCGCGCTTCGCAGCAAAGCGTGGATTGAAGCCGATAGGTCGCCTGGTGTCGTGGGGCGTGGCGGGTGTCGATCCCTCGGTGATGGGAATCGGACCCGTGCCTTCTTCGAAAGCCGCGCTCTCGAAGGCGGGGCTGTCGATGGACGATATGGAGCTGATCGAAGTGAACGAGGCTTTCGCCGCCCAGACCTGCGCGGTGGAGCGCGAGCTGTCGCTCCCGCGGGACCGTCTGAACGTGCATGGAGGGGCGATCGCGCTCAGTCACCCGCTTGCCGCGTCCGGCGCGAGGATCACGGCCCATCTACTGCATGCGCTACGTGCCGGCGGAAAGCGCTACGGCCTGGGCACTGCGTGTATCGGCGGCGGACAGGGAATAGCGCTGGTAGTGGAATCCATACAATAGAACTGCGTAACCAACAGAGGAAACGATGAAGCAAATGGCTCGCATACTTGCATCGGTCGCGATTATCGGATTTGCCGGCGCGTGCGCGGGAATGGGCACCGGCGGGGGCGGCGCGCCGGATCCGAGCACGGGCGGCGCGGGATCAGGGACCGGATCCACCTCCGATCAGAACGTCAGCGCCAGCGGTGTGCCGTGGCCCATCAAGACCCGCGAGCACGTCGATCTGTGGTTGCACGGCTTCGCCATGCTCCAGGAAGACACGACGTTCGTGCCTTTTTTCCGGCGTGGCTACAGCACCAGCATGACGGTCCTCAAGAACCGCGCGAACGTGGTCTCGCAGCTTGACGCCAATCGCGACCGGCTGCGCGCCAGGCTAAGCGTGAATCCGCAACTGATCAACGCGCAGTTCATTCCGCTCTCCTTTTCCTCGTGGGACGAGATCGTGCAGGTGGTGAACTTCTTCGTCCGTGCCGAGGGTAATCCACGGGCCGCCTCGTCGCAGCAGGAGGCCAACGCGATCGCGTTCCTCGCCGCTTATTTCCCGAGCGCCGCCGACAGGGAGTGGGTGCGTCTGTTTGTCACTTCGCTTGCCGACGAGCGAGCCAGGTTCTACCAATCGTACTGGGCGCAGCAGCAGCGCGAAAAACGGAACGTGCTCGACGAGGTAGATGTCCTCTGGCAGGGGACATATCGCCCGAAGATCCAACGCTTCCTCAATAACACCCAGCAGGCCGCCGGAGATGTATTGCTGTCTCTTCCCCTCGACGGCGAAGGCCGGTCGCAGAGCAGCGGCAAGCAGGCGAACGTTCTCACCGTAACGTTTCCCGATCGTCCGGCCGATGCTATGGAAGTCATCTACGTCATCGCGCACGAGGCGGTGGCCACGATGGCCAATGTCGCGGTGAGCGACAACATCACGCCGGAGCAGCGTCGCAGCGGACTCGGTGATCGCTATACGAGCGCCGCGGCGGTGCGCGGTGGGGCGCTGCTGCTGCAGCGCACGGCGCCCGAGGCCGCCGATGGTTACATGCGCTACTATCTCAGATCTGTGAATCGCCCGGCGGGCTCCAACCTGGCGGCGAGCTTCGCCGCCGCGTTTTCATTGCCCGACACCATCCGTGAAGCCATCAACCGTCAGCTCGACGTGGTACTCGGAGGCATTTAAGCAGATATAATTCTGCATGGCCGATGAGAAGCCCTCGCTACCCGCTACCGTCTCCCCTCGACAGACTCTCCTCGACCGGCAGGCGCTGGAGCGCGTGCTCGCCCGGGCCGCCGAGCTGCAGGGAACGGGATCGCTTCCCGACTCGACGGATCTTCTCAGTGAAAATCAGCTTCGCGAGATCGGAGCTGAGGTAGGACTAAGCCCCGCGACGCTCAATCAGGCTCTCGCCGAAGAGCGGACGCGGGTGTCGGTGCCCGAGGAGCGTGGGTTTGTAGCGCAGCTCGCGGGGGGTCGCCTCGCCACCGCGACCAGAACCGTCCCAGGAACGCAATCGGAAGTTCTCGGCGCGATCGACGCCTGGATGCAGCGGGAGGAATGTCTCCAGGTCGAGCGCCGATTTTCGGACCGCATCACCTGGGAGCCGCAGCGTGGGGTGTTCGGAAAGCTGAAGCGAGCGGTCAACATCAGTGGACGGGGATATCATCTGGTCGATGCCGAACACGTTTCGGCGACGGTGCTTCCTGTAGATGGCAGTCGCGTGATCGTGCGACTCGACGCCGACCTCACCGCGAGTCGCAGCCGCAGACTCGGTGGTGGGAGCGCGGTGGCCGCGGTGGGGACGGTGGGTAGCGCCTTGCTGTGGCTCGGATTGATCGTTGCCCACCTCCCGTTGATTCTCGCCGCGGGAATCGCCGTGCTTCCTTTCGTCGGTGGGGCCATGGGCGGATACGCCATCGCTCGCGGCCAGCGAAAGGTGCTCGCCGGCGTGCAGCTCGGACTGGAGCAGATTCTCGACCGGCTGGAGCACGGCGACTTCGCGCGTCCCGGAGGATTTCTCGCCGCGCTCGATCCGCGCCCGCTTCTCCCCCGCAGATAGATGGTAGCGATAAGAAAGGTTGGCGTCGTCGGTGGCGGACTCATGGGGAGCGGAATCGCCCAGGTCTCGGCCGCGGCCGGGTTCCCGACGGTGGTACGCGAAGTCTCCCAGGCCCTTTGCGACAAGTCGCGGCAATCGATCGAAAAAGTTCTCGCCAAAGGCATCGAGCGGGGAAAGGTCACCGACGCCCAGCGCGCGGCGACGCTCGAGAATCTCAGCTTCGCGACCGCGGTCGAAAAGCTCGCGGATGCCGACCTCATCATCGAGGCGGTAGTCGAAGACCTGGAGGTGAAGAACGCGCTCTGGTCAGAGCTGAATCGCATTGCCGGTCCGGAGGCGATCTTCGCTTCCAACACTTCGAGCCTTACCATCATCGCCATGGCAACCGCGAGCGGACGCGCAGATCGCATGCTCGGCCTGCACTTCTTCAATCCCGTGCCGCTGATGAAGCTGGTGGAGGTGGTGCGCACGATCACCACCAGCGAGGAGACCGAGAGGCGGGTGCTGGATTTTGTACGCGCGCTGGGCAAGGAGCCGATTCGCGCGAAAGACAGCTCTGGCTTCGTCGTCAATCTGCTGCTCATTCCCTACATGCTCGACGCCATCAACGCGCTCGAGGCGAACGTCGCGTCCGTCGAGGACATAGACAAGGGCATGCAGCTCGGCGCCGGACACCCGATGGGCCCCTTCACCCTGCTCGATTTCGTGGGACTCGATACCGCGTACAAGATCGCCGAGATCATGTTCACCGAGTATCGCGAGAAGCGCTACGCCCCGCCGCCGCTACTCAAGCGGATGGTGATGGCGGGGATGCTGGGGAAGAAATCGGGCAAGGGTTTTTACGACTATTCCACCGATCCGCCGAGTGTGAGCGCACTCGGCTTGTGAGTCCTCCCCCCCCTCCCCCGGGATTTCGGGGGACCTTTCGCGATGACGAGCTGGCCCGCGCGATTTACTCGGAGGCCGCGGGGATAGGGCGGGCGATTCCTTCCGCCATTGCGGTCCCCGTCGATGCGGATGACGTCGTGCCGCTGGTCGTGTGGGCGGCAGCGACGGGAACGGCGCTCGTCCCGCGCGGATCGGGGAGCAGCATGGCCGGCGGAGCGATCGGGGAGGGTGTGATCGTCGATCTGTCGCGAATCAATCACCTGAGCACGATTGACGAAAACGCTCGCACGGTGTGGGTTGATCCCGGCGTCCTCTGGTCCACACTCGACGCAGCCGCACGGCGGAAAGGGCTCCGTCTTCCTGTCGATCCATCCAGTGGGAGCTTCTGCACGCTCGGTGGAATGGTTGCGACCAACGCATCGGGCGCCCGGACGCTTCGTCACGGGCCCACGCGCGTCTGGGTGAACGCGCTCGACTGTGTGTTCAGCGATGGGGCTCGCGCTGTGATCACACGGGGCGAGGCCCCGCCAAGGCAGGTCGAGGCGATCAGACGGTTCATGCAGGACGCGCACGCCGAGATCATCGCCAGTGACAGGAAGAAGCCGATTCGGCACGAGGGCGTGCGGAAGGAGTCTTCCGGGTACGCTATCCATGAGTATTCGCGAAAGGCCGACATTGTGGATCTGATCATCGGGAGCGAAGGAACGCTGGCGATAGTTGTGGCCGTTCAGTTTTCCCTCGCGCCGGTGCCCGGGGCGACGAGCAGCGTGCTGGGATCATTTCCATCGCTCGCGAGCGCGGCGAGCGCTGCCATCAAGGCCGTGGAAGCGGGGGCGAGCGCCTGCGAGATGCTGGACCGGACTTTTCTCGCCTACGCGGCGGCGGGTGGGCGGGCTGACGCAAGCTTGCGCGCGCGGGTGGACGGCGCTGAAGCGATACTGCTGGCCGAGGTCGAGGGAGACACGCCGGCCGCGGCGGCAGCGGGGGCGGAGCGCCTCGCCAGCGCCTTCACCGACGCTGGTGCAACGGGATGCGATGTCGCGCTCACGCCCGAGTCGGAGCGTAAGCTCTGGGATCTGCGCCATGCCGCGAGCCCGATTCTCTCCGCGCTGGAGAACTCCACGTCGATGCAATTCATAGAAGACGGTGCCGTGCCGCTCGACAAGCTTCCGGACTACGTCGAAGGCGTGCGGAGGGCGCTCAAGGCCAGGCGGGTGAGCGGAGTGATCTTCGGCCACGCGGGTGATGCTCACGTCCACGTGAACCCGCTGCTCGATGTGAGGCAACCGGAGTGGCGCTCCCAGGTATCCGGACTGCTCGAGGATGTCGTCTCGCTCACGGCGCGACTAGGCGGAACTCTCACCGGAGAGCATGGGGATGGCAGACTGCGCGCTCCACTCCTCGGCCAGGTCTGGCCGAAGGAGGCCGTGAAGGCGTTTGCGCAGGTGAAGATGGCTTTCGATCCCGCCAATATTTTCAATCCCGGCGTGAAGGTCCCTCTGCCAGGGCAGACCGCGCTCGGCGACATCAAGTACGATCCCGCGCTGCCGCCGCTGCCGGACGAAGCGCGCGCCGCTCTCGACGAGCTGACGAGGGCTCGCGACTACGGCGCATTCCGGCTGTCGCTGGTCGGCGGTTCACCTTAGGTTTTGCCGCCAATGATGCTCACCAAAGTAGTGAGCCCCAACAGAAACGGGAAAACGGTCAACGGAGAAACGGTAAACGCACAACGCGTTCTTAACGTCCAATGAGAGTTCTCAGCTAAAGTGATCTATACCGACCCCCGCATAACTCTCCTCGCGCGTCCCGCGTTCCTCGAGCCGGACCACCTCAAGGTCAACTGGCTGGGAGAGAGCACCGATGGCGAGAGGCTCGCCGAATTCGCCGGCCGCCTCTGCTACATGAGTCAGAAAAATCCGGCGCGGCGCGCGACGCGCGACTATCTGGAGAACATCAAGAAGCAGGGCCACGGTTCCGTGCTGGAGCATGCGAACTACTCTCTCCTGCTCGAAGGAGTGAGCCGCTCTCTGACCCACGAGCTCGTTCGCCATCGCGCCGGCTTCGCCTATAGCCAGCTCAGTCAGAGATACGTGGACGAGTCAGAGGCGAACTTCGTCGTCCCGCCGGCGATCGTCGGCGACGAGACCCTCGAAGAGCAGTGGAGGATCCAGATCGAAGAGGCGCAGCGGAGCTACGTCCGTCTCGTCGAGGCGCTGATGGAGCGCTATGGCTGGGTAGCGGACAAGGTTCACCGCCGGAAAATGGCCCGTGAGGCGGCGAGAGGAGTTTTGCCCAATTCCACCGAGACGAAGATTGTGGTGACGGCCAATGCGAGAGCCTGGCGGACGATGCTGGAGCTCCGGTCGAGCGAGGGTGCGGAGCTCGAGATCCGTCGCTGCGCCGTCCTGATTCTTCGGCTTCTCTCGAGGGAGACTCCCGCTTTTTTTTCCGATTTCGAGATATATCAGGCCGAAGACAGGCGCGAGGCGGCTCGCATCGCCTACCACAAGGTCTGAGTCGGGAGTGTCTCCTTGTCGTAGCCGGATGCTGGCTGCTGACCGCGAACCGCTGGCGCCTGCAGTGTTCAGTTTGTAGATCGTTTTTTCCGTCGAAAGAATTTTTCAGAAACGCGAAATTTTTATTGCGCCCCATCGATCACGTTATATACTTGTCACCATGATTCGAGCGCAGGAATTTTCGTAGGGTGACCGTCACTCTCATCGGTCTCGCCTACAATCAGAAACCCGAGCCATCAGAGCTCGCCAGCCCGGTCTCCTCGGGCGGCCGTCACGAAGACGGGGAGCTTTCGCGTCCCGATGAAGAGCCTCCAAGCAAAAGCGTAGACCCCGCCATAGCGGAGCTGACCGCCCGCGATGAGTTCGCCGAGTGGGACAGCCCGGTGACGATCGCCGCGGTGGAATCGGCTCTCTCCCGACTCGGACGGATCGTGCGTCTCGAGGCTAACGAAGATTTTCCCGAGCGTCTGCGGGCGGCGAAACCAGACATCGTCTTCAACATCGCCGAGGGGCTCAACGGCGTGAACCGCGAGTCCCACGTCCCGGCGATCTGTGAGTTTTTTACGATTCCGTATTCGGGGAGCGATCCCTTCACCCTCTCGCTCTGCCTCGACAAGGCGAGGGCGAAGGAGACTCTCGCCTTCCACGGGATTCCCACGCCGCGGTTCGCCGTCGTGAAGCGGATCGAGGAGCTGCCGGCGGTCGCCGGAAAGCTCGAGTTCCCGCTTTTCGTGAAGCCGCTTCACGAGGGATCCTCCATGGGAATCACCGATGGCAATTTCTGCCGCGACCGGGCTCAGCTCTCGAAGCAGACGGCTTTTCTCCTCGAGAGTTACGATCAGCCAGTGCTCGTGGAGGAGTATCTCCCTGGAAAGGAGTTCACCTGCGGAGTGCTCGGAAACGGCGACGAGGCGACGGTTCTTCCGATCGTCGGGATGAATTTCGATACGCTGCCGGGTGGCGCGCTGCCCATCTACAGCTTCGATGCGAAGTTCGTCTGGGATCGTCCCGAGAATCCGCTCGAAATTTTCCAGTGTCCGGCGCGTATCACG
>JANMTG010000074.1:0-2173 GCA_031390205.1 Gemmatimonadota bacterium
GAAGCTGAAAATCATGACGATGACGAAAATGTTATCGACGCTGAGCGACTTCTCGACGACGTAGCCGGTCAGGTACTTTTCGGTTGCCATTGATCCGTCGTTGCGGAATCCATCGACGGCGTCCACCATGGAGCCAAGGCCCAACCACTGGCCTTCGTAGGCGAAGTACACAAACACGGCAAAGGACAGCCCCAATCCGAGCCATACCGCGGACCAGGCGAGGGCCTCCCTGACGGTCACGACATGGGCGTCGCGGTGAAAGACCCCCAGGTCCAGGGCGAGCATCAAAAGGACGAAAGCGATGAATGCGATCCAGATCCAGATCACGGCGAACTTGACTCCTTTATGGGGTTGACGAAACGATCACGTCTTCAGCGAGATCGACCCGTAACGGCGACAGCTTGGAGGTGTTTTCAGGAGGCGAGAGGCAGCGTGAAAGTGACCCGTGTCCCCGCGTCAGCGCTACTCTCGATCCAGATGCGGCCGCCATGCGCTTCAACGATGCCCTTGGCAATGGGCAGCCCGAGCCCTGCTCCGTGGCGCACGGTACGATCGGACTGCCAGTATCTCTCAAATACGCGAGGAAGGTCGTCGGGAGAGATACCTTTGCCAGTGTCTGATATCGAGACCTCGACGCTTTCCGCCGCGGTTTCGGCGCGGACAGTGATCGTTCCGCCGACTGGAGTGAATTTGATGGCGTTACCGACCAGATTCGATAGCGCTTGCTGGATTCTCTCGTTGTCCGCGAGCACCTTCGGAAGCGACGCGGGCAGCTCGGTGACAAAATGGATGGATTGCTCTTCCGCGAGCGGCGCCAGCGTTTTGAGGGATTCGACGATCAGCTCCCTTGCGTCTATCGCCTCCGGGTCTACCCTCAAGCCGCCTGCATCGAGCCGACTCACATCCAGCAAGTCACGGATCAATGCGTCCATTTGCTCCGCGGCCTGACACATCAAGGCAATGTTTTCCGCATTTGCCTCGGTATTCCGATCATCTGCCCTGAGGACCGCCGCGCTCAACATTTTTACGGCCGCGACTGGGTTTCTCAGGTCATGGGACACGATCCCAATCATCTCGTTTCGCGCGCGCAAGCTGCTCCGCACTTCGTCGTGCAGCCGCGCGTTATCCATCGCCAGAGCGGTGAGCCGCGCAAGGTCTTCGGCGAATGAGATTTCGTCCCGGTCGAACCCCCGACTCTCGCGGAAGAGCGACAACGCGCCAACCAACTCGCCGCGGGCAATTAGAGGAAGGTACAGCGCGGCCTTTGGCTTCATCGCCGTTATCGCCTCTCGATACGTCGCATCGGTGGTTTCGGCAGAGATCTTCCGCATTGCATCTTCCTGCACCACCACGGGGGCACCAGTCCTGGCAACTATCGACAGTGGGTGATTGGCGCCCGGGGACCTGACACCCGCCTTGGGAACGGTCCATAAGAGAGTCTCGATTTCTGCTCGCACATGAGCGACCGAACCAGCAACGAATCCGCTGTCGCGCCGCTTCTCGAGAATGCACCCGTCAGCGAGGCGGGCTACCGCGAGGTGAGTTATGTAGCCGAGGGTGGTCTCGGATCCAAACGCCGAAGCAAGCTTCTCGCCCGCTTGAACGAGAAAACTCTGATGTTCTTGATAGCGCTTTCTGACCGTCACATCGCGCAGTACGACGGCGTAAATGGTGATACCCGCCTGATGGACCTGTGAAATTGCCGCTTCGGCGGGAAACTCCTCACCGCTCTTTCGCAGACCGGAGATCTCTTTTCGTTCGCCCATTCGGCGGGCCTTCACCCCGGACCTACCGAAAGCAGCGACCTGGTTCTCGTGCCCGGCACGATAGCGCTCAGGCAGAAGGACCTCAATGCGCTGGCCGACTATCTCCTCCGCGGTCCAGCCAAAGATTTTTTCCGCACCATTGTTAAAGAACGTGACCCGCTGCGAGGCATCCATGCAGATGATGGCATCGGCGGCGATCCCGACGATTTCGGCGAGTACCTCGTTGGTTATCTGATCAGCCATGCATATAGGGCTTTCCCTTACCTGATTGGGGCCGTTTCCCTCTGATTAATCCTCCATCCCACGACAGAGTCGGCGGTCCGCCACTGGTACGTTCCTCTGCACGGAGAGGATTGACCAGTCACGGAGGGAGTCAGTGAGGGAAGCCAACGGGATAAAGATGCCTG
>JANMTG010000102.1:0-4724 GCA_031390205.1 Gemmatimonadota bacterium
GGTTCCCTGACGTGCCGGAAGAGAGGAATCGAGAACAAGAGCCACCAGATGGCGACTGAGAGGAATGCAAGGCGCGATGGGAGCGTCCCCGCGGGCGAGAGCAGATCGGCAACTTTCGGAAGAGCGAACAGCTCGGGCTCGCTGATCCACGCGAGATTGAGCGCCAGCAGAATTCCGCCTCCGGTGTATCCGATCGCGTAGGCCGCGGTGGACACGCGGTGCATCTCGTTCTCTTTCGCGATGTGCGGCAAGAGCGCCTCGTAGAAGACGTTGCCGCCCTGCATGCCGAGGTTGGCGAAGATGAACAGCACCGAAGCGAGCAACAGGTCGCCGCGCTGGATCAGGTACATCAGCGCGCAGGCGGCAACACCGACGCCAAGAAAGGCGCCGAGCATGCGCTTCTTCACCGCGGAGTAGTCCGAGATTGTCCCAAGTATCGGACTGAGCACCGTCGCGATCGCGAGGCCAATCCCATTGGCCAGAGACCACCAGGAAGCGGCCTGCCCCTCGGGTCGCCCGGCGCCAGCGACCGCTATGAAGTAGATAGGGAACACCACCACGGCGATCGTCGTCTGCGCGGGCGATACGGCCCAATCGTACATTGCCCAGGCGCGTACCTCGCGACGGTTCAGTCCGAGTTTCTGGAGCACGCCCTGCTTGGCTGGCACGTTGGTCATCTGCGCGTCCCCGAGTCTGCTGTTAAGTTCACGCGGGAGTAGGCTGCCTCCCGGGGCGGAAAAGAAAACAGATTCCTCCGCCGGCGGTAAGACAATGCGTGCTCCATCGCACTCGCGGCGAAATGAAAAGAGGTCGTCCGGTGGGACGACCTCTTTTCTACCAGCGACATGCTCGTGTTACTCGCTCATCGCGATTACTTCCTCGCCAAACCCGTACTTCACCGGATCCTTCCCGATGCGAGCCGCGGCGATCATCATCGGCACGTATTCGCGCGTCTCCCTGGGCAGAAGCTCGGAGATGCGATAGTAATCCGCATCGGTCCCTTTTTCCTTACCCGTGACCTCGCGCATTATGCGCCCGACTCTGTTCTCACCGGTGTTGTAAGCCGCGGCGGCGAGATACCACGAGCCGAATCGGCCGTGCAGGTCGGACAGGTACGAGAGCGCGGCGTCCGTCGCCTTGTCCGGGTGGTTGCGCTCGTCTACACTCTTGTTGACCGTGAGGCCGTAGCGCTGGCCGGTTTCACTGATGAACTGCCAGAGTCCGCCCGCCGCGGCCGGCGACTTGGCCGTCGGATTGAAGCCGGACTCGATCATCGCGAGATAGATCAGGTCCTGCGGCATGTCGCGCTCGGTAAGCTTGGCCGAGATCATCTGCTCGTACTTCGACTTGCGGTCGAGCCAGATCGCGAACTGCGGCTTCAAGGTGCGGCTGGTGGTGAACTTGTCGACCCACGTATCCACGCGGGCGTGGTTGATGTTGGCCAGATCCCATCCTGGCGACGCGGTGTCGCCGGAGGCGAGAACCTGGTTCAGGACGTCGTTCACGTGCTCGGTATTCGAGGTCACGCGCGGCACGGTATAGACGGCGGCGACTAGAGCGGTGAGGCCGGCAGCGACTTTTCCGGCGAGCCTGGAATTCAAGGCATTCTTGAATCGGTTCACAACTTCCTCCTTGGCGAGCAGGAAATCGGCGCTTGGGTGAGGGCACTTGGACCTTCTCGACGACCAAGTAATTCAGTGCGCTCAGCGGCTTGGACCGACCAGATGTTTCTCTTGATTTAATATAGCGGATTCGCTCCAGAATGGAAGGGTTTTTGGAAGAAACCATCGCAATGTAAGCTATTGGACCACAACGACTTATAGCTCATCGGCCAAAACCTGCCCTTTCTGGTCGGCGGGACGCGCCCAACGACTCTCGTTAACCCCGGAGTCATAGTCCTATGGGATACGGGTGAAGGAATGCCGGAGTACATTGCTTTTCTCGAATTGCGGAGGGCCGAAATGCGCGCGACGGTCTCATGACGAGCTTCCTCGCAATCCTGGTGCTGGGATTCGTTCTCGGGATGCGGCACGCCACCGACCCGGATCACGTCATCGCCGTGACGACGATCGTGGCCCGGGAGAAGACCCCGTCCGGCGCCACCGCCATCGGCGCGGCGTGGGGACTCGGCCACACCATTACGATTCTGGTCGTAGGTGGCGGGATCATCCTCTTCGGATGGGTGATTCCCCCGAGAATCGGGCTGTCGATGGAGTTCTCCGTCGGGCTGATGCTGATCGTGTTAGGCACCACGAATCTCACGGGGGTGATGCGACGGATCGGTGCGAGCCGAGTGATTCGAGGCGCGGAACATCAGCACACGCATCCCCTCGTCCGGCCGCTGGCTGTTGGCGTCGTCCACGGGCTCGCGGGGTCGGCCGCCGTTGCATTGTTGGTTCTCACGACCATTCGCAACCCGGCATGGTCGCTCTGGTATCTCCTCGTTTTCGGACTCGGGACGATCGTGGGGATGATGCTGATGACCGCCGTCATCGTCGTCCCGTTCACTCGCACCGACCGCCGCTTCTCGCGATTCGAAGGCGGGTTCCGGGTCGCGTCGGGCGTGGTCAGCCTCGGATTCGGACTGTTCGTCGCCTATCGCATCGGCATCGTCGATGGGCTTTTCACGGGGGGTCCGCGGTGAAAAACTATTGACGCGCACGCACGGCCAGGTAATGTTGCGGCACTTGACGCCGTAGCGCTCGCGCGGCCGCGGTCAGCACATACGATACACTGAGGCTCCCCCAACCCGGGCCAAAAATGTCACAGCTTCCGTTCGCCAAGCGTTCCACGGTTCTTGCGCACGTCATCGTGATATCGTTTGCTCTGCTGGCACCTGCCGGCGGAATTCTGGCGCAGGCGACCGGCACGATCACCGGGCGGGTCACCGATACCGAAACCGGAGCGTCAGTCTCGGCCGCAAACGTCCGCGCGCTCGGTACGCAGGCCGGCGCGACTACACGTGCAGACGGCAGTTATCGCCTCGTTCTTCCCGCTGGTTCATACGACCTGCGGGCGAGTTTCATCGGATACGGCCCGCGTCAGGAAGCAGTCGTTGTCGTCGGCGGGCAAACCCTATCGCGCGATTTCTCTCTCGAACGAACCGGAATCTCTATCGACCAGGTCGTGGTGACGGGTTCGCGGCGCACGGATCGGACCGTTGTGGACGCGCCGGTTCCGATCGACGTGCTGTCGTCCGAAGACATCGAGCGAACTGGTCTGACGGAGACGAGCCAAATCATCCAGATGCTCGCGCCATCGTTCAATTTCCCGAGGCCGTCCGTCAATGACGGCACCGATCACGTCCGTCCTGGCACTCTGCGCGGCCTCGGTCCCGATCAGGTTCTCGTTCTGATCAACGGCAAGCGCCGGCACAACACGGCCCTCGTTCACGTGAATCAGTCGGTCGGTCGCGGCTCCACCAGCGTGGACTTTAACGCGATACCAGCGAACGCGATCGATCGCATCGAGGTTCTGCGTGACGGCGCGGCTGCTCAATATGGCTCGGACGCGATAGCGGGAGTGATGAACATCATTCTCAAGTCCGCGCCGGGAGCCTCGATGTCCACTACGCTTGGGCAGCGATTCTCCAACACCTATGGATCCACGACCGACGCCGCCAACCAGGTCACGTTTGGGAAGAGAGACTTCCGCGACGGCCGCGTGTTCCAGCTCGATGGAAACCTCGGGTGGGCGCTGCGCAACGACGGGTATGTGCACATCAGCGCCGAGTTTAGGGACAGGAATCGCACCAACCGCGCGCGCGCCGACGTCAGCAACCAGTGTCTCGTGGTCACCCCGCCCGACCCGCGCTGCTCGAATCCGCGCCACATTCAGAGCTGGCAGGGCGATGCCGAAACAAAGGACCTCCTCGGCTTCGTCAGTGCCGCTCTGCCCCTCGCAAACGGGCTACAGCTGTACGGCTTCGGCGGAATGAGCACCCGCGAGGGGTTGGCTGCCGGGTTTTGGCGCCGCTCGCTGGACGACCGCACCGTGCGCGACATATATGGCAACGGATTCCTGCCCCTCATCGGCAGCGACATCTTCGACGGCTCTGGCGCGCTTGGCGTGAAGGGCAGCGTCCGCGGCTGGGCGTGGGACCTGAGCGGGCTGTACGGCGCGAACTCGTTCGAGTTCTCCGTCGACAGCAGCCTCAACACGTCGTTGGGCGTCGCCAGCCCGCGGTCGTTTTACGCGGGAGCGCAGCGCTTCAACCAGCTCACGGCCAACCTCGATCTTGTCCGCGCCTTCGACCGCCTGCTGGCTTTTCCCGTGAGCGTGGCCTTCGGATTCGAGGCGCGTCGCGACAACTACAAGCTCGAGCGCGGCGACGCGGATTCGTACCGCGAAGGGACGGTCCGAATTCTGGACGGCCCCAGAGCCGGGCAGCTCGCCGCGCCATTCGCGCAGGTGTTCCCCGGGTTCCGTCCCGTTGACGAAGCGGACAAGTCGAGAACCAACGTCGGAGGGTATGTCGACGTCGAGGGCAACCTGCTCCCCCGGCTGTTGCTGGCGATCGCCGGGCGGGCGGAGAACTACAGCGATTTCGGCTCTACCGTCGACGGCAAGATCGCCACCCGGTTCGAACCCATTGACGGATTTTCAATTCGCGGGGCGGCACAGACCGGGTTTCGAGCCCCGTCGCTCTCACAGTCGTACTTCTCGGCCGTCTCGACCAACTTCATCAATGTCGGAACCCCTCCCGTAAACACGCCGTTCGAGAT
>JANMTG010000112.1:0-2999 GCA_031390205.1 Gemmatimonadota bacterium
GCGCGCCCGATCTCGTCCGGGATGTGCACGAAGCCTATCGGAAAGCCGGCGCCGAGGTTCTGGAGACCAATACGTTCGGCGCCAATCGAATCAAGCTCGCGCAGTACGGCCTCGAGGCGCAGGTCGGTGACATCAACCGCGCCGCCACGAAGCTGGCGCGCGAAGTTGCCGATGACGATCTGCTCGTCGCGGGCGCGGTGGGTCCACTGGGCGTAAGGCTCGAGCCGCTGGGTCCTACGAGCTTGTCCGAGGCGCGCGTGGTGTTCCGCGAACAGCTCGAGGCGCTGAAGGAAGGCGGCGCGGATCTCTTCATTTTCGAGACCTTCGCCGACCTGCACGAAATCGAGCAGGCGATACTCGCCGCGCGGGATGTCGATCCGAATACTCCGGTCATCGCGCAGATGACGATCGGATCGGACTGCCACACTCCCTACGGCGTCACCGTCGAGGATCTCGCGCGGTCGCTGGATGCGTTCGGCGCCGACATCATCGGCCTCAACTGCTCGGTGGGACCACAGATCATCCTCGACGCAATCGAGAGGATGGTCACGGTAACGCCGCGCAAGCTGAGCGCCCAGCCGAACGCGGGGATGCCGCGCGACGTGAGCGGAAGAAGCATGTACATGGCAAGCTCCGAGTACATGGGTACTTACGCGCACCACCTCGTGCAGGCGGGAGCGAGGGTGGTGGGCGGGTGTTGCGGGACCACGCCCGAGCACATCGCGGCGATGGTGGAAGGCGTCCGTCCCCTCTCACCCCGACAGGCTCGTGTCCCGATGAAAGAGCGGCGGCGCTCGCACCCCGATGCGCCGCCCGAGAATCCGGGTGTCGAGCCCGTGCCTCTCGTCGAGAGATCGAAGTGGGGTGGAAAGATCGCCAGGAGTGAGTTCGTCACGTCGGTCGAGATCGTCCCACCGCGCGGTGTCGACGCGTCGAAGATGCTCCGCGACACGGCTGCTCTCCGCGATGCGGGCGTGGACGCCGTCAACGTACCCGATGGTCCGCGAGCCCAAAGCCGCATGGGCGCTCTCCTCACTGCCCTGCTGATCGAGCAGCAGGTGGGGATCGAGACGGTCATTCACTACTGCTGCCGCGACCGCAATCTGCTCGGCATGCTCAGCGACCTGCTCGGCGCCGCCGCAATCGGGCTCCGGAACATGCTCCTCATCACCGGCGATCCGCCGAAGATGGGGCCCTATCCGAACGCGACGGCGGTGTTCGACATCGATGCGATCGGACTCACCAACCTGGTGAACCAGCTCAATCACGGCCTGGATCCAGGCGGAAACGCGATCGGCGCACCGACGAAGTTCACGATCGGAGTCGGCGTGAATCCCGCCGCCCTCGATCCCGCGCACGAGCTCAAGCGGTTCGAGTGGAAAGTCGACGCAGGCGCTGAGTACGCCATTACCCAACCAGTGTTCGACGTCGAGCAGCTGGAGAAATTCCTTTCGACTATCGAGCATACGAGGATTCCCATCGTCGCCGGGATCTGGCCCCTCGTCTCGCTGCGGAACGCCGAGTTCCTTGCCAACGAGGTCCCGGGTGTCGTCGTGCCCGCGACGATAATCGAGCGGATGCGCAGAGCCAGCGCCAGGTCGAAGGAGCACGGCGTGGCGGAGGGGATCGCGATCGCGCGGGAGATGCTCGATCGCGTGCGTCCGCTGGTGCAAGGTGTCCAGGTGTCTGCGCCGTTCGGAAAGGTCGAGCTCGCACTCGACGTCTTTCAGGACACCCTCGCCCCCACATGATAGCCGCGACCTTCATCGCTCGCTCGCGTTACTTGCTGGTGAAGGAATACCCCATCAAGCTCGGCCACTGCATCTACGCGCTGCCCGAAGCGGCCATCTGGGGCCGGTCAAATCCCGAGTCCAACAGCATTGGCAATCTGATCATCCACCTCGCCGGCAACGTCACGGAATGGATCATCGGCGGCGTAGGCGGAAAGAGCTTCGAGCGGACTCGCGATCAGGAGTTCGCGCAGCAGACGGGCGGGAGCGGCGCAGATCTTTTGGCGCGCCTCGAAGCCGTGCTCCGCGAGGCCGACGCGGTTCTCGCCGAAGTCACCGAGGCGGATCTCGAGAGGACTCTCGTTGTCCAGGGTCGCGAGACAACGGTGCTCGGCGCCATTTATCACGTGGTCGAGCATTTCGCGATGCACACCGGCCAGATCATCCTCCTGACGAAGATCTACTCCCCGGGAGCGATTCACTTCTACGACGATTCTGCCGCCATCGCCCGACCCCTCTGGCAGGAGGGAAAGGGGCTCGACGAGCCCGCACACTAGCATCGAGCTGTGCGGTTTCCTCCTCTGACTTTTTTGCCTCTGCGCCGGTGCGTCGGAGGGGAGCGGGACTTCGCGGCTGCTCGCTTACACGCATCGAGCCTCGCTGCCCGCTACGCGGGCAAAGCGCGCGAGTCTCTTGCTACGCGAGACGCCGCTGCGCCCCGCCCCCCTCCGACTCCCCACGTAGTTCAGCGCTGGAGGAACACTCTCCTCGTGGCGCCGCGCGGGAGCGCGCCGAGCGAAGCTCGGCATCCCCGTGCTTAGGTTCGGTCCGGCCGTGTCACGCGCGGTCACGCGCGCGGTAGAAGATCCGACACGCGGCGGGGATGCAGCCCGTTGCGCTGCCGCAGTTACGATACTGTACAAGGGAGGTTTGAGGGTATCCTCGCAGGCGGCGTCCAAGCGAGCGACCAAGGAGACGGGGCGAGTTCCAGCGGAGCTGGCGCGAGCGTAGTTCGGCTCCGCCAGAGCGAGTGCGGGTGCCCGCTTGCGGGCGCATGCCGAAGAGGACACCCTCACCTCCCCATACAGTGATATCAGTAGAAGCGGGAAGCTGGCAGCGAGCCGCTGCCAGCCTGTACTATTCAGGTTCCACTTGAGAGAGCAGTTCGTTCATGAAGGGGATTTTGATAGTCGACCACGGCTCGCGCCTCAGCGACGCGAACGACATGCTGCGCGAAATGGCGGAGCTCATTCAGACCATGGCCGGGTC
>JANMTG010000187.1:0-12861 GCA_031390205.1 Gemmatimonadota bacterium
TGCATCGTCGCTCTTTTTTCCTTCCGCTCGCTTCTACGCTCGCTCTCGGGATGCCATTGGAGTCGCGCGCGCAGGCCCGGCCGATCGACTGGCCCGCTCTCGCCCGTGAAACGCGGCAGGTGCTCTCCGATTACGTGCGGGTGAACACTACGAATCCTCCGGGCAATGAGCTAGCGGGGGCGAAATTTCTGAAGGAGATCCTCGACCGCGAGGGGATCGAGGCGCAGATCGTCGACACCCTCGAGCTGGGGTCAGGGCGCGCGAACCTTTACGCACGCCTGAGGGGCAACGGGACAAAGACAGCGATCGCGCTGGTGCACCACATCGACGTCGTGCCAGCCGCAGCGTCGTACTGGTCGGTCGAGCCCTACTCCGGTGTGGTAAAGGATGGTTATCTCTGGGGGCGCGGCGCCCTCGACATGAAAGGCCAGGGCATCGCCCATCTCATGGCGATGCTCGCGATCAAACGCTCGGGAATGGTGCTCAATCGCGACATCGTCTACATAGGCAACGCCGACGAGGAGCTTGGATCAACCGGGGCGATAGTGTTCGTCAAGCGGCACCCCGAGCTTCTGCGCGATGTGGAGTATCTCATCACCGAAGGCGGCGACAACCAGATAGACAGCGCGGGAAAAGTGCAGTATTTCGGAGTGGGCGTCGCCGAGAAGAGGACGTTCTGGCAGCGCCTGACGGTGAAAGGCATTCCCTCCCACGGCTCCAGGCCGACCAGGCACAATCCCGTTCCGCGGCTCGTCGCGGCGCTCAACAGGATCGCGAGCTACGAGACTCCGCTCCGCGCCACACCAGGGGTCGAGAAGTTCTTCCGCGACATCGCGCGGCTCTACCCGGAGCCACAGCGCGCCTGGCTGTCCAACATCTCCCTCGCGCTCGAGAACCCGCGAGCCAGGGAGTGGATTCTGAGCGATGTCTACTGGAACGCGATTCTTCGCAACACGATCTCGCTTACGGGGCTGACGGGGTCCAGCAAGACCAACGTGATCCCGCCCGAGGCGACGGCCGATCTGGACATCCGGCTGCTGCCCGATCAGGACGAGGTCGAGATGCTGGCTCTGCTCAAGCGGATTGCGGCCGACACCGCGGTGCACTTCGCTCCGCTGCTCGCGCCCAAGACTCCGCTGGAGAATCCTGTAGACACCGACCTGTTCCGGGCGATCGAGAAGGCCGCGGCCGAAGCGGCTCCGGGAGCGTTCGTAACGACCCGGATGCTGACGGCCGCCACGGACCGTCCGACTTATCGCAAGCTTGGCATCGTCACCTATGGACTCGATCCCTTTCGCGTTCCCGCCGAGGAGAGCCAGCGCGGGATGCATGGGAACGATGAGAGGATATCGATTGAGAACTTGGGCTTCGGGGTGCGCTTCATCTACGATATTCTGAGGAATGCGCAGTAGTCAGGATGATTCACGCGTGGCGGAGTTCGGTGCGATTACTGCCGGGATCCAAGTGGTGAGTTGACAGTCCTGAATTCCGTAGTCGTCAGGATGTCAGTGGTTGTCAGTGGATCAACGCATCACTGAAAACCACTGACGACACGCGCATCAGCCTTTATGACGGAAAGTAATTCGTCCTCTCGTCAGATCGTAGGGCGAGACCTCGAGGGTTACGCGATCTCCCGCGAGAACCCGGATGCGGAACCTCCGCATCTTGCCCGCTATGGTGGCGTGCACATCGTGCCCGTTGTTCACCTGCACCCGGAACGTCGCGTCGGGCAGTACTTCGGTGACCGTGCCTTCCAACTCGATTGCTTCTTCCTTGGCCATGTGCTTCCTGTGTGAGAATTCTGGTTGAACGAAAAAAGCGGGGCCGGCCCGGATTTGTCCAGGCGGCCCCGCTTTCTTATCCTGCGTTCAGCAAGCTACGAATTAATCGCGGAGCTTGGTGACGTTCTCGGCGGCCGGGCCCTTCTGGCCCTGCACGATGTCGAACTCGACCCGCTCACCCTCGGCCAACGACTTGAAGCCGTTGCCCTGGATGGCTGAGTGATGAACGAAGCAATCCTTCTGTCCGTTCTCGGGGGTGATGAAGCCAAAGCCTTTGGCGTCGTTGAACCACTTTACTTTGCCGGTGGTACGCATGTGCGGTACATCCTCATTCAATTGTGTCGGAGTGCCGTGTGTGCGGTACCGAGCCGACTACTGTTTATTCGCGGCCGAAATGGCCGCACTCTTTCATCCGCGCAACTGTTGCGCTTGAGACCGGTAAGATAATCGGTTAAGGCCTTGCCGTCAATGAAGATGTGGGGGTGGCAGTGGGTCAGCTTCAGCTCAGCCTCCTTGACCCTAATCGGTTGGTTTGTTGTTCTCGCAACTCGACGCTCTGCTTCTGACCTCTCCGCATTCGTGTCGCTCTTGGTTGACTTCTCTTGGCGGGCTGGGCGAGTAGCCGACTGGACCGGCGCGGCGCACATTCAACTGCGCCATGCCCTACGCATTTCACACGGCCGACGTCTTTACGGATCGCGCGCACGGGGGCAATCCCCTCGCGGTGATTCCCGATGCTCGCGGATTGTCCGACGCGCAGATGCTCGCCATCACGCGCGAGTTCAACTACTCCGAGAGCGTATTCGTCTTCCCCCCCGAGTCGCGCGCCAACACTCGCCGCCTGCGGATTTTCACTCCGGGCGGCGAGCTGCCTTTCGCCGGACATCCCACCGTCGGCTGCGCCTTCGTGCTCGCCGCGGTGGGAGACATACCGATGACGGGCGCCGAAACCCGCGTGGTATTCGAGGAAGGAGTAGGGCCGGTGCCGGTTGTCATTCGCGCGAAAAACGGAAAGCCCGTTTTCAGCCAGTTGACAGCGGCGCGTCTGCCCGAGATCCAGGCCCCTCCGCCCCCACCGGAGGAGCTATGCGAGATACTTGGGCTCGAGCCGAGCGCGATCGTCGCGGACGACCTGATCGAGCCCGAGGCGGTCTCGTGCGGCGTTCCGTTCCTGTTCATCCCGCTGAGAAAACCGGAGATGCTGTCGTGGGTAAAAGTCGACCCGCTCAAGTGGGAGGAATCGCTGAGCGGGTACTGGGCGCGCGAGATGTTCGTGTTCAGCACCGACGACTGGAGCAACATCTTCGAGGGCGGACACTTGAGGGCCCGAATGTTCGCGCCGGGGTTAGGCATCGGCGAGGATCCGGCTACCGGCAGCGCCTGCGCGGCGCTGGCGGGATTTCTGGCGCTCCGGGCCGAGACCCGGGAGGGCACGCTACGCTGGACGGTAGATCAGGGAGTTGAGATGGGACGGCCGAGCCGCCTCGAGCTGGAGGTGGATCTGAAGCACGGGCAGCTCGCCGCCATCCGGGTCGGTGGAGAATCTGTCCTCGTCAGCTCGGGGACCCTCCACATCGACGGAACCGCTTAGCCGCTCGAGCTGGCCCCTCTTGGTGAAGAGCGTTCGGGGCGGATGGAAGTGTTAACGGCGGATCGACCGCGCGGACGGTTACTCGAGGTAGTTGTAAAGGCCCCAGAGCGCCATTGCGGCGCCGCCGATCAGGATGATGGTTCCCGCGGTATTGCCGATGATTGCGCCGGCGATCATCGCGCCGACCCCAACTACCATGAACGCGACATCCTGGCCTTGATTGCGCCTGACTAAAGGGGCGGCCTTTAGCTCCGTATTCTTGTCAGTCGTTGCGCGGAACCCGACGGCGGCGGATTGAATCGTAGGGCCGGCGGCGGCGGATCGCAGCGATTGCTGCGCGCCCGAGACTGCGGGGAAAAGAGCGAGCGCGCAAAAGCCGATTGCGATGATTCGCATGAACGTCTCCATTTGTCGTAGATGGCTAACTCGGTGGAATGACGCGCCAGAGTCCGTTGCGGTTTCCACTTTCGATGCAGTGCGGCAATAAGTGTGCAAGAAATCGCTATCGCCCCCGCGTTCAACTCCCACGAGGATCGAGCCAAACGGTTCGAGGACCCTCCGGTTTCAGTCGGGCAGGTTGAATTCTCTGAGCGCCCAGAGACCATTGAGCATGTCGGATGCGTAGACCTTGCCCGCCACGAAGTGCACGCCCCAGACGTACACTGGGGCTTGGGCAAGAAGACCCTGCGCGACCTCCCGACCCATCAAGCCCAGGTCACAGCGGCCGTCCGCGCTTTTCTGGGCCGCCGGGCAGGCGGAGAGGTTGCCGGTAATGTCGAGAGAGCGCACTCCGCCGTTGTAGAACGCCGCGTACAGAATTCCGCGCGTCTCGTCGACGGAGAAATTGTGGGTCCCCGCCCCGGGGACCCGGAAGAAAGCAACCTCGCGCGGAGCCGCAAAGTCGCTCACGTCCACCACGTGGATGTCACCAGAGGCCGACGATCCCACGGAGCCGGGACCTTCCTCGCCGACGAACGCATAGCGCTTCTCGCCGCCCGGAGCGTGGTACCACCAGACGTTGTGTACCTGTCCTCCGACAGTCTGCACGTTGCCGATGAGGCGTGGAGCCGCCACCGAGCCCGCCCCCGCACCACCAATATCCCAGATCGAAAGCCCGTCGTCCCACAGTGCGGTGAAGAGAATCCCGTCCCGGACGAAGACGTCGTGAACGAACGGCCGACCCATCAGGGCACTGAATACTTCGACGGGTACCCGCGGGTCGGTGATGTCGACAATCACCAGCCGCGCCGGAGGGTCGACGGACAGGAAGGCGTAGAGTCTTCCGTTAACGCGTTGAACCTCCGCGGTATGTACGCCCGAGTTGGTGCTCGGCGAAGTGTAGCGCGTGACGAGCTGCGGCTTGACCGGGTCGGCCAGGTCATAGATCATGATCGATCCCGGCGCGGGCTCGGTCGCGACGACGAGCAGCGTGCCGTCGTCACTCGTTTGAATGTCTCCGAGAGTCGTGGCATTCGGCACGATGAGGGAATCGACGAGGACCGGCGCGGCGCCCCCGGAGAGATCCCAGATCTTGACCGCATTTCCAGGCTGCGAGCGGAAACCCCAGGTCGTGGTGTAAGCGATGTTGCCCCGCACCCAGACTTCAGCGGTGAATCTCTCAGACACCGGTCCGTTTCCGAGCACCTGGAGAAAGCCCGAGGCGGGAGGCGGATCCACCGGGTTGTCGCCGCAGGCAACGGCGCCCACCAGCACGAGCGCGGTCGCAGCACGAATTAGCGCGCCGCTGAGGCTCGCGCTCAAAGTCAGAGGGCCTGACAGAATCATTTTAGTGGTCACGTTGGCGCAGGTGGTGATTCCCGCTGGCAGTTAACTGGTCGATGATGTAGACTTGCAATCATAATCGCATGAGGGACGGAAGCATGTTTGGCACCACGCGCGCGGCCATGCTCGCAGCAGGCGTTTTCGCCGCACTCACACTGCCCGCAGTCGCCGCTCGATCGCAGAGCGGCGCCGCGGCGGCGGCCACCACCGTTGCGGCTGGCCCCGCGCTCAATGATGTCGCCCCCGATTTCGTCCTCCCGGGCGCAACGCGGTACGGTGTGCTGAAAAATCCGGTACGGCTGTCGGATTTTCGAGGCCGCACGGTGGTCCTGGCTTTCTTCGCACAGGCGCGAACCAAGGGCTGAACCATCCAAATGGAGGCGTACCGTGATCAGTACGCCACGCTCTTCAACAACGGACGGAACGTAGTCGTCATCGGTGTGAGTGTCGACGCGGATACAACGCTCGCGGCGTGGGCGAAAGAGTCGGACTTTCCGATGCTGTTCCTCAGTGATCCCGGCGGACGGGTCGGCAAGCTTTACGGCGCTCACTCCGCCAAAAACAACATGGACGACCGGTCGCTGTTCGTCATTCGGCCCGACGGACGCGTCGGATACGTTACTCGCCCGTTCAAGGTTCTTACCCCGGGCGCTTACACCGAGCTGGGTGCCGTGGTTGACAGCCTGGCGCCGCCGGGAGACGACAGCTAGAGAGCCTTCGCCAGCGCTGCCTCGAGATTCTGCTTTCCGCCCAGGCCGGTGTAGACCACACGCCCGGCCTTATCCAGAATCACGACGTACGAAGTCGCCGGCGCGTCGAACGCGGCCGCCGCCCTGCCGTCGGTATCGAACAACATCTCGTGCGCCCCAGGGTGCGCCGCCATGTATTTGCGGACACGCTCGGGAGACTGGTTGATCGCCACCGCGAGCACGACAAACTTCACCCGCGTTCCGAATTTCTTTTCAGCCGCGGCGAGCGTAGGGCTGAGCTCGCGGCAGTTGCCGCACCACGTCGCCCAGAACTCGATGAGCATTGGCGTCTTGCCGATGTAGCTCGACAGATCGACCGGTTTCCCATCGAGCGTATGAACCGTCGCGCCGCGCGCCTTCGAGCCGAGCGGAAGACCAAGGTCCTGACCTTCCACCACGCCAAAGAGCGGTGATGCGGCGAGGAGTGCGGAGGCTGTGAGGCAGAATCTCAGTGTGCGAACAATCATATACTGGAGTTGGTCGTGGATGGTCGTGGATAAGAGCTGCCGCTCAAATGAGCAACTTCCCCATTTGCACAAGGTAATACTCCGCCGCGCCCAACATGATCAGCGCGAAGCCGCGCTTTACCCACACCATCCACAGTCCCGCCTTTGGCAGCCGCGCAATTGTGCCGCTGAACAATCCAACGGCCACGAGCAGCGTGCACATGCCCAGCGAGAAAGCGAACAGATAAACGAACCCGAGCATTCCACTCCGCGTTGCGCTTACCCAGGTGAGAACGGCGGCCATGACGGGAGCCGAGCACGGCGCGGCAACGAGACCGGATGCCGAGCCCATCACGAACGCGCCGGGGACGCTGCCACCGCCTCCCGCGCCAGCCGCGCGATTGAGGAGCCGGGCCGGGATCCGCACCGGAACGACATCGAACATTGCCAGCGCGGCGAGCGTGAGCATGTTCGCCATCGCGAAATACAGCCACGGGTTGGTGCTGACGGAGCCGAACATCGTACCGGTCAGCCCCGCAAACAAGCCGAGCGCCGCGTATACGGCCGCCAGTCCGAGGACGTACGACAATGTCAGGAGCGCCGTCCTTGCGCGCGGGCGCGGTGCGCCCCCCTCGGCCACCGCGCCGCCGCCGACAATTGCCGCGGTTATCGGAATCATCGGATAGATGCACGGCGTGAGACTGGTGAGCACACCGGCGATGAATACGATTGGCAGTGCAGTGAACGGACTTGACGAGAGCTGCCGCGACAGCTCGGAGTAGTCCACCGTCAGCGCTGCCGCGCGCGTGCCGACACCCAGGCGATCATCTCATCCACCCAACCGGAAGCAGGCCGTTGCTCCAGCCACGAATCGCCCTCGGAGCGCGATACCCACAGGGCGTGATTGGCGGCCGGGATCTCGCGGATCGAATAGTCGGTGTTCCGGGCTTTGCGCAGGGCGGTATGCGTTACCCGCGCGGTGACGGGCGTGACCTCGTCCTTAGCGCCGAGGACGACGAGCACCGGTAGCCTCAGACGTTCCAGCAGCGGCACCGGATTGTAGTCGAGATCGGGATCGTTCCACGCCGGAGACTGACGAGGATTCCGGAGGGGAACGCTATCGAGCGATGCGAACCATGCCTCATCCCCCGCCCGGGCAAGCTCGCTCTGAAAGCGATTCCAATCCGGGTCCGACTGGCTGCGCATATAGACGTGGGCGAGCCTGAGCAGCGACATCGCGCGCTCAATTTCGGCGGCGGGTAATCCTCGCGCCCTGAGCCTAACTTCGTTTTCGTGGAGCTCGTGTCGCGCCGGAGTTACTCCGCCCCCCGACACCAGCACCAGAAACGCGATGCCTTCGATTCGCTCGGCCGCCATCGGGGCGATCCAGGCGCCCTGGCTCAGCCCCCAAAGGCCGATGCGACGCGGATCGGCGACGTCCGGGCGCGCACGGAGGTACCTGACCGCCGCCGTCGCGTCGTCGGCCAGGTCGCCAAAGGTACCTCCTCCTTGTTGCGCGAGCGGAATGTCGGTGCGGCCGGTGTTGCGCTTGTCATAGATCAACGCGGCGATACCGTTCCGCGCGAACTGGTCCGCGAAATAGCGAACATAGCTTTCGCGGGTCTGCGGCCCCGAGCCATGCAGGAGCACGACGGCGGGATGCGGTCCCTTGGAGTTGGGAACGAACATCGTCCCTCTCAGCGGAATTTCCCCATTCGTGAATCGCACCTGCTGGCTGCGATAAGGGATTGCTTCTCCCGACCAGCGCGCCAACTCCAGAGTGCCGCCGGCAGCGACGGCACCGGGACTGGTGAAGGCGCCGTGGATCCTTCCGCCGTCGAAGGTCCCCGAAAAGCTCGCGGGCGGAAGCGCGTTGGGAAATTCGAAGGCGACGGCGCTCCCGTCGATCACCAGATTCCTGACCGCGTAGCGAAATGCGTATTGATCGGGGAGATCCATGAAGCCACGCAGGCCGGATGAGTCGGACTCAAGCGTCAACCTGATGGAATGGGTATCAGCGCCGCTGGTGAGAGAGCCCTCCCACACGCCCGCCATAGTCTGAGGCGCCGGCTGCGCGGGGGGAGGAGATTGGGGGGTGGCACAGGCTACGGTCGCGGCCACCGCGACCAATCCCAGGCGAGAACGCATTCCTGCTCCCGTATTGTGCATCACTGGAGAGTAAAGGAGCGTGCACGCCGAAAGCAAATCGGCGACGCCACTTTTTGGGCAAACCCGATCTGGACGCCGCTCCTTTTGGCCGCGATATCTTCAGCCGCCAAGGATAAGAAGTTCCCGATATCGTTGCTGAAGACTTGAACCGAGCAACTTCCACTTAGAACGACACAGATGCGAGAGGACAGAGGCGCGGCCGCGAGATGCGAGGAGTTCCGCCGAGGCGACGAGCCAGGTTTGACGGTCTATTATTCTCGCAACTCGAAGCTTTGCTTCTGTCATCTCGCATCCGTGTCGTTCTGGGTTGTGTTTATCGGCTTGGCGCGGCCGCATGAGGGCGCATGACCGGGCACCCCGACATTTCGCGTCGATCCGCGTGGAAGCTGCTCGGGCGAGCCCTGTTGCTGCGGTGCCCCGCCTGCGGAGGGGGCGCACTTTTCACAGGATTCTTCCAAACGAAGGCGCGCTGTCCCACCTGCGGGCTCCTGCTGGAACGCGGCGAATCGGACTACTTCATCGGTGCCTACACCCTGAACCTGATCGCGGTAGAGATTCTCCTCGCGGTCGGATTCCTCATCGTCGTGTTGATGACTCGCCCAAATCCGCCGTGGGAAGCCCTGCAGTATGGTGGCGTCGTGCTTTCCATTCTGGGCGCGGTTCTCTGCTACCCGTTCGCGAAAACCACTTGGCTGGCGGTTGATCTCATTTTCAGGCCGCCCAAGCGCGAGGATTTCATCGCCCGCGAGAAATGAGGCGGTCCGCTACTCGGTCGTCGGGTAATCCTAGGATGGCGACGGGAGGTGGGCGACGTTGATGTCGACTCTGACCTCCGGGTCTGTCCGAGCCAGGTGACAATCGGACGTTTACAGCTGAGCTCGTCCGGGTCAACCCTTTGCCCGGCAAGGCTTTATCAATTTGGCACGTGTTGGAACCGCTAATGCCACTCTAGGTCCCAACTTAATCTGGAGTCGCATATGACTGTGCGGCGTTTAGCGAGGCTGTCCGTAGTCCTCAGCCAATTGGCCATACCCGCCACCCTGGTGGCCCAGGTCGCGGGGGGCGTCGAGTTTTTTGGAACCCTCGAATCATCGGAGCCGGTGACCCGGACTATGGGCGGACTCTCTCTGAGCGTGGGAACGCCCTTCCTGGGGCTCAGGGGCAGCGGTGGCCTGGGGATCTCGTCCGTGGGCCCTCAGGGCACCGCCACGGCCGAACCATCCGACCTGGTTTGGGCTACGGACGCCGACCTCATGCTCGGCCCCCTGAACGCGGGGTTGGGGGCGGGTTTCATGCCGTACACCTTCGCCGGCGCCGGCATGATGAGCAGCGCCTTTCCTACCAGGTTTACTGATGCCATTCGCACCTGGAGCTACGGCGGTGGCGTCCAGCTGTCGCTAGGCCGGATACTGTCGGTGAACGGGGAGGCGAGGTCGCGCCATCTGGCGGCTCCCGCGACATTTGCGGATTCCCAGCTTGTACGAGGTCTCGAGTACCGGATCGGGCTCGGATTTCACTTCGGCGGTCCTGGTCGGAGATCGCCCACTTTTTCACGGGGCCGAGTTGACCGATCCCCGCCGCCTCGCGCCCCGCGTCCGAGTCCTCGCACGCGGCCGGCGTCCTGGCCAGTTAGTAACTCCGCCGGCGCGGGTGCAGCCCGGCGGGTTGTTCCGGAAGGTGAGCGATACATTGGCGTGCCTTACAAGTGGGGCGGCACGTCGCCGTGGTCCGGATTCGACTGCTCCGGGTTCGTGCAGTACATTTACGGCTCACAGGGCGTCGACCTCCCGCGCACGTCCCGGCAGATGGCTGGGGCCGGAACAGGGGTCTCGCCTACAATGCGATCGCTCGCGATCGGTGACCTCATGCTTTTCGCCCAGAACGGGACGATCAACCACGTCGCGGTCTATGCCGGAGACGGCCGCATTCTCCACTCCTCATCGAGCGGTGGAGGGGTTCGTTACGACCGCCTGGATACCGGGCGCGGAAAGTGGTTTGCCGACCGACTGGTCGCAGTGCGCCGGGTTTCCGGAGACAGCCGCATAATCGCCAATGCTCTGGTCGCGGCCGCGAAGATTCCCTTCGACCACCTCGATATGCCTGACAGCGCACCGCCACCATCCCGATGAAAAAGCGTACTGATCCAATGGAATTGGAGAGGACTCACCTTACGGTGGCCGATTCTTTCATCGAGGACGAATCTGAGGCCGTTCTCCAGGTCCGTGCGGGAGATGTCTGGAGTGACTTTATCCGGGTCGCGCCCGAAAAGTGCGATCCGGACGCTTTGCCCCGTCATCATGGAGGCGTCCCCTTGCTGGACGACATGACGGGCATCCGCCAGTGGGAGTAGCGGGACTCTGATTTTCGCTCCCTCGGGAGCATCGTTCCCCAACCGCCGCACCCCCCGGAGATAGCTCCGGCATCACGACACCGCCCCGTCGAGTGAGCTGGATCTCAGCCATTCGAGGACGTTTCTCATCGCATCCTCTTCTGCCAGGTGCGTGCGCATTCTCGAGGCAGTCAGTCCGAACACGTCGAACGCATGTTGGGAGAAGATCCTCGGGCTTCGGTATCCCAGCTTTACGGATACGTCGAGTACCGTGTATCCCGGGTCACGAAGATAGCTGTAGCCTCGCAGCACCTTCGCCGCCATGAGCAGCCGCTTCGGTGAGCCGAGGTTTGCCGCGTGGAGATTGCGGTAGAGGCGAACGATAGGAACGCCCGATCCCATGGACAGGTCAAGCGCGGTGGAATAGCGGTGCGGCTGCTCGAACATGTTTTCTACCGTGCTCGCGAGGTGCAACGGGAGCTGTCCAAGGGAGGGCGCGAGTTCCTCGATGACGTGTCGGGTCAGGGGGTTGAACCGCACCCGCTCCACGCGCTCCCGAAACCTCTCCGGCGCGTCGTCGAAGCGGTGGAGCACGACATCCTCGATGCCCAGACGCGATAGCTGGGCAACTGCGTTGAATGCGGGGGCTCCCAAAGTCACGTAAGCGATCAACGGGAGCGACGGATAGCGTGTCAGAATGCCCGCGACCGCGCCCACGTTCATGAGGCCGTCGGCCGCTGGATCGAGAATCACGGTGTCGACGGGCTTCCGGCGGATGAGGGTGTTGAGCTCGTCCCAGGATGAGGCGACGAGGAGCTCCGCCTCGTCGGCGAACACGTGCTTCACGTGCATGAGCAGCCGGGAGGGCAGGAAGGCGGCAACGCTCAAGGGGCGGTCACGCTCATCACCCTTGGAAACTGGGGCTTACTTCTCCGCGGCGCGAGGGGGAAAACGATAAGAAAATGCCGGTTTTGATAAGAAACAGGCAGTTCGTGATAAGAAAACGACATTTTCGCCGTTAGTTCGGACGCATACGTTGGAACCTGTTCCCGGTCAGACCCTTCCTTTCTTTCCTCTAGGAGCACTCCCATGATCCGCCGCAACCTGCTTGTCGCCGCCGCCTTGATCGTGTCCGTCGTTCTCGCCGCTTGCGCCGATGCTACCGGGCCCAAGACCGTAGCCTGCCCAGTCAGCACCGGCTCTGGGGTCTGCTAGCAGTCGAGCCATCTCGCCCCGGCTAAGCCGGGGTCAATGCAACCTTGCGGAGCTCGGAAATGGCATGAGCTGCCGCAAGGACTTCCTCGGGGACCTCGGTGAAAACCGGCGCGGTGGTCGGTCGACGACTTGAGGATTTCAGCGCAACAAGCGCCGATTCAGCCTTGAACGAAACGGTGTGAAGCTGGTTTGCGTTGGCATAGTCCAGCGCTTCCGATAGCGCCTCGCGCGCCGCTTCATACCGGCCGAACCTTTCTAGCCCTTCGCCGAAAAAGAGAAGGAAATGTGATTTAAGCCAAGCTCCCATTGGAGCCCTTCTGAGTTCGTCCGCGTAGCAGTCAAACGCTTCTTCTCGCCCGTCCTGGCCGGCGAGCTCCATCAAGTTGATGGTTGCCTGCCAACGCACCCACTTGGCTTGGCTCGTGGCCGCAAGAATCAAGTGGGAATCTCTTGCCGCATCGCGCAACCCCGTCTCGGAAAACGCGACCGCGAGATCCTCAAGGACCGCATCCCTCGCAGCCGGCCGGGTGGTGAGTCCAAGCGCTTGGTATGCGAGTTTGACAGCTTCTGTCTTCTCTCCTCTGTGCTGTGCGAGTACTGCTCGGCTATGCAGCGCCACCGCCTCGACCTCGGGCAACTGCTGGTCCCGCGCCTGCATCAACACGTCGTCGAAAATAGTCTGGGCCTGCGGCAGGTTTCCCTTCGCCATGTAGGTGTTGGCGATACCGACCTGCACCGTCAGCACACCCTTCCGATCGCCGAGAGCGTCGGCGACATACGCCGCCTGCGAATAAGCGCG
>JANMTG010000229.1:0-2965 GCA_031390205.1 Gemmatimonadota bacterium
CCAGGGGCCAGCACTCGATTCGCTCGTGGAGCGCGTCAATTCGATCCTCTCGGCACAGCTCCGCGAGGCCGCGCGCGAACGCCGGCTCCGAGGGGCGGTCGCGGCGCTCATTCGCCAGCCCTTGTTCTATACGGTGAAACGCGGCGACGCCCTTTCGCTTGTTGCCACGAGGTTCGACGCGACCGCCGAACAGCTTCGAGAGTGGAACAAGCTCGAAGGAGACAGGATCAAGATCGGGCAGCGTTTACTGGTCAAGCCGGAGAAGAAGTAGTCTTCGCGTCACTCACACGGGAGCATAAATGGACGACAATATCAAGCAGACCCTGGAGAAGCTCCGGGAGGAGCTGTCCAACGCGGGCAAGCGACTCGCGGAGCTGGCGGAAAAAGGGCAGAAGGAGCTTCCAACCGCCGCGCGCCGGATCAACGAAGAGTACGAGCGGCTCCAGGCGCTCCTGGACAACGCAGTGGACAAGCTCAGAAAGAAGTAGCCGCGCCCTTCAGGGACAGCTGATTTCCCAGATCGACGGGCCGCTGGTGGTGATCAGACAGGTCCGAACGGTTTTCGGGGCGCTACCGCTTGCCGGTCCGGAACAGCGGGAGGTACTGCGCGTAGCCTTCGGCCTCAAGCCGCGCGACCGGTATGAAGCGCATCGCCGCGGAGTTCATGCAGTAGCGCAGCCCCGTCGGTCGCGGACCATCGTCGAACACATGCCCCAAGTGTGAGTTAGCCTGAGCGGAGCGAACTTCCGTCCGCGCGAAGCCCAGAAGGCGATCCGTCTTCCTTCGGATGTTCGACGCCTCGAGCGGCCGGGTGAAGCTGGGCCAGCCCGTCGCCGAGTCGTATTTGTCGAGCGAGCTGAAGAGCGGCTCGCCGGAAACGACGTCCACGTAGATGCCCGCCTCGTGATTCTCCCAGTACGCGTTGTTATAAGGCCTCTCGGTCGCGTCGTGCTGCGTGACAGCGTACTGGATCGCCGTCAGCTTCTTTTTCAGCTCCGCATCGCTCGGCTTGACGAATTTCTTAGCGGGCGCGCTCACCGCGGCGGCAGTAGCCTGCGCGGCAGCGGGGGCGGGGGCGGCAACGATCGCGGACGCAAAAACACCCGCGAGCAGGACCAGCGACGGGTTGATCATTATAGTAGTGGACCTTGGCTTCAGAGGCTTCAAAATAGCGCGAAATGTCGCGCGAACTTGCTACACATCATACGCCGAAATGCCGGGTCCGTTCCATAATCAGCGGAAGAGGCGCGGGGCCTCCCCTTCGCGCCAGAGCCGTGCGCTCGGGGCGCCCCGGACATCGAGCGCTCACAGCCTTCTCCAAGACTAGCCGGTTAACAGACCACCGTCGCCACTGACGGCACCAGGGGGCCTACCCCCCCGTTCGGTTCCGAAAACGCGGTTCGCGCGTCTTGAGAACGACCCTTCACCCGGAGTCCGGAGTGTTCTTTCGAGGAGCAGCGTTGCTCGGCCTGTTGTCCCTATTCCACCCGTTTCCAGCGAAGACGCTGCTCGACGGCAGCGCAGTGCCTTGCGCGGATTCAAGAGAGACAACGTCCGGTGTGCCCGGCGTTCACGTCTCTGCGTTCAATGCGAAAAAAGTTCCAGCGATTCGCAAGTCTCTCTTTGTGCTCGACACCCTCGACTGGGAGAGCGGTGACCCAGACGCGATGCGCGCCGCCGCTGTGGAGTACGATCGACTCATGTCGCGGGTGAGACGCGCCCCGAAGCTGGGAGGCGCAACCAGCAACGGCAACGGCGATTTTGAGATTATGGTACCGCAAATAGACTCAGTGCTGGTCTTTGCAGAAGCCAGGATGCCGGGCGAGCCGTTCTACTTTTCAAGCAAGGTAGTTGGCGCGACGGGACAAGACGAGGTCAGGGTGGTGCTCCTGATGTGCAACCAGCCCCTGTAGCTATCGCGGCGTGATGCCGGGCTTTGTGCTCTAAGAATCGGGACGGCGGGATTTGAACCCGCGACCCCCTGAACCCCATTCAGGTGCGCTACCGGGCTGCGCCACGTCCCGTCCGAAAGCTCCGATTGCTCGAAGCCGGACAGAGTCAGGATAATAATCCCCCGCGTCAGGTCCAACAACCGGAGGGCCCGGGCAATTCTCGCTTGCTTGCTACTTCAGCGACCCGATCCTTCCAGCAGCGTGCTGCTGCTCCGGCGCGCCATGCCAGGCACTTGGCTCGACCAGCTTTCCCACGTGAAATTCACCGAACTCGGCGTACTTCGCGCTCACCTCGTCGAAGCGCATGTCGGTGACGAGCTTCTTGAACTCCAGCGGATCAGCGGCGAAGAGCGTCACACCCCATTCCCACGCATCCAGTCCGATCGCGCCTGTGATCACCTGCTGTACTCGCCCAGCGTAGCGGCGGCCGGTCAATCCATGAGAGTGCATCAGCCGGCTCCGCTCGTCGAGAGTCAGCGCGTACCAGTTCTGGTCGGCATCACGCCGCTTGGACATGGGATAAAAGCATACGTACGGCATCTCCCGCGGCAGCTCGGGGTAGAGCCTTTTCAGAACATGATCGCTGCTCCGCTCGGAGGACGACCGCTCGGTGAGCGAGCGCGCATACTCCTCGTCGCCGACTTTTCCGCCACGGGCTTCGGCAGCGCGGGCGAGCTCCGCGGTGACATGATAGAGACCCGCTTCCGTGACGCTCAGAAAATTGTAGGTCGGCTGCAGCACACCCATGATCTCTTCACGGGAGAGTGCATCCTGCGCCACGCCGATCGCGTCGAGCGATTCCCGGAAATGAATCACCATCAGGTCGGCGCCCGAGCCGATCAGTCTTACGAAGCAGCTCCAGCCCGTTCCCACCGTGGCTTCCCTGACGGCGGATCGCTTTCCGCGCCCCGCGGCCGGGGCAGGCTTCGCGTCACCGACCTTGAGCGCCGCGCCCGCGCTTTCGCCCAGTCGTGCCAGGACGTCAGGTCTCGCGTCGAGCGCCTGGCGGTTGA
>JANMTG010000243.1:0-6032 GCA_031390205.1 Gemmatimonadota bacterium
CAAAAGAACTTAGAGGCGCCAGACCGCTTTAAGGCGAGCGGGGAACGCCCCGTGCCATATAGGAAAGCCTTACAGGGAGGCTTCCGTGGTTTTGACAGCTTTGATTGCTTCAGCATTCGTTCTTGGCTCGCCCAATTCGGCGGTTGCGACCGACCTGGCACTGAGCGTCGCGCCGGTTTCGGTCGTAGATGGGGACAGCGACAAGGACAGAGATCGTCAGCGCGGCCAGCGCGGGCGTCGCAACCGGGGCAGCGACTCCGACTCCGATCGCGATTCCGATCGGGACTCCGATAGCGATTGGGACAGACGCAACCGACGGGGTGACAACTGCATCGACATCAATGGCGATGGGCGCTGCGACTTCGGCAGTGGTCGCCGAAGTGATAGTCGCCGAAGCGATGGTCGCCGGAATGGTGGGCGTCGCGACGGGTGCATCGATAACGACCGCGACGGACGCTGCGACTTCGGCACTACTCGCGGCGGACGCGCATTGCCCGACATGATCTCGGCGATCATGATTTCACGCGGACAGCGTTCACCCGCGGACCAGTGGCTGCCCCCCGGCATTCGGAACGTCCGCCTGCTCGACCAGGATCGGAACCGTGTGCCTGAGAGAGCGACGTTCTTCGACGGGGCGGGCCGTGTAGCGCAGGTCTGGCTCGACAACAATCGGGACGGTCGCGCCGATCGCGTCCAGTACTATCAGAACGGCAGGCTCGTTCGAGTGGCCAGCCGGTAACCCGAAGGCTCGGAAAACAGGAACGGGTGTCGCGCAAGCGGCACCCGTTCTGCTTCATAGGTGGGTCAACCCAACGAAATGCGCGAATCGACGAAGCTTCCGACGCAGGCTATCGCCACAGCGATGATGGTCGTTGTGCTCGCGCTCGCGTATCAGTCGCGCGATCTCTACGAGCTGTACATGCAGGAGGACCATTTCCTGGAATGGTTGACGGCAGCGCTCTTCGCCATTGGCGGAGTTGTGCGGATTCGCCGGGCGGTGAAGGAGCGGCGATCGTTCGACGGATTGGTGGCGCTCTTCTGTTTCTTCGTCGCCGGCGAAGAATTCAGCTGGGGGCAGCGGCTCATCGGCTACACCCCGCCGGACTGGTTTCTCTCTCATAACATCCAGCAGGAAGCGACGCTGCACAATTTTGCGGGTGTCTTCGGCCGGCCCAAATGGAGCCTCATCGCCGTCCTCGTGGGTTACGGTCTGCTGCTCCCTCTGGCGCACCGGTTTGCGGGGACGCGGAAGGCGATGGAAAGAGTCGGGGCGACGCCGCCGCCCGATTCACTCGCGCCCTGGTTCGCGATGACGATAGCGATACTCGTCTGGTATCCGCTTTCCTACTCCGGCGAATGGATGGAGCTGGTGGCGAGCGTGCTGTTCCTCGGCGCGACCACGAACACCGCAGCTTTCGTCGTATCTCTGGTCGTGGGTGCGGCCGCATCGCTGCTGCTGACTTTCGTGAGCGCGCGCCGCAGTGGCGGAGCCCCGGCAATCGAGTGCGCGAGAGCGGAAGTCTCCAGCCTTCTCAGCGATATCACGGCCGGCGCGGGCAACATCGACCTGCTGGCCGCGCCGTCTCTCGAGAAGCGGGTGTGGTCGGGGATAGCCGAGGGCGAGATCGATGCGGGTCGCCTGTCAGGATTCGGCTCTACTCATTGCGCCGGCTCCATCCCGTCATCGAGACGCCGGTATGCGGTAGACCCGTGGGGCTCGTCGTACTGGGTGAGCGTCGATGAGTCGCCCGACGGGATGGCCATCGTACAGGTTTACTCACTCGGGCCCAATCGACGTCGCGATGAGAGTTTGGATGCGGCGAGCGACGATATCGTCGCGCGAGGGTCGGTGGATCCGTACGCGACCGGGCCTACTCCGTAGACCGCAGTACTGCATTGCGCAGTTCGGGGTCCCGGAAAACTGAAGCAGGGAGCTGTAAGCTTTGGCAGCTCATAGCTGAACAGCTTATCCGGTGGCGGTAGGGAGGCTTCAACTCAAAGTCGGTCGGGCGCGGGGAGCTGCTCAGGCGACTGGCCAGACTGTGGGAGAAGGGAAGCTCGAGGAGCGGGAGCTAGCGGAAGCGTATCGAAAGCACGAAGTTTTCTTCGCGGGTCACTAATCACCATCGGAGACACTACATGCGCGTCCTGATTTCAAGCCTCATTGTACTGGCGATCCTTCCCGGCCGGGCTCAAGCCCAGGCTGCGTTCAGCGGATCGACACCCGTTTCGTCATTTCATTCAGGATCGGCAACCCGTGTGCAGGCGACGGCCGGACCAACGATCGAATCGGCGGCAGTGGGAATTCGTCCCGCGGTTTCGAGCGATGCCGCTGCTTCCACCCAGAGGAGAACATCCACGCGATCCGGGGTGAACCGGGATGTCGTCCTGATGGTTGTCGGCGGCGCGACGATGGTGGCGGGCGCGATCATCGGTGGCGACGCGGGGGCGATCTTCATGGTGGGAGGGGCTGTAATTGGGCTGTGGGGGCTTTACAACTTTCTGCAGTAGCAGCCCTGATAGCGGATTACCAGGCGCCGGCTCTTCCAGAGCCATCAGCTGCCCAAGCTCCCAGCTCCCTGCTTCAGTATTCCGAATGAAAAGGGACGAGCATAGCTCGTCCCTTTTCATTACCGCGCTAAAGTCTATACGCCGCAAAGACTAGAACCCGTACCGCACCCCCAACTGTACCTGCCGGGGATCTCCAAGCCCGCTCCGAATCGTGCCGTCGAAGTTGAACAGCAGCGACGCCGAAGACGGATCGCGGAAGTTGTCGCGATTGAGAACGTTGAACACCTCGAGAATCGCCTCGATCTGCCCCCTGCCACCGATGGCGAACGGACGCGAGAGCCGCAGATCCCAGCTCATGAACGAATTATCCCGGCGAATCGTGTTCCGTAACAGGATGGTTCCATTCGGACAGATCCGGTCGGTGGGAGCGCCCGCTCTCTCCCCGGTGCCCTGGTTGTTGGCGCCGCACTTCTCCGACGTCGGCTGGGCCGAGTAGGCGCTGAAGCGATTGTTGGCGTAGATGTCCCATGGGAATTTGTACAGCGTCCAGAGATTGAAGCGGTGCCTCTGGTCGCGATCGCTGTAGTTGTACTCGCGGTCCAGACGATCGGGTCTCACGTAACGGAAGCTGAACGGATCGCGCTCGTTGTCGTCGTCCGCCTTGTCGACTGCGAGCGTATAGTTGGCCTGGAACTGGAAATCAGGATCGGCCGTGCGCGCCAAGGCGAACGTAACGCCGTTATAACGCGACTTGGCGGAGCTTTCCACGGTCGTGAGCGTGCTGACCCCGTTGATCGTGCCGTCGAGTCCGCTCTGCCACGGCGAGCCGAACACGGCATCGTTCCGGTTGACGAAGCGCGTGAGGAAATCCGTCGACGCGTAGGTGTAGCTCACCGACGCGGCAATCCGATCCAGAATCTCCTTCTCGTATCCGACCGAAGCGCTCATGGTGCGCGGATTCTGGAAATCCTTGTCGAAGATAAAGATGTCGGGACGGAACGGAGCGCCGGCGGGCGCGAGCAGGAGCGAGTTGTAGTTGGGCGGGGCCCCGAGGATTCCGGTGAGCGCGCTGTTCCGGAAAATCGTCTGACCGATCGACCCGTTGGTGCTCCGCGTGCTGGCGAGGTTGAGTCCCGGAATGCGCGCGTAGTAGAGTCCGGCGCTAGCGCGCAGGACGTCCCTGCCGTCACCCTTTACATCCCAGGCGATGCCAAGCCGCGGCTGGAACATCTTGAGATCGGATGGAATCTTCCCATCGGATGGGAATGTGTAGCTGCCGGTGGAGTTGGTCACCGTCTGGCCGATGAATCCGGCGAAGAACACCTGCTCGGGCGGCGTGATCGGATCCGGCTGGATCTGCCCTTCCCATCTCACGCCATAATTCACGGTGAGGTTCGGCGTTGCCTGCCAGTTATCCTGGACGTAGAAGGCGAGGTCGTGCTGCGGAATTGCCTGCGTTCCGGCATCCTCGACCGAGCGCCCGCCGACGCCCGCTTGCTGCAGGTAGAGCAGAACGGGACCCGAGATGGAAGTTCCAACGGGACACGTGCCCGTAGTAGTGGTGATGATGAGCACCCCAGCCGCGTTGCTGCACTCGACGTAGCCGTTGCCGTTGTTCACGTAGTTGATGAAACCAGTCACCGAGTTGAAGATGAACCGGCCGTTGGCGAAGCCGATGAACGTCTGCTTCGCCTCGGTGCGGTTCCACTCGAACCCGGTCTTGAAGAGGTGATTCCCGCGTATCCAGGAGATGTTGTCCAGCGCCTGGATGCGTGTGTCGTGCGCCTTGATGGGAATGAAGAAGGGGAGACCGAAGCGGAAACCGTTGGCGAAGTCCATCCCCGTGTCGGAGAACGGCCGGTTCTGCCCGGGGATCTGCGGCCCCGAGTAGGGTCGCGGCCTGTCCTCGCGCGCGAGCTGGAATCGGAACTCGTTGTCGATGGCGTTTGTCAGGTGAGACACCAGGCTGCCGTTGATCGCATTCGAGAAGCCCTTCTCGATCGCGTTGGAGCTCCGTGCCCACGTATCGACATCAAAGGTGCCGTTCTCCTGGCGGGAGTTGGTGTAGTTGTACTTGAGCGACGCGTTGTGCTTCTCGCTGATGAGCCAATCGAGCTTCAGCAGCGCGACCTGCGCGTCGTTGGTGCGCTCGATGGGGCCGAAATCCTGGGCCAGCGCGCCGCCGAACGCCGTGCCGAGAAAGGTCTTGAGGGCGGTGAACTCGGCGCTGGCGGGACGGTTCGTCTGCTTGGTCTCGGTGTACGCCTGCTGATCGTAGGCGACGAAGTAGAAGAACTTGTCACTGACGATCGGTCCGCCGAGGGTGAAGCCGAACTGGTGCTGGCGGAAATCGGGATCGAGCGTGAGACCCGCGTGCGATGCATCGGATGAGAGCGCGCCATCCTTGCCGAAGTAGTGGAGGGTGCCGTGCAGGTCGTTGGTGCCGCTCTTGGTGATGACGTTGACGAACCCGCCGCTCGATCTCCCGAACTCCGCGTTGGCGCCCTGTGAGGTGACGACCATCTCTCTCACGGCATCGAGATTGAAGGTGAATGCCGGGCGCTGTCCGCCGCGCTGCTCGCCGAAGAAGGGATTGTTGAAGTCCGCGCCATCGACGGAGACGTTGTTGTGGATGCCGCGTTGTCCGCCGACGCTCAGGACATCACCGTCCGGACCCTGGGTGACGGCGACATTGGGCGTGAGGGTGGTGAGGTTCAGATAGTTGCGTCCGTTGTTGGGCAGTCCGCTGACGACTGCCTCGGGAAGCTGCGTCGCCGCGGCGGTTTTGGTTTGATCGATCAGGGTTTGCGCCAGGACGGTGACGCCGGCGAGGGTGGTGGCGGTGCGTGCGAGGAGGAATGGAACCTCGACCGTCTGCCCGAGGTTTACCCGGACGTCTGATTTGAGCGCAGGGTCGTAGCCAACGGCTCGCGCCGAGACGTTGTAATTCCCCAGCGGCACCAGAGTGGCGACGAAGACGCCCAAGTCGGTCGATTTGATCGAGCGGCTGAGGTTGGTCTCGGTATTCCGGATGGTGACAGTGGCCGAGACCGGATTACCGCTCGCGTCCGTGGTCGAGCCGCGGATGATGCCGGTGGTGGCCTGCACCTGCGCGGGGAGTACCGACGGACCAAATGCGAGGGACAGGACTGCGACGAGGAGGGAGAGCCGTCGCGATAAAAACGAGACAACGCGCCGCTTCATAGAGGAATCTCCAGAATGAGTGGGGCAGCTGACTCTTTGAGAGTCGCACCAACGTAACGTGTAGAGTCGGGATTGGCGAGCAGTTGTTACGAGTACACCGCCCCCCGGTGCGCTCTTCTCACTGTGCGGCCGGCGGGTGCAAATGTTTGGCGATGACTCGCGCCGATACGAGGGGACTTTGATCGGTGGTATCGACCACGAGCTCCGCCGCCGGCATCTGCGGGCGATCGAAGGTGCCCGCCGCATCGAGCTTCCGGTACGTCGGTACATCGCGGAGCTTGCCGAACCGCTCACGCGGCTCGGAGGCGATCCGTTTC
>JANMTG010000271.1:0-3986 GCA_031390205.1 Gemmatimonadota bacterium
GTGCGCGTCATTGCGGTGGAAGTGAAATCGGCTCTGAAGCCGGCCACCGGTCCACTCCCCGCTGTCATCCGGAAAGCCAATGACCCGGTGACGGTAGACCCCGATGTGCACCATGTCCTCCTGGAGAACGATCACGTCCGCATTTTTGACGGGCGTGCGGCCAAGGGCAGGAAGAGTCCGATGCATTCCCACTCCCCGTTCGTTTTCGTCAGCCTGGGCACGGCACGCCTGAGCCTGACGCTCCCGGACGGCAAGAACGCCATTCTCGATACGTACCCCGGACAGGTGATGTGGCTGGAGAACGCGGAGCACTCCTGGGAGTTGCTCTCTGGCGAAGCCCACGTCATCGCCGTGGAAGTGAAGTCGGCGCTGAGAGCTCCGAAGGCCAAGACGGATTAGGCCCGCTGTGCCGTCATCAGTCCGGTTTCCCGCAGGGCCGTTGACCAGTGCCGCCGCAGTCCGTCATAGTGAAATGCGGACATCTTGTCCGATGAGAAGATGTGATCCCGTATGCACTTCGCTGCACTTCCATGTCGGGCTGTTACGCTCTCTTTGCCGAGGCGTGTCGAGCCTCAGGGATGAACGCCCTCTCCGAACGCCGCGTCCGGTGATCGCCTAACAGTAATTGCGTCGAGCGTGGATCAGTGCACAACCGCGGATTGATCGTTATCCGCGCTTGCCCGGTCGCTTCGAGGTCGGAGCACGTGGTGCATGCCTTGCGGCCGGCTGTCTTGGCGAGTTCTCACCGGAAACATCTTTGGCAATGACGTCTTCATCCGGCTGCCCGATTGCGCCCGCTTCGTCTTTGGCAATCTCGCGTGGGGTCCGGTGCCCACTCACCGGATGTGGGTTGGCCTGAGTCGCTTCACTGGGATCGCTCATGAACATTCCTCGTCAGTGTGGCGCACGTCGTCGGCCGTGAAGGCGGTCTATGATCGCGCGTGCCGGGATAATGGCTATTTCTTGTTTGAATATAGTATAGAGTAGCCGATTGGACGCACGACCGCGGTGACCGAAGTCATCACCGGCTTGACGCTCGGTGGACCCACCGCGGGCACGGATAACTTCCGCGAGTCCGCGATCGGCGAAGTTTACTGCACGACCAGAGTGGTGCTCATTCCGCGCCCCTGATGATTGCCGTGCGTGTCGACGATGGGGCAGTAGACCTTGTAGGTGCCCGGCGTCAAGTTGGCGGTGAGGGTCGCCGTCCCGCCGGGCCTGATAGGATCAGTCTTCCACTCCTGGCCGTTCCCCTCGATCTCGACCGCGTGCTGGTACGTGCCCTCGTTCATCGCGTGGAACGTGGTACGTCCCGCGCGAATGGGAGATTTGCTCACGCGGACGCTCCATTCACGGAGCGGGATGTGAACCAGATCCGGCTCGCCCGTCGCGGTTCCCGCCGTGGTTCCCACATCCGGCGCTGAGGTGGATGGTGATGCCGTAGTTTCTATCGCGCCCGAAGCGGTATCAGCGGCCGTTGTATCGCTGGCGGAGTCGTCGGTCTTGGCGCAGCCGGCGAGTGTGGCTGCAACGCAGACGGCGATGGCGAGTTTCAGAGCGGTGTTCATGAGTTCTCCTGGTGGTATCATGGATTCGCAATGCGTCGATTCATTTTGATCTTCTGCTCGACCTCGCCGACGCCCACGCGGATTGCGCCCAGTACCTTGTCGGTCGCCGCGCCCCACTCGGTTGGATTCCCCGAATCCACGAAGACGATCTTCTCTCCGGCGTCCACCCGGCGTTTCACTTCGGCCGGCTCGATTCGCGAGCTCCCTGTCATTCCGGCTCCTGATGGGGGATGATCAGCGTGAAGGCGATGCATGGATCGCACCATGGCCCACTGTAAAGCGCAAGAGCCGCGGCCGTCGTCACCGCAGCTCGCGCTCGCGGGCGTTGCTGCTTCGGGAGCAGGAGCGTTCTGCCGCCGTTGGCCGACTTCGGTTACACTTGCCCCTCTCTAGGGATCTCGCTGCTTGGCCTTACTTTCGAGCCTGGAAAGTGTGTGTGCGTGAAAGCGTACCGTGGGTTCGAATCCCACCCCGTCCGTGGAGAAAGTGTTATCTGGCGGGCCGCGTCGGAGAAGAACATATTGGCAATTCTCCTTCTCGAGGCAAACGTGCCCGTCAATGCCTACGCCGCCCACGCCCAGGGCAAGCGCCTGGAACCCCACACTTTCGAGTTCGGTGCGCTCGGCGCGAACGAAGTCGAGATCAACGTCAGCCACTGTGGCATTTGCCACAGCGACGTTCACCTCGTCGACAACGATTGGGGATTCAGCTCATACCCGTTGACGCCCGGGCACGAGGCAGTGGGGGAAGTAGCGGCACTCGGATCCGCCGTGAAATCGCTCAAGCGCGGGGATCGCGTCGGTGTAGGCTGGCTCGCCGGCAGCTGCATGGCGTGCGAGTCGTGCCTGGAGGGACATGTAAATACGTGCGCTGCGTGGCAGCCCACGTGCGTGGGGCGTCCAGGCGCGTTCGCCGACAAGCTGCGTGTCGACCACCGGTTCGCGTTCGAGATCCCCAAGGAATTGAAGTCCGACGAGGCCGGCCCGCTCATGTGCGGTGGGGCTACGACGTTCACTCCGCTCGAAGACCATGACGTGCGGGACGGCGCCAAGGTTGGCATAGTCAGTATCGGAGGGCTCGGCCATCTGGGCGTACAGTTCGCGCGCGCGCGCGGCTGCAAGGTCACGGCGTTTTCTACGTCTCACGCGAAAGAGGCGGAGTGCCGCGAGATGGGTGCGTCGGATTTCGCGGTGCTGAATGATCCCGATGCGATCGCGGCCCGCGCGGGAAGCCTGGATTTTCTCCTCACCACCACCCCGACGGATTTGCCATGGGACGCTATGCTCGGACTTCTGCGTCCACGCGGCACTTTGTGCATTCTCGGCGTGCCGGCGAGCGCGGTGCAGTTCCAGGCATTTCCCCTGCTCGCAGGCCACAAGAGGATAGTGGGTAGCAACACCGGCAGCCTTAAGGGCATCAAGTCGATGCTCCAGACTGCGGCGAAGAAAGGCGTACGCCCTTTGATCGAGCGGCATGCGATGTCGGACGTCAACACGGCCATCGACCGCTTAAGGAAGAACCAGGTGAGGTATCGCGCGGTGCTCGTCGCCTAATCATCCACTGCATACGGGGCGCGGGGTGGTCCGCGCCCCGTATGCTGCGCCAGAGCGGTGCCTAGAACGTCATCTGCAGCCGCGTCATCACCAGCCTGCCAATCTCTCCCCCGCCGACGAACTCGGTGTGCTTGTTGTTAAAGAGATTGGTGCCGTTTATCGCCCACAGCGCGCCTCTGAGCACCGCCGGCCGGAACGAGAATCCGGCGTCAAAAAGCTGGTAACTCTTGATGTTCCCGTTAATGAAGGAGTAAACCGGAAAGGACGTGACCGCCCTGAAGCGCACCTCGGCGCTCATTCCCTTCGGCTCATCGCTAAAGCGCCCGGCGATGCTGCCCTTGCTGCGGGGAGCATTGAGGGAGATGTCCTGGACGCCGCCGATTTCCGACCGCGGGAAAAAGTCCTTGCTCACGTGAGACAGCGTTCCCACGAGCGAAAAGCGGTCGGCGAGAAGCCACTCGGCGCCGAAGTCGGTTCCCCACACCGAGAGCTTCCCGAAGTTGCGGTACGTCACGATGACGTCCGACGCGCTCGACTGCGGGTGGTCGAAGTTCACGACGCCGAGTGGAACGCCGGTGACGGTGGAGCTCCCCGAGATTCCGGCGAGCGCCGGAGCGACCCTGGCCGCAACAGCCGCCGCCGTCGCGGCACCGGCGACCGGAGTGAGCTGCGCGGTGAGATATGCCTGCAGTGTCGCCCGATCGAGGAAGACATTGGGCGTCTCCACGATCAGAGGGCCGACGAAGTTCCGTCTCTGCTCTCGCCACAAATCCACCGAGAGCCGGAGCCGGCTCGCGACGTCGGCCTTGTACCCCAGCTCGTAAGTGCTGTTCGTGGTGGGAGTGATGGGTGCTACGTCGCGGAC
>JANMTG010000272.1:0-2500 GCA_031390205.1 Gemmatimonadota bacterium
AGAAAAGCTCCTGCCCAAGCTCGGCCGGGGCGGCTTCGAGGACGAGGAAGAAGACTGGGCGGTGGTCGAGGCGAAGCCCATTGCCGGGGTGAGCAAGAAAAAGAAGAAGAAGTAGCCTCTCTGCCCGTAACGATCGACATCAATTCCGACTTGGGCGAAGGAGCCGGAACCTCCCGCCTCGCCGAGGACTCAGACATCCTTGACCTGGTTTCCTCCGCCAACATCGCGTGCGGCTTCCACGCGGGTGATGCGACATCGATGCGCGAGACCGTTCGCGCCGCCAGGGACCGCGGAGTGGCAATCGGAGCGCACCCATCGTATCCGGACATTCCGGGCTTTGGCCGCCGCGAGCTGGAGCTCGATCCCAAGGAAATCACCCGCCACGTTGCGTCCCAGATCACCGCGCTAAGGGAAATCTGCATCGCCGAACGCACGCGCCTCACGCACGTCAAACCGCACGGTGCCCTCTACAATCGGGCCGCGCGCGACCCCGAGGCCGCTCGCGCGGTGGCCGAAGCTATTCGCGAGGCCGACCGCGATCTGGTTTTGCTGGGGCTCGCAGGCAGCGAGATGAAGCGGGCGGCGGCGGAAGCGGGAATTACGTTCGTTAGCGAGGCGTTCGTGGACCGGGCCTACACATCAGATCTGCTGCTCGTTCCGCGCGACCAGCCAGGCGCCCTGATCGAAGACGTTGCCGTCGCCGTGGCGAGAGCCATTGAGCTGGTGCAACGGAAGACGGTGATGACTCTCGATGGAATCGTGCTCCCCCTTGACGCCCGCTCCTTGTGCGTGCACGGCGACAATCAGCACGCATTGCAGATCCTCCGCGCTCTCAAGTCGGGGCTCGAATCGGTGGGAGTGCGCATCGCACCGTTCGCGTCGTGACAGCTCCCGCCCTCGTCGCGCATCCACTCGGCGACTCGGCCCTCACGATCAGATTCGGGGCGGAGCGGAGCCCCGCTCTGCTGGCGCGAATACACGCCGCCGCGGCACTTCTCGCGAGCGAGAATATCGATGCCGTCGAAGATATCGTCCCGGCGTATCTGTCACTGACGGTATTCTACGACTGTCTCCAGCGATCGTACGCGGACTTGTCGGCCGACCTCCTCGCCCGATGCGAGAATGCCGACGATGCGACAGCCGTCGCCGCCCCGACGCGCGAGCACGTGATCCGGGCGAGGTACGACGGCGTCGATCTCCCCGACGTCGCCGCGGCTACGGGACTCTCCGTCGAAGAGATCGTCGAACGGCACGGCTCTCGAGTGTATCGGGTGGACATCCTTGGCTTCGTACCGGGCTTCGCCTATCTCAGCGAGCTCGATGAGTCGCTCGCACTGCCCCGCCGCGAGCAACCACGTCCACGGGTAGCGGCGGGGAGCATCGCCATCGCCGGCCTGCAGACCGCGATCTATCCGCTCGACACACCAGGCGGATGGCACATCATCGGCAGCACCGACACCGTGATGTTCGACGCGGCGCGAGCGGAACCGGCGTTGCTGCGCCCCGGAGACACGGTGCGGTTCGAGCGCGTACCGTGATCGTCGTCAGCCGGGCACCACCGTATCTGACCGTTCAGGATGATGGGCGAAGACGATCGCGCGCCGCAGGAGTTCCACGAGGCGGCGCCATGGACACCTTCGCGCTCGGGGCGGCGAACGCGATTGTCGGTAACGCTCTCAATGCGGCCGCGCTCGAGTGGGGACTCGGCGGAGGCTCTCTGCGATTCGATTCCGAATGCACTGTCGCACTCGCGGGAGCATTCGTCCAGGCGACGCTCGCTGGCAAGCCCGTGGCACCGTTCACCACCGTTCACGCGCGGGAAGGCGACGAGCTGACCGTCAATCAGTTCGACTCGGGCCGATTCCTGTACATCGCTTTTCGCGGGGGCGTTGACGTGCCGATCGTGCTCCACAGTCGCTCGACCTATCTACCCGGGCGATTCGGCGGACTCGACGGCCGGTTGCTGCGAAGTGGCGACACGCTCCGTTTGGGAGCACCCACCGGACGCGCGCCGGTCGAAGGGTTTCACGTGCCCGGCGAGCTCACGCCCGCTTATGCCGCGGCGGTTGTGCACCTCACCCGCGGGCCGCAAGCGGAACTCTTTGATGACGCTGCGTGGCGAACTTTGCTCGACGAGGACTTCAGGATCTCCAGCGCCTCGGATCGCACCGGTTACAGACTCGAGGGGTCAGCGCTCGCGAACTCCGCGCCGACGCTTCCGTCGGAGGTGGGCTGTCAGGGCGCAATACAGGTTCCCGGCGATGGCAAGCCGATCGCGCTCATGGCCGATGCCCCCACCGTCGGTGGCTATCCAAAGATGGCTGTCGTGTCGGAGGCAGATCTTCCCGTTCTCGCCCAGCGGGAGCCGGAAGACACCGTACGGTTCGAGCTCATCACCATCGAGCAAAGCCAGCGCGCGGCGAGAAGACGCGCTGCGGCCCTACACGCCATACGCCAGCTCGCGGAGTCTTCGCTGCGGCGCGCCTAATGCATGAGTAAC
>JANMTG010000294.1:0-7161 GCA_031390205.1 Gemmatimonadota bacterium
AGAGCTCAACGACCTGGAGGTCGAGGTCGAGCGCCTCGGCGTCGAGCTGCTGGCGCTGCAACAGCCGATGGCGCGAGACCTTCGCTTCATCATCGGCGCCATCAAGGTGTCGAACGACCTGGAGCGCGTCGGAGACCACGCTGTCAACATCGCCGAGTCGGCGCTGCGCCTGATCTCGGCGGGATCGGAGGCCGAAGAGACCCTCAAGCTCGCGGCAACGCCCGAAATCGAAGACATGGCGCGGCGCGCCAGAAAAATGCTGGGCGATTCGCTCGACGCCTTCCTTCGCGCCGACGGCGCGCTCGGCCGTCAGGTCTGCAAGGAGGATGACGTCGTCGATGCCTTGCACGACTCGGTGTTCCGCGTTCTCCTCACTCACATGATGGCGGATCCTACCACAATCACGCCATCGCTTCAGCGGCTATTGGTGAGCCGCAACCTCGAGCGGATCGCCGACCTCGCGACGAACATCGGCGAGGACGCGGTCTATCTGGCCGAGGGAAAGCAGATCAAGCACCACTACAAAGAGGGAAATCTGGCCTCGATAAGTTGAAGGGGTGCCCCACACCCACGGGCAGTCGTGAGTCGCTTCCGCCTGTAACGATGGTGTAATGGAGCGGTCGTTGCATCACCTTCTGACATGACCTCGGCACCGCTTCACCTCTCGCTCAGCTCGACCCCTGCCGGGGAGAAACCGGGGCAGGAAATCCGGATCGCCGCCATCGACATCGGATCGAACTCGATTCGTCAGACGATTGCGGATGTTTCGCCGGGCGGGAGCATCCGGGTGGTCGACGAGATGCGCGCCTCGCCACGGCTGGGCGCCGGCCTCGATCGTACGGGCGCGCTCAGCGAAATCGCCGTGCAGAACGCCCTTGCGACTCTGAGCCGCATGGCCACCCTCGCCAAACAGCAGGGCGCCAAGCGCACGGAGGTGGTGGCGACGAGCGCTGTGCGCGAGGCGACTAACGGCGCGGCCTTTCTCGCCCTCGTGCGCGAGAACACCGGGCTCAGAGTAAGGGTGCTGGAAGGCAGCGACGAGGCCAGGCTCAGCTTTCTGAGTGCCTTGGCGCATTTCGACCTGGCTGCGGGCAGAGCTGTCGTCATGGACATCGGCGGCGGATCCCTCGAAGTCGCTCTGAGCGCGGACGGTCTCGTCGATCGTCTCATCTCGCTGCCCATGGGCGCGATCCGGATGACCGAGCAGTTCCTCGCCGGCGAAACTCCGCAGCTGGGAATGAGGCGGCTTCGCAAACACGTCCGGCGCGAGCTCAAACAGCACCTCTCCGCCAAACACTGGCGCGCGGCGCAGGTGATCGCGTCAGGCGGGACCTTCACCAACCTGGCCAGCATCCACCTGGCCCGACAGGGGATGGAAAGCGCGCGCACCGTGCACGGCACGGTCGTTCCCCGGGTGGAGCTGGAGCACATCGTCGACATGCTGCATAACATGTCGCCGAGCGAGCGGCAGGGAGTGCCGGGATTGACTCCTGCGCGGGCCGACATCATCGTCGCCGGCTTTACCGTCGCCGCCGAGGTTCTCGCCCGTCTCGACGTGAGCGGCCTCGTCGTCTCGGCTTACGGCATTCGCGAGGGCATTCTGCTCGAGGCGGCACGCGTCACTCCGGCGGCGGCCGATCCGGGCGAAGCCCGCGAGCGGTCGGTCAGGGAACTGGCCGAGCGGTCTCATTTCGAAGAGCCCCACGCCAGCCGGGTGCAGCGGCTCGCCCTCGAGCTGTTCGACGCGATCGGCGAGCGACTCGGGTGCGCGCCCGACGAAAAACAGATCCTCTCCGACGCCGCGCTCCTGCATGACATCGGCTACCACATCAACTACGATAAGCACCACAAGCACTCATACCACCTCATCCAGCACGCCCAGCTGATGGGGATGAACCCCCGCGAGCAGATCGCGGTGGCGAATATTGCGCGCTACCACCGGGGTGCCAAGCCCAAGGCCAAGCACAGCAACTTCCAGGACCTTGACCCGAAGCTCCAGGCCACGATCCGCCGCCTCTCGGCCATCCTGCGAGTTGCCGACGGATTCGACCGCGGCCACGCGGGAGCCGTCGAACACGTGAAGGTCAGGTGGACGAAGCGCGCACTGCGCATCACCGCGGTGCCGAATCCCAAGGCTTTGAGCATGCGTCTCGATCTGTGGGGCGCGAGCCGCAAGTCAGATCTCCTCGCGGAGATCGCCGACGCCGAGGTCGAGATCGTCGCCCCGGACGGCGGCGTTTTGTCCTACGAAGACGCCGGCGACGCCGCCGATTGAGGCTCTGGAACCGACTCTGATTTGTCGGTGAGCCCCGCGCTGGCCGGTTCCGGCCGCGACATTCCCCACGAATCCCCCATCAGCAGCTCGTGAAGCCCAACGCTGCCCGGCTCAGGTTTGCGCTGAGTATATGTGCCGTCGGCCGCAAGGTCCCAGGTCTGGCATTCGTCGGCCAGACAGGCCTCGAGGAGGGAATGCATCCTCGCCTGCAGGCGCTCTCCCTCGATCGGGACGACAGCTTCGACGCGCCTATCGAAATTCCGCGGCATCCAGTCAGCCGAGCCGAAGTAGTACTCCGGGTCGCCGTCGTTGGCGAAATGGAAGATACGGGAATGCTCGAGGAATCGGCCCACGATGCTGATTACGCGAATCCGGTCGCTGACTCCCCCCACTCCCGGCCGCAGGCAGCAAATTCCCCGCACGATGAGGTCGATTTCGACACCTGCCTGCGACGCGGCGTAAAGAGCGTGGATTACCTCCTCATCGACGAGCGCGTTCATCTTCGCGATGATTCTCGCGGGCTTGCCGGACCGGGCGAAGTTCGCCTCGCGCTCGATCATCTCGAGGAACCGGAGCCTCATGTTCGCGGGGGCCACGATCAGCTTCCGGTAAAGTTTCTGGCGGGAGAACCCGGTAAGGGCGTTGAACAGATCGGTGAGATCCGCGCCCAGGGACGGACTGCAGGTGAGCAGTCCGATGTCGGTGTAAAGGCGCGCTGTCTTGGAGTTGTAGTTCCCCGACCCGATGTGCGCGTAGCGGCGAATCCCGTCTGCCTCTCGCCGCACCACGAGCGTGGTCTTGGTGTGCGTTTTCAATCCGGCCAGCCCGTAGGCCACGTGCACGCCGAAGCTTTCCAGCGTGCGGGCCCAGGTGATGTTGTTCGCCTCGTCGAAGCGCGCCTGGAGCTCCACCAGTACCGCCACCTGCTTTCCGCGCTGGGCCGCTTCGGTAAGGGCGCGCACGATCGCCGTGTCTCCCGATGTGCGATAGAGCGTCATCTTGATCGCCAGCACGTTCTCGTCGAGCGTAGCCGCCTTGAGAAACTGCTCCACGGAACTCGAGAAGGAGTCGAACGGATGGTGCACCAGCACATCGCATTCGCGAATCACGTCGAAGATCGAGCGCGACTGATCGCGTAGCTCCACCGGTGTCACCGGCACGTGTGGCGGATCGCGCAACTCCGCGATGTCGAGCGAAGCGAGCGCCATGAGGTCACCAAGATCGAGCAGGGGCCCGGTCTCGACCAACTCGCTTTCGGCGAGCGAGGGCATTTCCGGCGGCTGATCCTCCCGCAGCTCCTCCACGAGCAGCCGGCGCAAGGTCGGTGAAATCACCGGCTCGACTTCGATCCGAACGATCTCGGCGAATCTCCGCTGGAATATCTGCTCCTCGATCATCGCGAGTAGGTCGTCCTGGTCTCCGGAATGATCGACCTCGAGATCCGAGTACCTAGTCACGCGAAAGCACTTGAACCCGCGAATCTCCATTCCCGGAAAGAGGGCGCTCAGGTTGGCCCCGATCAATTGCTCGAGCGGAACGAAGTGATGCCGGCGCCCGACGGGAATCCAGCGTGGGAGACTCTTCGGAACCTTTACGCGCGCAAATCGCTCGGTGCCGCTGACGGGGTCGAAAATCTGCACGGCGAGCGACAGCGAGAGATTCGAGATATACGGAAACGGGTGACCGGGATCGATCACGAGCGGGGTCAGAACCGGGAACACCTGCGCCTCGAAGAAGGCGTCCAGAGTCTGCAACTCCTCGCTCGTCAGGTCGTCCATGCCCAGGAGCTTGATCCCGCGCTCCGCCATGGCCGGCAGCAACATTCCGTAAAGGCAGTCCCGCTGCATCTCCAGCAGCTCGGAGACCCGCTTATTGATGGCGGCCAGCTCCTCGGGGGGAGTTATCCCGTCCGGCGGCAGGTGATAGAGGCCGGTCGCGATCTGCCGGCGAAGGTTGGCCACCCGGACCATGTAGAACTCGTCGAGATTCGTGCTGAAAATGGAAAGAAACTTGACCCGCTCCAGCAGCGGATTGCGCTCGTCGGTAGCCTCGTGCAGGACCCGGGCGTTGAACTCGAGCCAGCTCAGCTCGCGATTGATGAACAGCGAATGATCCGTCATTGCCTCAGACAGGAATGGAGCGCCGGGCGACGAGCGTGCGGTTCTCGAAGAGCTTGACGAGGATCATCCCTGCCACGAACCCTCCAATGTGAGCCCAGACAGCGACGCCGCTGGAGACATCCGGTCTCACCGCCATCAACTCGGGAAGGCCGGCCAGCACCTGCCAGAGGAACCAGAAGATTAGCACCAGCCACGCCGGGATGGCGATCACCTTCCAGAAAATGACGAAGATAAACAGCATGTTGATGCGGATCTTCGGGTAGAGCACGAGATACGCGCCGAGAACCCCGGATATCGCCCCCGACGCCCCGACTGTGGGGATTGGCGACGCGGGCTGCACCATGATATGAGCGACGGCAGCCGCCAACCCGCAGATCAGATAAAACAGGAGAAACCGCATGCGTCCCATGCTGTCCTCGACGTTGTTTCCAAACACCCAGAAGAACATGCAGTTCCCGAGCAGGTGGCCCCAACCTCCGTGCAGAAACATCGACGTGAAGGGCGTGAGCAGATTTATCGGCTCGTTGTCGACCACGCACGCCATCCCACGGCCGAGCGGCACCGCCGTCCCGAGCGGAGCCATGTGGGTGAGCTCTCCCGGAACCATTCCCAGGTTGCAGACGCTGACCGCCATGGCGTAGGGGTCGAACCCACCGCCTTGGAGCAGAAACCACGACGCCAGGATGCCAGCCAGTATGGCATACGTCATGAGCGGGGTCCGCAGAGTAGGGTGATTATCGCTCAGTGGGAACATTTGCCTGCTGATATGGCAGCAAAACGCGGCCTTGCACTTGCCTCTCCCTTGGTAGAGCGCGAACGCGCGCGCTCAAATCGAATAATGGAAATGCAGGAGCCGGACCGGCTCCTCCCGCAAGAGAGGCGATAGATGGCTGATAAGGTAATTGGGATCGATCTGGGAACAACGAACTCGGTGGTGGCCGTGATGGAAGGCGGCGACCCGGTCGTCATCCCGAACGCCGAGGGCGGACGCACGACGCCATCGGTCGTCGGATTCACCAAGGACGGCGAGCGGCTCGTCGGGCAGATCGCGAAGCGCCAGGCGGTGACGAACCCGCAGAATACCGTCTTCTCGATCAAGCGCTTCATGGGACGCAAGATGTCGGAGGTCACCGAAGAGGTGAAGCGCGTCCCGTACAAGGTCGCGGGCGGCTCGAATGAAGTCGCAATGATCGAGGTCCAGGGCAAGCGCTATTCGCCGCCCGAGATCTCGGCCATGATCCTCCAGAAGATGAAGCAGACCGCCGAGGACTACCTGGGCTACAAGGTGGAGAAAGCGGTCATCACCGTACCTGCGTACTTCAACGACTCACAGCGACAGGCGACGAAGGATGCGGGAAAGATCGCCGGCCTAGACGTGCTCCGCATCATCAACGAGCCGACGGCGGCGGCGCTCGCGTACGGCCTCGACAAGAAGAAGGATGAAAAAGTCGCCGTATTCGATCTTGGTGGCGGCACCTATGACATCTCGGTCCTCGAGCTCTACGACGTCGAAGGCTCGCGGCAGTTCGAGGTCAAGTCCACCAATGGTGACACCCACCTGGGCGGCGACGACTTCGACCAGCGCGTGATCGACTGGCTCGTCACCGAGTTCAAGCGCGACCAGGCGATCGACCTCTCCAAGGATCCGATGGCGCTCCAGCGCCTCAAGGAAGCGGGCGAGAAGGCGAAGATGGAGCTGAGCACCACGCAGTCAACGGACATCAACCTCCCCTTCATCACCGCCGATCAGAGCGGGCCCAAGCACCTCAATTACACGCTCTCCCGGGCGAAGTTCGAGCAGCTGGTGGACGATCTCATCCAGCGCACCCTCCCCCCGATGGAGCAGGCGCTCAAGGACGCGGGGCTCAAGCCGAACGAGATCGACGAAATTCTTCTCGTCGGCGGCTCGACCAGAATTCCGAAGATCCAGGAGATCGTCAAGAAGTTCTTCGGCAAGGACCCGAACCGGGGCGTGAACCCCGACGAAGTGGTGGCGATCGGCGCCGCGGTTCAGGGCGCGGTCCTCACCGGCGAGCAGAAGGATGTCCTCCTGCTCGACGTCACTCCACTCTCGCTGGGTATCGAGACGCTGGGCGGAGTCACGACGGTGCTCATTCCGCGCAACACCACGATCCCGACCAAGAAGAGCGAGACTTTCTCGACGGCCGACGACAATCAGACGACCGTGGAAATCCACGTTCTGCAGGGCGAGCGCGAGCTCGCGACCTACAACAAGACGATCGGCAAGTTCCAGCTCACCGGAATTCCTCCGGCACCACGAGGCCTGCCTCAGGTCGAGGTTACGTTCGACATCGACGCCAACGGCATTCTCCACGTGACCGCGAAGGACAAGGCTACGGGCAAGGAGCAGAAGATCCGTATCGAGGCATCGAGCGGACTTTCCGACGCCGAGGTCGACCGCATGGTCAAGGACGCGGAAAAGAACGCGGCCGAGGACAAGAAGGCTCGCGAGGCGATCGATGCCCGCAACCGTCTCGACTCGATGACTTATGAAGTCGAGAAGAACGTCAAGGAGTGGGGCGACAAGGTCTCACCCGATACGAAGGCCAAGGTCGATGCCGCCGTCGAGCGGGCCCGCAAGGCGCTGCGCGGTGACGACACCAACGAGATCCGTGCGGCCCAAGAAGAGCTGAGCAAAGTATTCAGCGAGGCGGGGCAGGCGTTCTACCAGCAGCAAGGGCAGGCCGAAGCTGCGAGCGCCGGCGAGGCTGGCGGGCCGGCCGCCGCACCGGAGGCGGGCGCGCC
>JANMTG010000130.1:0-2711 GCA_031390205.1 Gemmatimonadota bacterium
CGAGCACCTGAGTCCGCAGCGAGGCGCCGCACGTACTCTCTCGGCGAAGTCATCTTCATGGGAAACTGCTCGAACGGAGGCTTGACCCCCGAATCGAAGCCGCGAGCGACTCCCAACATCAGCGCCGCGAAAGTTTTTTCAAAAGGATTCTCCGCCGCCTTCCACTGCGCCTCGAGCGCCTCCTCTGGAACTTCGGTCACGGCGAACTTCGTCCCGAACGCCTCTTCGAACATCGCAACGGCATCCCGCTGACTTATCTCCTCCGGCCCGCCGAATGGAATCGTTGCCTTCGACGCGGCCGCGCGGGATAGAGACTGAACCGCGAGCTCTGCGACGTCAGCTACCGCCACGTACCTGATCGGGTGCTTGCCCGACCCATAGATTTTGGCGGTGCCGGCTACCGGATCAGCGAACAGCATCGGCCCCAGCCAGGATTCGAAGAAGAGCGAGGGATGCAGAATCGTGTAGTCCAGCCCGCTTTTTTTAAGGTGCTCTTCGGCTGCACGCTTGGCGCGTGCCAGCGGAGCATCAGGCGAGTACTGCGCATCGAAAGAGACGAAGACGAATTTCTTCACTCCTCCTTTTCGCGCGGCGTCAATTAGCGCCTTCGTGCCTTCTCCGTCAGTAGCCTCGAAGGAATCGCCCGCTTGTGCCGTGGTGATCGCCGTCACGCTGGAGATGACGGCATCCACACCGGCGCACGCCGGCGCGAGTGACGCCGGGTCCTTCAGATCGGCGACGACGATTTCGGCCCCCGCCTTACGCAGAGGATCCACCGACTCGGGCTTCGACGTCGCGCGGACCATCGCCCTCACTTTTTCGCCGCGCGCGAGCAGTCGACGAACGATCTCCGAGCCCAGAACTCCGGTGGCACCAGCGACGAGAACCATGCAGCTACCCTCAGGGATTGATTGGCCGCATCCAAAATGATCCACGCGGCTTCGCCAGGCAAATCCGCGGTCGCGCAGACCATCCGCGACCCCCCCCCGGCGCGATTGCTGCAGCGTAGCCGCAACACTCTCACGCAGGTATTCACTCCATGGCGCTCACACTCATATCATCCGCGTTCTCTTCAAACGGCTCGATCCCGGCCAAGTACACCTGCGAAGGCGCCGACTTCTCGCCGCCGCTCGAGTGGTCAGGCGCTCCCAACAACGCGAAGACTTTCGCCCTGATCGTCGACGACCCCGATGCACCCGACCCCGCCAAGCCGAAGATGGTTTATGTCCATTGGGTGGTCTACAACATCCCCGCCGACACGACGAAACTCGCCGAGAACGCGGCTCAGACCGGACTGCCGGGTGGAGCGAAGCACGGAACCAACGACTGGAAGAAGCAAACCTACGGTGGGCCGTGCCCGCCAATCGGGCGGCACCGGTACTTCCATAAGCTCTACGCGCTCGACACCGCGCTGACGGGGTTGAGCAATCCGACCAAGGCGAAGCTCGAGCAGGCGATGAAGGGACATATCGTCACGACCGCGGAGCTTGTCGGGACGTACCAGAAGAATGGCGACTAGCCACGCGGCGATCTGGGCACGGCAAAGTGAGATCGGTCCCTAGCCCGCCGCCCAGTTAAGTCACGGTACAGGGGGTTAACTAAGGGAGATGTGACTTCCCGGTGCCGCGCGCGAGTCTAATGAGGGTAAGCCAAATGTCTTTAGAACGGAGACCCGCATGAGACGAATCCTCGTTGCGGCCACGCTGTTTTTCGCGTCGGTCGCTTCCGCCCAGAATGCTAATGATCCTTCGGCCCAGCTCCGCGCGGTTCTTCCCGCGAAGGTAGCTGAGCACGTCCTCGCGACGATCGCGGATGCGCGCGCTCGCTCACTTCCCGCGGCTGCGCTCGAGCAGCAGGCGCTGAGACTTGCGCGTCAGGGCACCAAGCCCGCGGACGTCGAAAAATCTGTCGATCGCAGCGCGAAGAACATGAAGGAAGCGAAGGCCGCTCTCGAGAAGAGCGGACGCAAGCCCACCAACAATGAAGTCGTCGCCGGTGGCGCGCTCATCAGCAAGGGCGTGAGTGGCAAGCAGGTGAGCGAGTGGGCGAGGTCCGCTCCGTCTGGACGCGACCTTACCGTCCCGATGAACGTGACCGCGAGCCTGATGGATCGCGGGCTCAAGTCCGATGTCGCTCTGGCCCGGGTTCACGACAGGCTGGTGCAAAAGCACACCGACCGTCAACTCATCGCCGACGCGAGGGGCAAGGCTGGTGAGCATCGCCCCCCGACTGCCAACAAGCAGGGTGGCCTTTCCCATCGCCCGGTTACACCGGGCCCTGGAACGCGCCCGGTAACGCCGGCTCGGCCGACGACTCCCGGCCGGAATGGCTAAGCTTCGATCTTGAACTATTGCTCCAGGAAACGCCGGCTCTGAAAAGAGCCGGCGTTTTTTACAAAGGTGCGTCGTTCAGACTTCGCGACGGGCCTATGCGATCGCACGGGCGAGGTCTTTCCTCGTCGCTCCGGAAGCGAAGCTGGCACGAACCAGGAGATCCAGAGACACACTCGGGTCGCCAGCCTCGATCTTTGCTACCCGGGACTGGCTCGAGCCAAGACGCTGCGCGAGCGCCGTCTGGCTGAGCCGGCGCCGAACTCTCGCTTTCTTTACGAGCTCGCTCAATCGCAGCTTGATCTCAATCAAACCCGACTCTTCGCGGCTCAGCTCGAGGAATTCGGCAACGGTACCGGTTTTCCATCCCGCCGCCCTCAA
>JANMTG010000324.1:0-6576 GCA_031390205.1 Gemmatimonadota bacterium
GTACCACCCGCACGGCGACAGCTCGGTCTACGACGCCCTCGTCCGCATGGTGCAGGACTTCTCGCTCCGATACCCGCTCGTAGACGGACAGGGAAACTTCGGCTCGGTCGATGGCGATTCCGCCGCGGCTTACCGCTACACCGAGGCTCGGCTCACCCGCGTCTCAATGGAGATGCTCGCCGACATCGACAAGGCGACCGTCGATTTCACCCCCAACTTCGACGACCGCCTCCTCGAGCCCAAAGTCCTTCCCTCGGCGGTCCCGAACCTCCTCGTCAACGGATCCTCGGGAATCGCCGTCGGCATGGCGACCAATATCCCGCCCCACAATCTCCGCGAAGTGGTCGGCGCCATCACGGCCCTCATCGACAACCCGGAGCTGACTCCGGGCGAGATCAGAAAACTGATCAAAGGACCCGACTTCCCCACCGGCGGCTACATCTATGGCCGCGCCGGAATCAAGGACTACCAGGAGAACGGCCGCGGACGAATCGTCATGCGCGCACGCGCCGTCATCGAAGAAAAGGAATCGTCGAGCAAGTCGCAGATCGTCGTCACCGAGCTCCCTTATCAGGTCAACAAGGCGAAGCTCATCGTCGACATGGTCGAGCTGGTGAAGGAACAGAAGCTCGAAGGCATCAGCGCCCTCCGCGACGAGTCGGACAAGGATGGAATGCGCGTCGTCATCGAGCTCAAGCGCGATGCGATCCCGCGCGTCGTCCTTAACCAGCTTTACAAGCACACCGTGATGCAGTCCACGTTCGGCGTCATCATGCTCGCCCTGGTTCCGGACGCCCACACGCGCCAGCTCGTGCCCAAGGTGATGCCGCTCAAGCTCGTGCTCGAGCACTACATCGCGCACCGCCACGAGGTGGTGGTACGCCGCACGCAGTTCGACCTCGACAAGGCGCTGGAGAGGGAGCACATCCTCGAAGGCCTCAAGATCGCCGTGGACAACATCGATGCGGTGATCAAGCTCATTCGCGCCGCCAACGACACGCCGGCCGCGAGCGCGCAGCTACAGAAGCGATTCAAGCTGAGCGAGCGCCAAGCTGAAGCGATCCTCAACATGCGCCTCGCCAAGCTCACCGGACTCGAGATCGAGAAGCTCGACACCGAGCTCAATGAAGTGCAGGCGTTCATCAAGGACATGCGCGACATCCTGGCGTCACGCCCGCGGCGCCTCAAGATCATCCGCGCCGAGCTCCAGCAGGTGGCCGACAAATACGGTGACGAGCGGCGGTCGGAGATCACGAGCGACGAAGGCGAGTTCACCATCGAAGACCTGATCGCCGAAGAGGACATGGTCATCACCATCTCCCACTCGGGCTACATCAAGCGCACCTCGGTCTCGACCTACCGTAAGCAGCGCCGCGGCGGACGCGGCCTGAGCGGACAGGGACTCAAGGATGAGGATTTCATCGAGCGACTATTCATCGGCTCGACGCACGACTACATCCTCTGCTTCACCGACGATGGCCGCTGCTTCTGGCTCAAAGTCCATGAAATTCCGCAAGCGGGGCGAGCCGCCAAGGGCAAGCCCATCGTCAACCTGATCAATGTCTCGGCCGAAACTCAGGTCAAGGCGATGGTGCCCGTCCGCGAATTCTCGGACACCCAGTTCCTCCTCTTCTGCACCAGGAACGGCACCGTCAAGAAGAGCGCGCTGTCCCAGTACTCGAACGTCCGCCAGACGGGAATCAAGGCGATAAAGATCGACAAGGACGACCAGCTCATCGATGTGCAGGTGACGAGCGGCTCGAACGACATCGTCCTCGCCACCCGTCACGGGCTTTCTGTGCGCTTCCATGAGATGGATGTGCGCGAGATGGGACGCGATACCACCGGCGTCAAAGGAGTCGAGCTCCGCGAGGGCGATGCCGTGATCGGAATGGTCGTCATCAAGCGCGATGCGACCCTCTTGGTCGTCACCGAGCGCGGCCTTGGCAAGTGCTCCAACATCGAGGACTACCGCGTCCAGAAGCGCGGCGGCAAAGGCATCATCACCGTCAATCGCACCGAGAAAACCGGCGATGTCGTGGCGCTCATGGAAGTTCTCCCGGCCGATGAGATCATGCTCATTACCAAGCACGGTGTGATCATCCGGTCGTCGGTGTCCCAGGTGAGGGTAACGGGACGTATCGCTCAGGGGGTGAAGCTCGTCAATCTCGATGAAGGAGACCTCGTGACCGCTGTCGCCAGGGTTGTGCCTGAGGAGGAGGGTGAAGTTGAAGGAGATGCCGGCACCTCCACGACTGACGCCGAGACCGAGGAAGTCGAAGCTCTGACCGACGAATGACGACCCCAATCACTGAGGCGGCTATCCAGTCCGAGGAAGTCGAGAAGCTTCGCACGGCCTTGCGCAAGGCCGAAGCGGAGGTGCACCGCCTGCTTGAAGAAGCCGCCGCCCGCGGCGCGCTCGTCGACATCCTCCATGAAGTCATGGGGTCGCTGTCGATGGGCGAGCTGTGCCACATGCTCGCGCGCCGCCTCGCCCGCGCGCTCAACTTGAGCCACTCGTCGGTGATCTTTGCGCAGAGCGGCGACCGCGTCGGCACCGTCGCGTCGGCGCACGAAGACCCGCAGCTGGAGAACCTCCAGGTCGAGCTCGATCGCTACCCCGAGATCGAAGCCGCGCTGAGCAGCGAAAAGCCGATTCTCATTCCCGACATCTGGCAGTCGGGCCGCTACAAGGTGCTCCGCGAAGCGTGGCAGCGCGACGGCAGCGTCATCACCGTCCGCTCCATCATCGCGCTTCCGTTCCGGCTCGATCGGGACCGCACCGGAGTCTTCCTGCTCCGCCGCACCGGCGACAAGCCGCCCCTTAACGAGAGCGATGCGGAGTTCGCCGAGACCGTGATCAAGAGCGCGATGAAGGCAATGCAGAGAGCGCACCTGGTGGAAGTCACCAAGGCCGACAACGCGCGCCTGGAAGTGCTGTCGCGCACCGATCCGCTCACCCAACTCCTCAACCGCCGCGCGCTGCACCTCCAGTTGGCGACGGAAGTCGAGCGCGTGCGCCGTTACAACGCGCCGTTGAGCGTGCTGATGCTAGACGTCGACGGCTTCAAGGGCGTGAACGACACCTACGGCCACCACGCCGGTGACCAGGTCCTCATCGAGCTCGCGCTCCTGCTCAGCCGCGCCGCCCGCAGCGTGGACACCGTCGCGCGCTACGGTGGCGACGAGTTCGTCATCGCCGTCCCCGAGACCGGCGAGGCGGGAGCGATCGCGTTCGCCGAGCGTCTGCGGGACAAGATCGAGTCGCATCCGTTCGACATCGGCAAGGAAGCGCCGCTGCACCTCACGGTCAGCATCGGGGTCGCTGGTTTTCCCGAGCCAAGGGTCGAGTCGGCCGAGGATCTGCTCGAGTGTGCGGATCGGGCGCTGTACCGGGCCAAAGCGGGTGGACGCAACCTGGTGTCTGCCTAGCCAACGACCGACGGCAACTGAAGACTACCTGCCGGGTGCTGTGAGCGTGCCGGCTGATGGCCACGGGCTGCCTTCGACAAAAATCATTGAATCCGGTTTCCCTCGGACAACGGGAATAGTACGTTAGACCTATGAAGCACTCTCCTTTGCTCCTCCTCGCCCTCACCGCTTGTGTCGCCGATACCGGCTCCAAGCAGTCCACGGCCGACACAACCAACGCGGCGCCGATCGTCACCGTCACCAGCGTCAATCGCGGCACTCACGGGATGAGGGAGCGGATCTCGTGGCTGTTCTCGCCCGACAAGAAGGCGGTGCTTGTCGTCGCCGATCCGATCAGCGTCGAAGCGGATGCGTTGCCCAACGCATTCTTTTTCGGCGACGAGACGCGGGCGTTCCAGACCCAGGTCGACAGCGTGTGGGATGTTGCCGTCTCCCCCGACTGGAAGTGGATCGGGTTCGGCCGCGCGTACACGGTCGTCGCCGGCGAGGATCCGCCGACCAGCTACATGTCCGACGTCTCGCGCCGGACATCGATAGACACAGCGACGCTTCGCGCGTCCTGGTTTCCGACCAGCGGGATGGTGACGCATTTCTCGGTGGCGCAGCCGGGTGTCATCCGGATCCCCGAAGATCCGAAACGCGCGGCGTCGGTCGATAGCGCGGTGCCGCGGCTCTTCCCGATCGCGCGTGGATGGCGCGTCCGGTGGACCGCCGACGGAAAAACGCTCGCGCTTGGCAACAATCCGGCTGGTGTGGGAGACGACGAGCCGAGCAAGACGTGGGCGGCGCTGGATCCGAAAACGGGACAGCTGCATGGATCTCTTCCCGCCAACACTCAGCTCGCCGAGCCCGCCTTCACCAAGGGACCCGAGCTCGAGCTTTCGGTTCCGGTGGACATGAGCGCGCGCCCGGCAATCAAGTTCGAGCGCGACGGGAAGACTTATTCGATCGAGACCCAGCGCGGCGTGATCACGCTGGTGGAGACGAGCGGCGGTACGACGCCGGGGCCGTCACCCAAGGTGATCGGCGCGGGAGTAGCGCTCGCGGCGACAGCGGGCGGCAAGTACGTGATAGCGTTGGCGCCGCGGTCGAAAGTGGGGCAGGGCGAGATGTCAGTGGAGCCGGTGGTCTATACCGTGACATGGTAATTTCTTTTCAACCATCGACCTCGACGCATCACTTTGTCATGTCCATCGCCGTCGGTGTCGCGACGAGCACCGCCGTGACGAGCAGGACTACCGCGGCGATACCCACCTCGATCGTCGCTGAGCGCCTGATGTGCTGTACGCCGTCCAGCTTCCCCAGTCGCGGCTTGACGTAAAGAAAATTGTAGGCACCCGTCGCCGTCACGATTCCGAGAATCGCGAGCTTCACCAGCAGCGTCTTGCCGTACTGCGTCTGCCAGAGCGCTGGAATCGCTCCCAGGTGAAGCCATGCTGCGAACACGCCGGCTGAGGCTGTGAGGCCGGCGAAGGCGAGGGCCGTCGGACTGAACGCGTTGACGAGATCGGCAACGGCCGGACCGCGGTCGTCTTTCTCGAGTCGCATGGCCGCCGGGATTCCAGCGGCCAGAAGAATGAGCAGGCTCCCAAGCCAGCCGGACGCGCCGATGATGTGCAGCCCATCGGCTAGAATCGCCAGCGGCCTGAGCGTCGGAGCCGACGCCGCGTGTCCGGACAGCGCGGGCGCGAACGCGCCGACGAGGGCACTGATGGTCGCGATGCGCCATCCCACCCCCCGGCTTGGATCCCGGCGCGCGGCGGAGAATCCGGCTATCGCCCCAATGGTGGCCAGGACCTGGAGCAGCCAACCCCAGCCCCAGGTCGTACGCCCGATCATCGACCACATCAGCGCCGGAGCGAACCCGGAACCGGGAGCGTGCATCGCATACGACTGAGCGACAAGCCGCATCACCGCGACCGCCGCGAGCGCGAGCGCGGCGTAAAATCCAATGCGGGCCGCCGCCTGGCTCGCGGGGCGCAGCATTGGTGAATCCGGACGCTGCTTTTTCCTCAGGAACCCGAGCACGAACAGGTGAAACGCTATAGCGCCAGTGAGTACCAGGATGGAGGCAAACTGAAGCCACCGGATTACCACGTAGAGTGGAGACCCCGCGTCAAACCCGCCCGCGTCGGGGAAGGTCTCGGGGTCGTGGTGCACTTCTGCGATGCTGCCTGCGGCTCCGGGCGGCGGCAGAATCGCCAGGCCGCTGGCGCCGGCATCGATCGAAAATGTGTACTTACCCCTCACCGGATGCCCGTCTGCGCCGGCGACCTGCCACGTGACGGTGTATTGACCCGCGACGAGTGGGGCATCGATTGGCGTGACGACGGCGCGCCTGTCGCTTCCCGCAAACGACAAGGATCCCAGGCGGACCGTACCATCTGGTCCTCGCAGCTCGACGCGAGTAAATGTCAGCTCCGCCACTTCCGTGAAGACGAGACGTAACTCCGTCGGCGCGATACTGAGGGTCGCGCCACTGGCCGGTACTGAGCTCTTCAGCCCTCCGTGAGCCAAGGCCGCTGACGGAGCTGATAGCAGGCACGCCACCACCAGCCCTGCGAGCGTACGGACCATCTACATCTTCATCTTCGAGTGATCCATCCCGGCCATCGAGTCCTTCTTCGCGGCCGGCTTTTTAGCGATAGGCTTCTTCGCCGCTGGCTTCGCTGCCGCCTTGACCGCGGGCTTCTTCGCCGCGGCCTTCGCGGTCGGAGCCTTCGTGGAGACCGCGGATCCCTCCGACATCATCTTCTGCATCATTGCCCGGTGCTCGGGCGGCATCGCGTCCATCATGCTCGTCATCATCCGCCGCATATCGGGATCGGCCATCATCCGCGCGCGGATCACGGGATCCGCCATCAGCTTCATGTGCATCGCCATCATGTCATCGGACTTCATGACGCCGGAATCCGCCCCGGACATGCCCGGCATCTTGGAGTGATCCATTCCCGCCATCGGAGCGGCTGCTGTGGTCGAAGCAGCGTGCTGCATGCCGGCCATCCCTTGCGCCCCGGAATGCACTGCCCCGCGCTCAACCGTCGGTTCCGGAAAACCGGCGAGAAATCCGCGCACCGGGCCGCCCATGTTCTGCACTCCCATCATCTGTCCCATGTCTTTCCATTCCGCGACACTCATCACGTA
>JANMTG010000134.1:0-9597 GCA_031390205.1 Gemmatimonadota bacterium
ACTTTGGACCCCGCGTCACCCGGGAGGCTCGGGATTCTGATCGTTTTGCCGGACTCGGCGCGGTACTGTTTGCCGCCGGTACGGATGATTGCGTAAGTCATGGGTGTTGCTGCGGTTAGGTGTTGCGGTACAGCCTTTTAAGTTAATTGTGAAGCCCGGTTGGGTCAACCGGGTCGGGTCAACTTAGAACGACACAGATCTGAGGGGCCAGAGGCACAGGAAAGAGTTGCGAGAGTGGTTTCTAGCAACTCAAAACTCCGCTTTCTGGTGTCTCGCATCTGCGTCGTTCTCAGTTGCTCCCGCGTTCGCCTATCCTCAGGCGAGAATGCCTGAGCGATCAGGCGAGAGCGTACTGCTGCGTGACGTCCCTCCCCTGCGACTTCACTACCAGCTTGAACTCGTCGGGCTTGAGCAATGGATCGTCCCGGAATTCCAGCGAGAAATTCGCGGCCTTTTGTAACTTTTGAGCGAGATCGCGCTCCTGCTCGAGCACGTACATCGCTACGTCGGGGTGCAGCTTGACGAGGAGGTTGTCGCGGCGGCCCTCCACCGCCATCCGCTTCACCGATCTCTCCATCCGCCGGACGATCGTCTCGGGCGTCAGAACGCGCCCGGTGCCGTTACACGTCTGGCACGCCTCGGTCGAACTCTGATAGTGACTCTGCCTCACACGCTGGCGAGTCATCTCGATCAGCCCGAGGTCGCTCACTGCGAACGCCTTGGTGCGCGCACGATCGCGGGACAGGTGCTGCCTCAGCTCCTGAAGAACGCGGTCGCGATTCGATTTCGTCTCCATATCGATGAAGTCGCAGACAATGATCCCCCCCACGTCGCGGAGGCGCATCTGTCTCGCCACTTCCTGCGCCGCTTCAATGTTGGTCTTGAACACGGTCTTCTCCGGATCCTTCTTGCCGGTGTACCGGCCGGAGTTCACGTCAACCGAGACAAGAGCCTCAGTGGGCTCCACGATCAGATAGCCCCCTGAGGGCAGATCGCAGCGCCGTTTGAAGATGTCCCTGATCTCGCCCTCGATGCCGGCGGTGTCGAACAGCGGAACCTGTGCTTCGTGGACCTTTACCCGGGCGATCAGCTCGGGCGCGATCTCCTTCAGGTACCCCACGATCTCGTTGAAGACCTGCCGTGAATCCACCGTCAGGCCGTCGACCTTGTCGCTGAACAGATCGCGAACGAGACCACGGGTGAGCCCCGTCTCCCGATGAACCAGAGAAGGCGCCTTCTGGAAGTGCGTCTTCCGGTTGATCTTTTTCCACTGTGCCATGAGGCTGTTCAGCTCACGCTGAAGCATCTCGGGCGTTACGTCCTCGCTCACAGTTCGAACGATCACGCCACCCGATTTTTCGGGGAGGATGCTCTGAACCTGTTCTTTGAGCCTCGATCGTTCGGGTCCCGACCCTATCTTCCGGCTCACTCCCACCTTGGATGAGTCCGGGTTGTAGACGAGAAAACGCCCGGCGAGGTAAATCTGGGCGGTGACACGCGGACCCTTGGTGGAAATCGGCTCCTTGGAGATCTGAACGAGGATCTCCTGTCCGCGCTTGAGCGCTTCCTGGATTGGCGGGGCCTTTCCGCGCCGCCCGCCAACCGAGCCGTTGCCGCCGTTGCCGTTTTTCTTTGCTACCGGCTCGTCGATGTCGTCGTCTTCATCGTCCTCGTCGTCGTCCTCGGCCTCGTCGGCCGTTTGCCGGACCAGATCAGAGGCATGGAGGAAGGCGCTTTTCTCGGTGCCAATGTCGACGAAAGCGGCCTGAATGCCGGGGAGAACCGCGTCGACCCGGCCCAGGTAGATGTCACCGACCATTCGTCGGTTGTCTGGACGGTCCACGAGCAGCTCAACGAGCTTCTCGTCCTCCAGAATCGCGATCCGCGTTTCGCGCGGAGCCGCGTTGATGAGGATTTCTCTTTTCATTGTCACCCGCTTCCACTCAGCGGACGGCGACTCGGCGGCCGGAGAGGAGGCGGTTCCAAAAAGTCTGCGCGGTCGTGCTACAGGGCCGCGTTATGATGTCCCAGGGTCAATTCACTTTCGGCGCGCTTCGATCCATGTGTTCGAGACCCGCGAGTCGCGCGGGTGCCCCATGCATGAGGCGCAACAGTCAGTGCACGCAATCTAGGCTCGGCCGGCGTGTTTCCGCAATGCTGACAACAACTTACGCCGCCCGATCCAAGTCCCGCATCAACGTGGTGACGCGAGGCAGTTATGTGACGCCCGGCATCGGATTCCGGTCACGGTTGCCAGGTGCCCAAAAGTTTTTCGGCAGCGCGAGTGGCCAGCCAAACCATCACAAGGACGTATGTCATCCCCGCTTTCCATTCGCCGTGCTTCATGTAGAGGTCCAGGCTGAATCCGCCGCCTGCGTAGCTCCCATTCTTCGGGTCAGCGCGCCATGCAGTTGGGCGTGGCACGAACGCAGGGACGTTGGCCGCGTACGTCTCATATTCTCCGGGAAAGCGCCCCGCTATGTTGGCGCGCTCTCTCTCCATGGTCGGCGCGTAAATCAGCACGAAAAAGGCAACGACCAGGAGCAGCAGCCCCCAATGCGCGGCAATGGCAAAGCCGGCAGCGATCAGAAAGCTTCCAAAGTAGAGGGGATTTCTGGTGTGGGCGTACGGTCCAGAGGTGGTAAGTCTCTCGTTTTTCGAGATGTGACCCGACGCCCAGCCCCGGACGATCACGCCGATAAAGGCAATCGCACCGCCCACGGCGAGGGTGAGCGCGGTGGGGCGCGCGAAGACCAGATAGAGGATTCCGAGCAGGAATCCGAGGGGGAGACGAAGGCGCTTGGCGACCTCGGAATAAGTCAATCGGCCAGCTCCTTGAGGAGGTGTCTCGCGATCACCAGCCGCTGAATCTCGGAAGTTCCTTCACCAATCTCGCAGATCTTCGCATCCCGGAACATTCGCTCCACCGGATATTCCTTGGTGTAGCCGTAACCACCGTGAATCTGGATCGCCTTGATCGTGGTGCGCATCGCGACTTCAGAACAGTAAAGCTTGGCGATCGCCGCCTGTTTCGCGAACGGCTGCTTGTTCTGGGCGAGCCATGCGGCGTGAAACATCAAGTGCTTCCCGGCTTCGATCTCCGTCGCCATGTCGGCGAGCTGGAACTGAATTCCCTGAAAATTCGAGATGGCCTGGCCGAACTGCTTCCTCAGAGTTGAATAGCGAAGCGCGTGCTCGAACGCGCCCTCGGCTATTCCCAGCGAGAGGGCCGCGATACCAACGCGCCCCGAGTCCAGGGTGCGCATGAAGTTGTTGAACCCCTGGCCCTCCGCGCCCAGGAGATTTTCGGCGGGTACCTCGACATCCTCGAAAACGAGCGACCTGGTGTCCGACGCTCTCCAGCCCAGCTTGTCTTCCTTACGCCCGGAGGTGAAGCCAGGGAGCGCCGCGAGAGATGCATCGTGCCCGATCCCCACACTCGCCGCCTGGTCGAGATCGCTCGTCTCCTTCGTGACGATGAAGGCGCTGATCCCCTTCGTTCCCTTCCCCGGTTCCGTCACGGCGGTGACGACAAAAACCTCCCCCACGCCGCCGTGGGTGATGAATATCTTCGATCCGTTCAACACATAATGAGAGTTCTTGCGCACCGCCGTCGTTCGCATGCTTGCGGCATCGCTTCCCGCGCTTGGCTCGGTGAGACCGAATCCGCCCAGCACTTTGCCGCTCGCCAGTAAAGGCACGTATTTCTGGCGCTGCTGTGGCGTGCCGAAGTTGACGATTGGGGACGTGCCGAGCGTGGTGTGCGCGGAAATCGTGATCGCGTGGGATGCATCGACTTTCGCCATCTCGTTGATCACGATCATGTAGCTGAGGATATCGAATCCGGCGCCACCCAGCTCCTCGGGCCACGGAATCCCCAGCAGCCCGAGCTCGCCCATTTTTTTTACGTTGGCCCAGGGGAACTCGCCCCTGGCGTCGAGCTCGGCGGCCACCGGCGCGACCTCGTCCCGCGCGAATTCGCGGACCATGGCCCGTACGGCGAGGTGCTGCTCCGAGAAGTAGAGGCCGTCGTCCATTGTTGCGTTACTCCCTGGGGGCGGCGGCTGGAACGCCTTCCGGATACAGAGAGACTCTCACGTAGTTGTCGGTTCGCAGATATTTCGACGCGGCTCGCTGCAGGTCCGCGGAGGTGAGGGCCATGATCAGCTTGTCACCATCCGGAATCGTTGCCAGCGGCCAGCCGCTCTGGTCGAAAGACGAGATCTGGCTCAGCCAATAGTTGTTCTGCTTGAGAGCCGTCTCGCGAGCTCTGAGCGCGGCCTGCTTCACCTTGGTGAGATAGTCCGGCGTGGCCCCGGTTCGTTTGACGCTATCGATTTGGGCGAGCGCGGCGGCGGTGAGCGCCTCGAGCCGCTCGGGCGCAGAGCCGAAACCAAGGGAGAAGCTGTAGGCGGGAATGGGCTCCCTCGATGCGGACGCGCCGACACTGACTCCGTAGGTGCCGCCCAGATTTTCGCGCAAAGCCTCTCTGAGCTTGATGTTCAACAGCTCGGAGAGCGCGGTGAGGTGATATCGGTTCTCTCGCGTGTACTCGAACGGCCCGGTGAAAATGATCGCCGTCCGTGCCTTGGGCTCCAAGCCCTTTTTCACTACGCGCTCGACTACTCCCGTCGGTGGCCGAATGCGGGTGTCGCGCCACGTCTCCTTGCGACCCGTCGATGGCAGACTTCCCAGCCATTTGGCGATTTGCGGCTTCACCGAATCGGGGTTCAGGTTGCCGACGAACACGAATGTGAAGTCGCTCGCGTCGGCGAATCTTTCCTTGTAGAAGTCGAATGATTTGGACAGACTGATCCTGTCAACGAGCGCCGACGAGATGGGCTGGGCGCGAAGCGAGTGCTGCGCCATCGTCACTTGTAAGGTGTCGGAGAACGCGACCTCCGGACTGGAGTTCCTGTTAGCCAGCACGCCCTTGTAACGCTCGAGAAAGGCGGTGACCGCCGATGTATCGAGCCGCGGCGCGGTGAAATACAGGTACACGAGCTCGAGCATCGTCTCGAGATCCCGCGGCGAGCCGCCACCGGAAATTCCCTCGCCGAGATCGTTGATAGAAGGCGTGACCGAAGCCTTCCGCCCGGCGAGGAATTTCTGCAGGTCAACCAGGCTGAATTTCCCGACGCCCGAAATCGCGGGGATCAGATCCGCGCCGCTCGCTGGAATGAACGTAGAATCGGAAAGGAGAGACGCGCCGCCCGGACTGTAAGCTGTGAAGAGGATCTGATCGGCATTGAAGTCGGTGGGCTTGAGGAGCACGCGCACGCCGTTGGAAAGTCTCCACTCGGTGACGCCGATCCCGCTGAGCTGCCGCTCCGATACGACTGACCCTCCCTTCGGAGCCTGCTCGACCAGGCGCGCCGCGAGACTCCCTTCCTCGTACGGCAGAATGCCCGCGCCCCTCACTCGATCGAGAGCCACCAATAGCTCCGCGCGAGTTGGGTTCACGATTCCGGGTTTGTCAGGCGAAGTGGTGGCGATGGCTCGGTTGCTCCCGCTCATCCACTCGCCGGCCAATCGGTTTACCTCGGAGAGGGTGACGGTGGGAAGGAACTGTCTGGTGGTCGCGAGGGCGTACTCGATGCTGGTTGCTGGCTCCCCCTCCAGGAATGCGCTCGTGTACGCTCCGGCGTAGACCGCCGAGTTCGTCTTGTCGCGCTCTTCATGCGCCTGCTCCAGGCTGCGTAGAAGATCCTTTTTCGCGCGATCGAGCTCGGCCTGGAGAAACCCGAACCGTCGTACGCGCTCACCTTCTGTCAGAAGAGCGTCGAGTCCCCGGGAGATTCCATTGTCGGCGACTATTGCCGTCAGCGAGAAAGACTCCGCCGAACGAACCAGCTCACCCTGCCCCGCAAAGGCTGTGATGTACGGCGGATTCGGTTTCTGGGTGATCTCGGAGAGACGGTCGTTAAAAATGGAGCTGAAGAGCTGCTCGACGCGGTTTTGCCGGTACGAAGCAAGCGTGGTGGTGGAGCGCTTCGGCTGCTTGTACAGGAGTCGTACGACCGAACGGGTCGCTTCCTTGTCGGTGGTAATCGAAACCAGAGTACTGTCGTGGGGAGGCACGGGAAAGAGCGTGCGGGGCTTCGGATTCCAGGACCGGCGTATTGGACCGAGATGGCGCTTGATGAGCGCTTCGATCTGCTTCTTGTCGAAATCTCCGACTGCAACCACTGCCATGAGGTCTGGTCTGTACCAGGTGTCGTAGTACCGGCGCAGCGTCGCGGCGGAATAGCTCTCGAGAACGGTCTTCTCGCCGATTGGCAGGCGCGATGCGTACCGCGAACCCGAAAAGAGCACGGGAAACCACGTGTTTTGCATCCGGTTTTCCGCTCCCTGCCCGAGACGCCATTCCTCGATCACAACGGGCCGTTCCTTTTCAACGGTTGCGGAATCGAACTCGACGTTGTTCGCCCATTCGGCAAGGATCTGGAAGCCTTTGTCGACGATTGCCGCCGTGTCGGTCGGGATCGTCACCATGTAAACCGTTTCGTCGAAGCTGGTGAACGCGTTGATGTCGGGTCCATAGCGCATTCCGATCGATTCCAGATAGCTCGAAATCTCGTTCCCCGCGAAACGGCGAGTCCCTCGGAAAGCCATGTGCTCCACCATGTGGGCGAGTCCGCGCTGGTTTTCCTCCTCGAGCACCGACCCGGCGTTCACAACCAGTCGCAGCTCGGCGCGCTTCTCGGGCTTCCGGTTCTCGCGAATGTAATAGCGGAGGCCGTTCAGCAACGAGCCGATCCTCACCGCTGGATCGAATGGGAGCGGTGTGTCGCCCGCTGGAACGTGAGACACTCCTTGCGCCGGCGACGAGGAGGCGGAACAAAGAAGCACGAGCAACGACAGCGCGCGGAGGGTCACTGGCGTGAAAGGAAATTGTGCCTGCTGAATCATTACTTCACGGGAAAAGGTCGCGGCCGCACTCGACGTCAGGCCGCCTCAGTGTCGTCGGAATCGCTGATCGCCGCCAGGAAGCGCGCGCCGTAACGCTCGAGTTTCATTGGCCCGACTCCTCGGACGTCCTGAAGCGCAGTGAGCGATCGAGGACGGCGCACGGCGAGCTCGGCCAGGGTACGATCGGAGAATACAATATACGCCGGCACCTGTTGCTCGCGGGCAATGGCGGATCGTACTGTCTTGAGGGCCAGGAGCAACCTCTGTTCGGCGGGATCCAGCGCGACATCGTCATCTCGCGCCGGACGCCTCGACTCGCTGGTGCGCGCTGCGTCCGCGGGGCGTTTCTGTCGCTTCGCTGGGCGCTCCGCTTGTTCCGAAAGCGTCGCCGCCATGCCGAGGCAGTTATCACATCCTTCGCATCTCCGTCTCGCGGCGGGGTCCCCAAAGTAGCGCAGCACGAATCCACGCCTGCACTCCTTGGTGTAGGCATACTTCTGCACGGCCTGGAGCTTTGCCAAGTCGGCGGCACGGCGACGGTCGATCAGCGCCCAATCCACGCCGAATCGCGAGAGCGGAGCGCTGCGATCGGAGAGATACAGCCCGCTTCCGAGCCTTTCCCAGACGAGGAACTGTCGCCGTTCGAGCGCTTCGAGCAGCGGGATGCAGCCTGTGGATCCTCTGAATCCCGGCGGTAGTCCGTCGAGATCGATATTTGCGCCCTTCGCCAGTGCCGCTCCCACGCCCTTCCACAGTACGCGCAGCAGCCCGAGCTCAGGATTGGCCTCGCCCGTCAGCTCGCGCTTGATTCGTTCGGGTGTGGCGAGAAGGCGGACGTGAACGCGAGTCTGTTCGCCCGCGCTGAGCGTGACGGCTCCATGCCGCGCGAGTATTCTGATCGCCCCTTCGATCTCCTTCGCGCTCGCCTTTTCCCTGATTGACCGAATGAGATCGGTTGGCTCGGCGCTCACGTAACCCTCTGGATCCGCAAGCTTGCTCATTGCCCCGTAGGTCTGCTCGACCACGGCTCGCCCGGGATACGAGCCCTTGATGAAGAATTCGTGCGTAAAGCGGTCCGGAAAAGCGTGGAGCAGAAACACGTCGGAATGCTTGCCGTCGCGCCCGGCGCGTCCCGCTTCCTGATAGTAGGCCTCGAGAGTGCCCGGCATCGCGTAGTGGATGACGAGGCGGACGTTGGGCTTGTCGATCCCCATCCCAAACGCGTTGGTGGCCACGATAGCGCGAATCTTCTCCGACATGAACGCTTCCTGAACTTCGTGTCTGCGCGCGTCATCGAGGCCGGCATGGTAGCCGGCGGCGGGGATCTTCGCTCGCCCGAGTACGAGTGTCAGCTGGTCGACGGCCTTCCGGGTTGATGCGTAGATCACGGCGAGCCCATCGTGCTTCTCGAGGATCTCGACGAGGCGCTTCTCCTTGTCCGCCTCGTTTCTGACAGGTATGACGTAGTACGTGAGGTTGGGGCGGTCGAACCCGGTGATGATCGTCTCGGGATCGTGGAGGGCGAGCTCGCGCGTGATGTCGCGCCGTACTTCCGGCGTCGCAGTCGCGGTGAGGGCGATCGTGACAGGAGAGCCGAGCTCGGCCCGAACTTTTTTGACTCGTAAGTAGCTCGGCCGGAAATCGTGACCCCACTGGCTGATGCAGTGCGCTTCGTCGATCGCGAGGAGCGAGACGCCCGACGCCCGGAGGCGCTCCGCCGTCTTTCCGTAATCGAAGCGCTCAGGCGCCACGTAGAGCAGCTTGATCTCCCCACGCTCCACCCGGGCGAGCCTGTCGGATATCTGGCCCGGAGTGAGAGTGCTGTTGATGAAGGCAGCCGGCAGACCGCGCGCCGTGAGCGCGTCGACCTGATCCTTCATCAGCGAGATGAGCGGCGAGACGACGACGGTGAGCCCCGGCATGAGCAGGGCGGGCACCTGAAAGCAAAGCGACTTGCCACCGCCCGTCGGAAGCACGACGACGGTGTCCCGCCGTGCCAGCACGGCCGACACCGCTGCTTCCTGTCCCGGGCGGAAGTTGTCGTAGCCGAACGCGGTCCTGAGAAGATCGCGGGCGTCCTGAAGCGTTCGCGGCGGAACAGTCATTCGTCGAAAGCTAGCGGGGCGCCATGGATCGCCGGCATCGGGACCCGCCGACGGAATCGTTGCGACGCACGTCGCGGCAGTCTTTCAGGTCGCTTCAGCGCTTGCTCGATTGAGGCCCCCGTAGCGAGGCGCCCAAACAGGACTTCTCCGTTACCGAGCCCGTTTCTTGCACGTTTGGTGGTCGAAGGTCCCGGGGGAGGACGCGGCGAATCGGCGCGGCTAGTTCCGGCTCCTTATCGGAAATTAGCTGACTGAGAACCACCAACCCAAGGAGACCCACATGTACGCGCACAATCTTCGAATGCATCTGGTACGGGCGCTTGCTCGGCCCAGACTTGCCGCAGGAGTCCTCGTCACATTGGCGCTGCTCTCCACGGCATGCAGCGACAGCGACCCCGCGTCCAGCATCATCGCGCCCTCGCTCCTCTCCAGCTCGAGGAACAGCCAATCGGCCGCGGCGTCAAATTTCGCGGTGCTCGCCAACCAGGCGGTGACCTGCACCGACGGCACCATCATCGGCGACGTGGGCACCTTCCAGGCCAAGCCCACCGGCTCGGTCACTCTGACCCGTTGCCCTGTT
>JANMTG010000334.1:0-1688 GCA_031390205.1 Gemmatimonadota bacterium
ACAGATCCTTCGCACCGGATCGTATGATGCGCGCCGGCCGGAGCGTCTCTCCATCCACGAGGCGCACGTCCTCCTCCTCGACGAGCAGGATCGCACCATCCGGGGCCACGAGAGGGAGATCGTTGCGCCACGCGCTGGCGACCGCGCCGATGAGCCGATTGGTCGCGATGGCAATGACCCACGCGGAATCTCCGCTCGCGGGACGCGCGAGGAGATAGCGACCGAGCGGATCCATCCGCAGATCCCTGACGATGCCCGGCAGCTCGACGCGGGTCTCGATGTCGTTGCTGTAGCGATCAATGACGCTGATCTCACGGCTCGAATCGGTCACGACATACAGCCGGTCTCCGCTGGGTGTTGGCGAAAGCGACCGCACGCGTCCCTTGAGGCGAACGCTGGGCACGAGGGTCAGATCCTTGCTCCGCACACCGATCAGGCCGGAGTCCACGGTGAAGTAGACGCGATCACCCACGAGCGTGCGCACGGTGCGCTGCACTTTGGGTAGCGCGATGCTGTCGGTGATGCGCTCGTCAGGCGGCCGCACTCGCCACACGAGTGTTTCGGTGACCGTCTCAGTGAGAATGAGCAGCGACCCATCCGGCTGTGGGATAAGCGAGCGCGGCGCGCGATCCGGCGTGAAGCTCCAGTTTCCGCTCAGCGTCAACCGCGTGACCGTGCCCTTCGCCGTGATGCCGAAGATCGCGGAGCCATCCACCGATGACAGGGCGAGCAGCTTCGTCTTCGTAGCCGTGGACACGCCGCCCAACCGAAGGTCTATCCGCCCCGGCAATCCTTTTGTGTCCACGAAAGCCAGCTGCCCGGCCTCCTCGTCGAACGCGAGCATGCGGTCAATGGGCGGCGCGGCGACCGCGGATCGCCACACTGCCGAATCGAGCTCGGGATACCGGTAGACGCGCGCGCGACCGCCGGTGCGAGGAACGCGCAGGAGGAGCGGATCGGGTCCGCGGGGCGGAGTGGCGGAGACGGCGCCTTCGGCGGCGGAACGCTCGCGGTCGGAGGGCCCGCACGCGATCAGCACGAGCGCCAACGCAACGAGCGGTCGCACGATCGGAAGCTAGCCGCGAGGACGAGGGTTGGCTATTGGCTGACGCCGATCGGAGTTCGCCGGCACGCTACTGCCGGCCGGTGCACGCCGATAGCCGTCAGCCAATCGCCGCTCCTCAGAAGCTCGGCCCCAGCGACCATGTCCAGAATCCGTCGCCGAGTCGCTGCCCCGGGGTTATCGCATAGTCCCAGCGTACCATCGCGAAGCCAAAGAGATTGAGCCGCAGCCCCGCTCCGTAGCTCCTCAAGGGGTAGCGCTGATTCAGGAAGTTGTAATCATCGGGACGCTTGAGTGACACATCCTGCCCCGCGCTCCACGCGATGCCGGCGTCGTAGAAGAACAGCCCGTCCAGCGGCGGAAGCGCGATGGGAAGAATGCCCAGCTCAAAGCGTCGAATCAGCGGGAAGCGCAGCTCTGCGTTCGCGATGGCCACCCGGCTGCCCAGGAGCTGCGTCGCACTGCACCCCGAGTTGCTCTCCAGCCGAATCGTGCAGGATTGGTTGAAGCGCTCGCGATCATACCCTCGGATGAACTCGGGGCGCCCGATGTACTTGGGAAACTGTTCCTCATCGCGTCCGACAGAGACGCTGGCCATGGCGCGCGTGGCCACGGTGAGGAAGTT
>JANMTG010000021.1:0-1601 GCA_031390205.1 Gemmatimonadota bacterium
GAATTTCCGCGAATCTGCTACCCAACAACGAAGGCACTCTCGATCGAGTGCTGCGCAACGTCAGGGGCGCACGCGGACTCGTCGACCGCACTCGCACTCGGCGTCCGACCTGACCGCCGAGACGCCAGGCCTCGAACAGCCCCAACTTCAGGGAAGCGCCTACAATGTAGAATCCTTCTGCTGACTGCGCTCATAGTCGGTGATTTCCATTTTGCGGTAGTCACTCGCACGCAAAAAAAAACGGAGGGGCTATGAGCCCGGTTCTCGAAGCAGCAGAAGAAAGCGGGGTGGCGGCGAATGCGGCAATAGAACCCACCTCGATAATCATCCTTGCAACCGACGGAACCTCTCAATCGGAGCAGGCGGTCGAGCTGGCCCGATTTGTAAGCACCCGGACGAAGTCCGACATCAAGGTGCTGACGGTTGTCGATCAGCCTCCCATCCCGTGGGGGATTCTCGATTCAGTGATCGCCGTTGACTACGAGCGGGGACTAAAGGCAGAGGCTCTGAACACGGTAAAGCAGCAGATCGCGAGCTTCGGCGACAGCGAATGGCCGGTGGAAGTCGAGACGGGTGATCCTGCGGAGACCATCGCGGCGAAAGCAAAAGGTTGCGACGCGATGCTGGTCATCGTGGGCCTGGGAGGACATGGAGCTACATCGCGCGTCTTCGGGAGCGAGACTGCGCTTCGCCTCGTGCGGTTGAGCGAGATCCCGGTGCTTGCTGTGGAGCCGAGCCTCGCGCGTCTTCCCAGACGCATACTCGTCGCAATGGATTTCAGCGAGGCGAGCATCGAAGCCGCGCGACTCGCGCTCGAGCTTGCCGACGAATCCAGCTCCATGGTGCTCGCGCACGTCGTGCCCTGGAGGCGCACCCCGTACGTCCCCGACGAGTGGGTCCGCACACAGGAGGCGTCTGTCGGCGCTCAACTGAGTCGCGTCGTCGGTTGGCTCAACCGCAAATCAGGATTTCGAATCGGGCAACGAATCCTCTACGGCCGACCGGGTGTCACGCTCCTCAAGTATGCCGAAGAGCTGGATGTGGACCTGATCGCGACCGGAACTCATGGCAGAACGGCGGTAAAGCGGCTGTTGGGTGGTCAGACGGTAGACAAGCTCATTAGAGGAGCTCGCTGCTCTGTTCTCGTTTTTCCCGCCGCGGCCGCATTTCATGAACGCCCGGGTCATCCCGAAGTCGCCCTGAAAGGAGAGCATCAGGATGCCGACTAGCCTCCGAAAGGTGATTACTCGGCGGAAGCTGGAGTTCCGACGTTTCAAAGCCGGAGCCACGGGCGCTGTGCCCGGAAGCAGTTCGTTTCCTGCTGCGCCGTTGCTCGCCGTTCTTGCACTTGCCATGATCCTGCTCGGCGCTGTGGAGCGGTTTCTCTACCACCTTCCCATTCATGCCGAAGCGATTTGGCTCCTGGGTCTCCTGGTCGCGGGGTTCCCGGTTGTATGGCGGAGTCTGGGCGCTATCCGCTATGGGAAATTTGCGACTGACTTCGTCGCCAGTCTCGCCATCGTGACATCCGCCATCCTCGGCGAGCCTCTCGCCGGCCTCGTCATCGTGCTGATGCAGACGGGGGGGGAATCTCTGGAGAA
>JANMTG010000051.1:0-3419 GCA_031390205.1 Gemmatimonadota bacterium
AGCGCGCAGGCGACGACGAACACGATGTCGAATGCGAGCAGCAGCTTGAGCCACGCCGCGGCCTCGGCCACCGGCCTCCCACTCAGGAGCCTTGACGTCGCCTGAGCGGCGCCGATCACGATCGGCACGAAGAAAGGCAGCGCGAGCATCGGGAGCAGCAGCTCCGCCAGCCGCGTATTCACGGCCATCGCGCTGAATAGTGTTCCTACCGCGACGAGCCCAATCGCGGCGAGAAGCGCGATCGCAAGCAGGGGGAGCGCGACGCCGCTGAGGGGAAGATTGTAGAAAACGACGAGCGCGGGGATGGCGACGAGCTGAACCGCGGCGACAAAGACCAGGTTCGCCAGCGCTTTTCCGAGGAAGATGGCCTCGCGGCTCACTGGCGAGGCGAGGAGACCGTCGATCGCGTGGTCGGTTGCCTCGACACCGAACGAGCGGTGAAGGCCGAGCAATCCAGAGAACGTGAAGATCATCCAGAGCACGCCGGGTGCGAGGTCCAGCGCGGACACGGCCGTCGGATCCCACGCGTAATAGAAGATGACCAGCCCGAGCAGCGCGAATACTACCGCCGAGAGAAACGCGCTCTTCGTGCGGAACTCGATCGCGAGGTCCTTGCGCGCGATGAGCCAGGCGGCTTCGAGGGTCTCACTCACGCGCGGCGACCGTCTCGCGATACATGTCGGCGTAAGACGATAGGTTGATATCCGAGCGCGTGTCATAGCGCACGAACCGTCCTCGCTTCATCACCGCCGCGTGCGTGGCGAGCGAGAGGCCTTCCTGAAGATTGTGCGTGACGACCACGACCGCTGTCCCCGCCGCACGGAGCTCCTGGAGGAGCGCCGTCAGCGCGCGGGCACCGCTCTCGTCGAGCCCGCTGTACGGCTCGTCGGCGAGCACGAGCTGCGGCGAGTGGACCATAGCCCGCGCGATTGAAACCCGCTGCTGCATTCCGCGGCTGAGGGAGCGCACCGGAGCATCCGCTCGGTCGAGCATCGACATTCGGTCGAGAGACTCGTCCACCCGGCTGGCATCGCGGACTCCATAGAGTCTGGCGGCGAACGCGACGTTCTCCCGCGGCGAGAGAGCTTCGTAGAGCATGGTGTGGTGCGAGATCAGTCCGACGCGCGATCTCACACGCGCGCCCCCCGGAAGCGCGGTTCCCTCAATGCGCGCGCTGCCGGCGCTTGGCTTGAGCAGGCCCGCGAGCACGCGGAGCAGGGTGGTCTTGCCGGCGCCGTTGGGGCCGAAGACCGCGAGGCACTCGCCCGCGGCGAGGGAGAACGTGACGTCTGCCACAGCCTGCCGTGATCCGAAGGATCGAGAAAGAGCCACTGCTTCAAGAAGGGGCGCGCCGTCGAGTGACGATGTCGATGTCATGCGCCTAGAACTTGCCACTCTGGCGAGAGGGGCGCAAAACGCTGTATCCTACGCGCGCGCCACTGAGCAGGCAGCGGACAGCCAGCAGCCAATCGCTGGCAGCCTTCCGGTTCAGTTTCCCCGCCGAGATTCTCGAATAGCCCGCGTATGACAAACATCGACGTCCTGCTCCAGGAAAACCGAAAGTTCGAGCCCGATCCGGAGTTCAGGCTCACGGCGAACGTCTCGTCGAGCGAGCTGTACTCGAAAGCCGCGCTTGACCCGGAAAGGTTCTGGGCCGAGCAGGCGCGCGAGCTGGAGTGGATCAGGCCGTGGGAGAAAGTTCTCGAGTGGAATCCGCCCCACGTGAAGTGGTTCACCGGCGGCAAGCTCAACGTCGCGGCGAACTGTATCGACCGCCACGTGCGTGGGCCGCGCCGCAACAAGGCGGCGCTCATCTGGGAAGGAGAGCCTGGCGACCGCCGCACTCTAACCTACTGGGATCTGTACTGCGAGGTGTCGCGCTTCGCGAACGTGCTGAAGAAGCTCGGCGTCCGGAAGGGAGACCGCGTCGCGATATATCTGCCGCTCATTCCGGAGGCGGCGATCTCGATGCTCGCCTGCGCGAGAATCGGAGCGATACACTCGGTCGTGTTCGGCGGCTTCTCACCCGATTCTCTGCGCGAACGCATCAACGACGCGAGTGCCAAGGTGCTGATTACGGCCGACGGGGGGCTCCGGAGAGGGTCGGTCATCACACTGAAGAAGAACTCGGACACGGCACTCGAGGGTACGGAGTCGATCGAGCACGTGATCGTCGTCAGGCGAGAGCTGTGCGCGGGAGGGCATGCATTGGCAGGCAAGGCTCAGTCCGAGCCAGGCGTGACGATGAAAGCGGGGCGCGACCAATGGTGGCACGAGCTGATGCGCGAAGTCCCGATGAAGTGCGACCCGGAGGCAGTGGACGCCGAAGATGTGCTTTTCATCCTCTACACATCAGGAACGACGGGGAAACCGAAGGGAATCGTGCACACCACGGGCGGATACCTCACCGGCGTGACGACGACGATGAAGATGGTGTTCGACCTGAAGGAGGACGATGTCTTCTGGTGCACCGCGGACGTGGGTTGGGTGACGGGGCACTCCTATCTCGTCTACGGGCCGCTCGCCAATGGCGCGACGTGCGTGATGTACGAGGGCGCGCCCGACTGGCCGGCCAAGGACCGCTTCTGGGATATCTGCGAGCGGCACGGCGTCACGATCTTTTACACCGCACCGACGGCCATCCGCGCCTTCATGAAATGGGGCGACGAGCATCCCGCGAAGCACGATCTGTCGCGCCTCCGCCTGCTCGGCTCCGTCGGCGAGCCGATCAATCCCGAAGCGTGGATGTGGTACCGCGAGCACATCGGCGGCAACCGCTGTCCTATTGTAGACACCTGGTGGCAGACCGAGACTGGCGCCATTGTGATCTCTCCGCTTCCGGGCATCACGGCGACCAAGCCGGGCAGCGCGACGATGGCACTACCCGGGTACAGCGCCGATTTGCTGGATTCGACCGCCGAGCGAATCGAGGTTGGTGGCGGATTGCTGGCGCTGACTAAGCCGTGGCCCTCGATGCTGCGGACCATCTGGGGTGACGACGACCGCTACGTGGAAACCTACTTCACGAAATGGGAGGGCCGTCCCGATCTCTACTTTCCCGGCGACGGAGCCAAGCGCGACAGTGAGGGCTATTTCTGGCTACTCGGCCGCGTGGATGATGTGCTCAACGTCGCGGGGCACCGAATCGGGACAATGGAGGTGGAGTCCGCGTTGGTCGAGCATCCCGCGGTGGCCGAAGCCGCTGTCGTGGGGAAATCGCACGACCTGAAGGGCCAGGCGATCACCGCTTTCGTGACGCTGCGCGACAGAAACAAGCAGAGTCCGGAGCTGCGCGAGGAGCTGCGTGAATTCGTCGCGAAAAAGATCGGCGCGCTCGCGCGTCCCGACGACATTTTGTTCTCCGCGGACCTTCCGAAAACCCGCTCCGGAAAAATCATGCGGAGACTGCTGCGGGACAT
>JANMTG010000056.1:0-3314 GCA_031390205.1 Gemmatimonadota bacterium
GGCCTCAAGAGCGTGGAGGGTGCGCTTGGAAACCAGGCCTATGCGCGCCTTCGCATCGGTGTGGGGCCCAGCGAGGAGCGGAAAGGGATCTTCCCCAGTCTCACGAATTTCGTGCTCGCTCCATTCGCCCGTGACGAGCGGGACGATGTGCTCGCCCTCCTGCCGGATCTCACGACGGCGACGGAAACGTGGCTACGCGAGGGCGTGGAGCGGGCGATGAACCTGTACAATCGGGCGCCTCCAACGGACTCCGACCCGACGGACTCCGACCCACCGGCCTGATTAGGTTGTCCCGAACATGCTGAAACTTGGAATCGTGGGACTCCCCAACGTCGGAAAGTCTACGCTGTTCAACGCGCTCACCGCGGCGAAGGCGGAAGCCGCCAACTATCCGTTCTGCACGGTCGAGCCTAACGTCGGGATGGTGGAGGTGCCCGATCCACGGCTCGATGCGCTGTCGAGAGTGGTTCAGCCGAAGCGCACGGTTCCGGCCGTAGTACAGTTCGTCGACATAGCCGGGCTGGTGAAGGGAGCGGCCGAAGGTGAGGGCCTCGGCAACAAGTTCCTATCAAACATCCGCGAGACCGACGCCATCGTGCATGTGGTCCGCTGCTTCGAGGACGAAGACGTCACGCACGTGATGGGCTCGGTAGATCCGGTGCGCGACCGCGAGGTGATCGAGTTCGAGCTCGCGCTTGCCGATCTTTCCACCCTGGAAAAGCGGCTAGACAAGACGCGCCGGAGCGCCCGCACCGGTGACAAGGAAGCGCTCGCCGAGCTGCCGGCGCTGGAGAAGGCGCACGAGTTTTTGCGGGATGGAAAAGGACTTTGGCACGCCCGGCTTTCCGCCGCCGAGAAAATGCTCCTCGCTCCGCTCTCGATGATGACGGTGAAGCCCGTACTGTACGCGGCCAACGTGAGTGACGCTGAATTGTCCGGCGATGAAGGGCCGCATCTCGAGGCGCTCCGCGCAGTTGTGGCGGCGAGCGGGGAGCACGCAGAGGTAGTTCCCTTCTCCGCCAAGATCGAGGCCGAGCTGGCCGAGCTTCCCCCGGAAGATCGCGCCGAATTTCTGTCGTCGCTGGGACTGGAGTCAGCCGGGCTCGACCGACTGATCCGCGCCGGGTATCACCTGCTGGGCTTAGAGACCTACTTCACGGCCGGCGAGCAGGAAGTGCGCGCCTGGACAATCCATCGCGGCGACACGGCGCCAAAGGCGGCGGCGGTCATCCACACCGATTTCGAGCGCGGATTCATCCGCGCCGAAACGGTGGCCTACGACTCCTTCATCGGCAATGAAGGGTGGAAGGGCGCCCGGGAAAAGGGCGCGGTGAGATCCGAAGGAAAGGAGTACGTCGTCCAGGACGGCGACGTACTCCTCTTCCGGTTCAACGTGTAACGGTACTCTTGCGGCCACTCAGTTGGTGCGCGTCACCACCCCGCGAATCTCTCCACCACCGAAGGCGGTCGTGTGGACGTTCACATAGCCATTCCCATTGTTGAACAAAACGCGCAGCGAATCGAGTGAGACCTGGTTGTTATTCGCGGCGGTGATGGTCCCTGTCGCGATAACGCCGCTAATAGTGCCACCCCCCCGGATCGGATTGAACAGGTTGATGATGACGGGGCCGACAACGCCCACGGGGCCGAGGTGAATGTGCGCCGCGGTGATCGCGGTCATGGGGCTCACCGTTAACACGTAATCGATCGAGCTGGTGTTGTCAGTGAACGTCGCCGTGCCGGTCGCGGTGCTAGATACAGGCGGCACTTCGGCTGATCCGACGAGACTAGCGGCATAGGTAGGCGAGCTTGGACTAGTCGAGTCGTCGCAGCTCACCATAACCGTCGCTATCAGGAGCGCCGTGGCGACGCCGGCGACGAGACTTACTTTCTTGCGCATTTGATCTCCAGGAGGGTGCAGGACAGAAGGTAGGGATTTACCCAGGATATCGGGTAGGGGGAGGTGCCGACGACCATCGAAGGACGGCGAGGAGTCGGTCTGGCGCGGCGGGTGTCGGAATAAGAGAAGTCAACTAAGAAAAACACAGATGCGGGAGGACAGAAGCAGAGCTTCGAGTTGCGAGGTGTGACCCTCGCAACCTGCTCGGGAAGACGAGCTCGTTCATCTTCCTCTACTACAGATCCGAGCGGCGGGCCCACGTGGTGCCGATCGACAACCTCGCGCGACTCGTAGTGGAGCGAGAGGTGCGACTGCCACCGCCGTAGGTAGAGTGTGTCGCCCGTCAGCCTTCGGCACCCCCCGGGTTTTCGCCGCGCGCAAGTCGTCGTACCAGTGCCCCGTAGAGGAGACCAAACGGGATTCCTGCCGCGACGATGAATGGAACGAAATAAAACGGCGCAAAGAATCCCAGGACTGGAACGAAGATCAGGCTTCCAACGAAGAGCGCCGCGCCGGAGTCGGGCGCTGACTTGGCGGCGTCCGTAAAGGTCCCGGCCACCATGCCGGCGAGCATCAACCCGCAAGCAATCAATGCCGCCGCCACGGCGCCGAAAGCGATGCCGCCCCCCGATGCTTGAAGGTAAAACGAACGTTCGTCCCGCCCAACGCGCGTCTCGAGCCAGCGAAGGAATCTGGGCATCAGTATCAACGTCGAGAGGAACGGGACAGCTACTACAATCAGCACGCTGACGGCGGTGTCAAACGCGCGGATTCCGTTAGCCAGCCGAACCACGACCATTGAAACTGGCTCCGGACTTGAACCGGGATTCGTATCGAGTCCGGCGAGACCCTTTAGCCAGAAGCCCAGCAACCCGATGATCGCGCCAAGAAGGCCCCCGGAAAGGCTTAGTCGTCGCCGGTCCCGCGCGTCGAGGAGCACAGCCATATAGCAATGATCGACATAGCTCGGCCGGGGCGCCAGCATGCACGGCGTTGGGGGCCAGCGGCTTGCTCGGGAACTTTCTCGTTAGCGGGCCGGTTTCAACCTAGACCGACGCAGATGCGAGGGGTCAGAGGCGTAGGAATGAGGTGCGAGAGTAAACCGCGAGTTTGAAAGGCCGTAGCGTCCTCGCACCTCCCATCTTCGCTTCTGTTGTCTCGCATCTGGGTCGTTCTCGGTTGCCTTGCTCTCGCCGTTTGAACTCGCAGCCAACTGTAGAGAGCTCCTCGGTCGGGTTGATCGTCCGCCCTTCTCCGGCTACATTTCTCTCTCACAACGGCCGCTCACGCGGCCTTCACACCTTCCTCCCACTTCGGCAACCAGTTGGGGGGCAGCTCACGACCACAGGGGGGATTGCCAACGTGCCTCGCACATACGAGGCGGTGTACATCTTCGACTCTACGCTCGAAGACG
>JANMTG010000062.1:0-1925 GCA_031390205.1 Gemmatimonadota bacterium
GAAAGAGTTTGAAATGGAAGTGGTGCGCGATAAAAATGATAATTGCATTATTATCTGCGCCATAGAAAACTTAGACCCGATGGGCGTGCATACGGGGGACAGTATCACGGTTGCACCCGCGCAAACGCTCACAGATAAAGAATACCAAATCATGCGCAATGCCTCACTAGCGATATTGCGTGAAATTGGCGTTGAAACGGGTGGTTCAAACGTACAATTTGCCATTAACCCTGAAAATGGCCGCATGATTGTGATTGAGATGAACCCGCGTGTATCGCGCTCAAGCGCGTTGGCATCTAAAGCCACTGGGTTTCCTATTGCTAAAATAGCCGCAAAATTAGCGGTGGGGTATACCTTAGATGAGCTAAAAAACGATATTACGGGTGGCCAAACGCCGGCAAGTTTTGAGCCATCCATTGATTATGTGGTCACCAAAATACCCAGATTCGCATTTGAAAAATTCCCCCAAGCTGATTCACGCCTAACCACGCAAATGAAATCGGTAGGCGAAGTCATGGTCGGCTGGCGGCGGAGGCGGCGAAGCCGCTGCGGCGGTCGAGGAGAAGACCGAGTTCAGCGTCATCCTCAAGGAGGCGGGCGCCTCGAAGATCAACGTCATCAAGACCGTCCGGGAGATCACCGGCCTCGGCCTCAAGGAGGCCAAGGACCTCGTGGACGGCGCGCCGAAGGCGGTCAAGGAGAACATCGGCAAGGATGAGGCCGAAAACATCAAGAAAAAGCTCGAAGACGCCGGTGCGTCGGTCGAGGTGAAGTAGGGGGTCGCAACCGATATCGGTTGCGGCGCTGCCCTGGCGATAGAGTTTCCTCCGCGAGCCCGTTGGATCCCCCGGGTGGCCTCCCGAGGACCACGATCGGCGGTATCGCGAAAGGTGCCGGACCGGGACCCGCAAGGGCCCCGGTCTTGCTTTTCTGGGAGGGAGCGTGCCGCTCGCCGCGCTGCGCGCGGACTGGGAGATCGCTCGGCGCGGGTACGCGCGCTATGCGGCGTACCGCGCGGCGACCTTTGCGGGCCTCTTCACGAATACCTTCTTCGGCTTCCTGCGCAGCTTCATCCTGCTCGGGCTCTACGAGCAGCGCGCCGAGATCGGCGGCTACGACGCCACGGCGACGCTCACCTACACCTGGCTCACGCAGGCGCTCATGACACCGGTCGTCGTGTGGGGCTGGCGTGACCTCGCGCTCCGCGTCCGGAGCGGGGACATCGCGACGGACCTCGTCCGGCCGATCGAGCCGCTACGGGCGTGGCTCGCCTTCGACCTCGGTCGCGCCGCCTACCACCTCGTGTTCCGCGGGATCCCGCCGTTCCTGCTCGGAGCGGTCGTCTTCCGGCTCACCGCGCCGGGCGACCCGCTCGTCTGGGTCGCGTTCCTCGTGAGCGTCGTCCTCGCCGTCGTCGTGAGCTTCGCCTTCCGCTTCCTGTACAACCTCGCCTCGTTCTGGCTCCTCGACGACCGAGGTGTTGCGGTCCTGGCGATGATCGCGGTGAGCTTCTTCTCGGGGTTCATGATCCCGATCGCGTTCTTCCCGGACTGGCTCGCCGCCATCGCCCATGCCACGCCGTTCCCGGCGATGCTCCAGCTCCCGATCGACATCTTCGTGGGCGCGGCGACCGGGCCGGAGATCCTCGCGACGCTCACCGTGCAGCTCGCCTGGGCGCTGGCACTGCTGGCGGCGGCCCGAGGCGTCTTCGCGCTCGGCGTGCGGCGCCTGGTGGTGCAGGGTGGCTGACCTGCTCGACGCCCTCGCGCTCTGGGGCCGCCTCATCCACGCCCGGATCCGCGCGCAGCTCCAGTACCGGACCTCCTTCGCGCTTGATGTCCTCGGGAACTTCCTCATCTCCTTCCTCGACTTCGCGGTGATCCTCGTCATCTTCAGCAACGTGCCGCAGCTGGGCGGCTGGTCCG
>JANMTG010000086.1:0-9721 GCA_031390205.1 Gemmatimonadota bacterium
GGAGGCGATCGATTGGGCGGAAGCGTTGAACGTCCTCCGGCTGCAATTCGAGCGAATGACGGCCGGGTACATACCATCGGCGCGCGAATACAACCGGGTATTCGGGATCACGCGGGAGCGCCTCGAGCGCGCGCCGCGCGAGTGGAGGATGTCGCCGCAGATGCAGATCCGTCTGCCCTTCAGATCGCCGAAGCGGTCGCGGAGGGTGAGAATGTCGAGCAGTCCCTGGGTGGGGTGCTCGTGCATGCCGTCACCGGCATTGATGACAGTCGACTCGATCCGCTCGGCGAGGAACTGCGCGGCGCCCGAGGCGGAGTGACGGATGACGACCATGTCGATTCGCATTGCTTCGAGATTGCGCGCGGTGTCTACCAGCGTCTCGCCTTTCGACACACTCGATCCGGCCGTGGACACATTCACCGTGTCTGCCGACAATCGCTTCTCGGCGAACTCGAACGAGATCCGGGTGCGCGTCGAGTTCTCGAAGAAAAGATTCACGATCGTCGATCCGCGAAGAGCCGGCACCTTCTTGATAGCGCGCTCGCTGATCTCCTTGAACGGCTCGGCGGTGTCGAGTATGAGCCGAATCTGTTCGCCGCTCAGCGACTCGAGCCCGAGGAGGTCCTTGCCGAGTGATCCCGTCACGCCGACGACTTGGGCACGATCACGACCTCGGTGCGCTCGTCGAGCTCCGCCACCATGACATCCACTCGCTCGGTGGCGCCAACCGTGATTTTCTTGCCGACCACGTCGGCGTGGATGGGCAGCTCTCTGCCGCCGCGATCGATCAGCACCGCGAGTGAGATGGACGCGGGACGTCCGAAATCGGCGAGCTCGTCGAGCGCCGCGCGCACCGTGCGCCCGGTGTAGAGCACATCGTCAACGATCACGACGTGCTTTCCATCGAGATCCCACGGCAGGTAAGTCGGACCGACCACCGGGCGGGGTCCGATCGTCTGCAAGTCATCGCGGTAGAGAGTGATGTCTAGGGATCCTTGCGGCACGGACACGCTTTCCCCGCCTTCGATCATCTTGACGATGCGATCGGCGAGCTGGACCCCCCGTCGCTGGATTCCGACGACGATCAGGTCATCCGTGCCTCGGTTGAGCTCGACAATTTCGACCGCCATGCGCTTGAGCGTGCGCTCGACGGCCCGGGCGTCGAGGACCGTCGTGTTTTTGGTAGTCATCGCTGCACAAATATGGCGCCGCATGACGCGTATTTGAAGCCGCTCTTGCCGCTTTGCGCGGGCCGGTCTAGGTTGGCGCGGGCAGGAATCACCCGGATGTCGCAATCTCGCGCACCCGCGGTCCCGGCCGAGTGTTTTTACCTGCTGAACACCCGAAGGAGGTGCGAATGACCAGAATGACATGCCTGCGATACGGCATCGTGGCGACAGCGCTGCTTGTCGGAACCACCGCGGCAGCTCAGGGGAGCAATCGCCGCGACGTCGCGCGGAATCTGGTGGAGGCAGGGATGGTGAAGGCCGGAGACAAGGTCCTGATTTCCGGAAGCGTGCGCGACGCGGCGCTGCTCGAGGACATCGCGGTCGAGGCGATGAAGGTCGGCGCTCACCCGCTTATCACAATCTCCAGCGACCGCCTTTTTCGCCGGTCGTACGACGAGGTGCCCGCGACGTTCGACAATGTCACGTCGCCGGTCAGCATGATGCTTGTCGATAACTTCGACGTTCAGATCTCCCTCGACGTAGGGGAGAACGAAAGCATTCTTGCCGGAGTTCCCGTCGCCAGGCGGACCGCGAGATCCAAGGCGGGAGAGCCGGTCACGGCAGCGTTCTTCAAGCGCAACGTGCGATCGGTCAATCTCGGCAACGGCCTCTATCCTACTGCCTCGCTCTCCCGGCGACTCGGTGTGCCGCGGAATACCTTGTCGGGCGCATTCTGGCGGGCGGCGGGTGTGAGCGCGTCATCGCTGCGGACCAAAGGCGAAGCGATGCGACGATCTTCCTCGGGCGGCGGAGTTGCGACGATTACCGCGCCGAACGGAACGAATTTTACCGTGAGAGTCGACGCGGATAAGGGCATGGTCTCCGACGGCGCGCTGACGCCCGAAAAGGTCAGGCAGGGCTCGGCAGCCGCGTCCACCTGGCTTCCAGCGGGTGAGCTGATTTTGCCAGCCGTAAACGGGTCGGCCACCGGCAAGATCGTATTCAACAGGGTTGTATCGGACGGCCACCTCATCAGAGGGCTTACTCTCGTCTTCGACAAGGGCGTGCTCACCTCCATGACCGCCGCCAACGACATGTCCGCATTGCGAGCGCTGTACGACGCCGCGGGCGGCGCGAAGGACCGGTTTGGTTTCCTCGACATCGGTATCAACGAGCAAACGAAGTTACCTGTCGGATCCGGTCGGGTGGTATGGACCGCGCCGGGATCGATCGCTGTAGGCTTCGGGGACAATCGCGGATTCGGTGGAGATAACCAGAGCGACTTCGGGTTCGTCGCGCAGATAAGCGGCGCGACACTGACTATCGATGGCAACACGGTGGTCTCTGCCGGCCGGCTGAGGTAGCTAGCGGATCTCCACGTCGTTCTCGGCTTCGATCATCTTCACAGCCTCCACGTGATCGACATCGTCGCCGAGGCTTTCGCGCGCTTCGTGCATCCGCTTGGCGGCGAGCGATAGCACCGGCGTCTTCACCCCCAGCTCCTCGGCAAGGGTCTCGGCAATCCCAATGTCCTTGTCCAGGAGCGCCAGGCGGAAGGTGCGCGGAAAAGCGCGCGTGAGCACCCGCTGCGGGATGAGATTCTCGGAGGAGTTGGAGCGGCCGCTCGAGGCATTGATGACCTCGAGCGCAACTTTCGGGTCGACCCCCGCTTTCACGAGCACGGCCAGGCCTTCGGCGGTGGAAAGAATGTGCACGGCGAGCAGCGCGTTGTTCACGGCCTTGAGCGCGGCTCCTGAGCCGACCCGGCCCGCGTGAACGATCTTTTTCCCGAATGCTTCGACCACCGGACGAACGCGCTCGAAGCTCGACTCCTCGCCGCCCCACATGATCGTCAGCGATCCGGATTTCGCGGCGATCGTCCCCCCGCTTACGGGCGCATCTATGAATCCGACACCGCGCGTGGAAAGCTCGGCGGCAATCGAGCGGGAAGTCGGCGGGTCACCCGATGTGCAATCCAGGAGAACCGCTCCCCGTTCCAGCGCGTCGAGCATTCCCTGCTCGCCGTGTAGCACCGCCTCCACCTCGACAGAGGATGGAAGACACGTGACGACCACCTCGGCGCCGCGAACCGCATCGGCTGGGCTGTCGGCAACCCTAACGGTGTGTTTCGCCGCAAAGTCCCGTGCCTTTTTTTCAGTCCTGTTCCAGACCGTGAGCGAAAATGGATCCCGGGCGAGGTGAGCAGCCATGAGACTACCGATAGCGCCGAGACCGATGAAGGCGACGCGCATCAGGGCCGACCTGGTAACGCGCGCATCGCTGAGCGCGCAGTGCTGTGCGCGTAGATGATCGCGGATAGATCCGCGATCAATTTGTCCGCGACGCTTCCGTTCGGTATTCCCCGGGTGAGCACCACCAGCACGTACGGACGACGTCCGGCGGGATACACGATCGCCGCGTCGTGGGAATGGGCTGTTATTTCTCCCGCCTTGTGCGCGACGCGCACTCCCTGAGGGGCGCCCGCGGGAATTTTCTGATTAAACTCCTGAGCGAGCAGTATGTCGAGCATCTGCTGCCTGTCGCCGGGAGCTATCCCCTTCCCGTCCTCGATCGCCCGAAGGATTACGCCCAAGTCGCGCGCGGTTGTGGTGTTGTTGAGGCCGCGGTCGTACGCCTTGCCGTCCTCGACCCCGCGCCGCACCTCGATTCGCTGTGCGCCCAACCCGCGCATGGCGCGGGTAACCTCTTCGGCGCCGACGAGAGCGATGAGAGTGTTGGTGGCCAGATTGCTCGACCGAGTGATCATGAGCCGGAGGAGCGTGTCAACGGGAATGCGCTCACCGATGCGGCGATAGAGCGTCGTGTCGCTGTCAGCGGCGGAGTCGAGCGAGTATCGCGAGCCGTCCACGATCGAGGCGAACTGATTCACGAGCATGATGCCCTGCCCCATCGAGAAGCGGCTTCCCCGAGCGCTCCTGAACAGCTCGATCATCACCGGCACTTTCATGGTGCTGGCCGCGTGGAACGACGAATCGGCGTTGAGGAAGAGCGTGTCCCCGGACTCGAGATCGACATAGGCGAGAGCCGCTTCAGCGCCGGGCAGTTGGGCGATCCGCGCCTCCACCTTTTCGCGCAGTGAGTCGGCTGGCTGGGCGGCGAGCAGCACCGCGCCGACGAGCATGGCGATCATCGCTTGATCGCCGCGCTGACGGTTGGATTGTTGCCGTCCTCGAGCTCGGCCCAAATGCTTTCCTTGTGGCGATCACGGATGAGGATGGACCCCACGACGACGGTGATGAGCGCGACCACGATCGGGAATGCCAGGCCGGCGTAGATGTTTCCCGTGCGCGCGACGAGGGCTGTAGCGATAAGGGGCAGAAACCCGCCGAACCAACCGTTGGCAAAGTGATACGGGAGAGACAGCGACGTGTACCGGATTTTTGCCGGAAACGCTTCCACGAGAAAGGCCGCGATCGGACCATAGACCATCGTCACGAACACTACCTGGACGAATACGAGCGCCGTGAGCGCCACCGGATTGACCGGATCGGAGAACGCTTTCATCGCCTGATAAATCGGAACGTAGAGGAGCGCGGCCAGAAGATTTCCCGCCAGCATCACCTTTTTTCGTCCAACGCGGTCCGACAGGTCACCGAAGAAAACGAACAGCGGCGCGCCGAGGAGGAGCGCAACTGCGACGCAGATGTAGGATGTCGTGAGCGGGACCTTTAAGACGGTCTGGAGAAACAAGAGAGCGTAGAATTGTCCCGTGTACCAGACCACAGCCTGGCCCGCCGCCGCACCGAACAGGATCGTGAAGAAGATACGCCACCGGCTCCAGTTGCCGAAGCTTTCCTGGATTGGCGCCGTCGAGGTCTTGCCCGTTTCCTTGAGGATGGTGAATAGCGGAGACTCGCGAAGGCGTATCCTGATGTAGTAGGAAATTCCGACGAGAAAAAGCGAGAGGATGAAGGGCACTCTCCAGCCCCACGCCTTGAACGCCTCCTCTCCTACCAACCAGCGCACGAGCAGAATGACCGCCAGGGAAACGAAAAGTCCCAGCGTAGCTGTCGTCTGGATGAAGCTGGTGTAAAAACCTCTGCGTCCGTCGGGAGCATGTTCGGCGACATAGATCGCGGCTCCGCCGTACTCGCCGCCCAGCGCCAGACCCTGCAGCAGGCGGAGGATGACGAGTATGATTGGCGCCGCGATTCCGATCGTCGCGTAGCCCGGCAGGAAGCCGATCGCGGCAGTCGATCCGCCCATGATCAGCAGCGTCGCCAGGAAAGCGATCTTGCGTCCGGTTATGTCCCCGATCCGTCCGAAAACGAGGGCGCCGAGTGGCCGGACCGCGAATCCGACAGCGAAAGTCGCGAGGGTCTTGAGGAATGCCGCCGTGGGATTTCCGCCGGGAAAAAACTCCGCGGAAATGATCGTCGCGAGGCTGCCGAAGATGTAGAAATCGTACCACTCGATCATCGTGCCGACCGATGACGCGGTGATCACCTTCCAGATTCCCGGCGCGTGGTCGCGGGAATGAGCGGGGCGCCATGTCGCTGGCTCGGGGTTCACCGATCCGGATGTCATTCGAGGTCCTCGATCACCCTGGGCTGGGACGGCTTCAGCGAATCCATCCGTTCGATTTGTAGGTCGCGGCCGCAAATGTCTCGTAAAGCCACGAGCGGAACGTTCTCAGCCGGTCCCGGGGAGACTGCGCGTCGGGTACGACGTGCTCGCGCGACAACGCCGGGACACACACAACCTTGAAGCCTACCGCCTCGAAGGTAGCACACGCTCTTCTCGAGTGGAGGGGCGAAGTAACCACCGCGATTGTCCTCCATCCCCGCGGCCACGCAACCTGACGCATCCGTAGCGCTTCCGATCGGGTCGAGAACACCGAATCGACGAAGATTACTTCGGCGGGTGTGTTGAAGCTCGCAACGATCTGTCGCATATCGGCCGAGTCCGAGACCGGACGGCCACGATAGCTTCGCCGCTCTACGGAGACGAGCACCGCCGCGGCCTTTCCTTCGCGCGCCAATGCCAGACCTGACAGCAGGCGGTCGAGAGTAGTGCTTCGCATCTGCGCCGCGGGCGTGATGCCACCCGAAAGCGTCGCGATCGCGTCAACCCGTGACGGCACCGGATCACGCCGCACCAACGGCTCGGCGAGCGCCGAAACCAGTGGCGTGTAGACGACGGCGAGAGCGACGGCCGCAATCGGCACAGCCGCGATCCACAGGAGGGAACGGAGACGGGTGGCGCCCATCAGCGCGCCCAGAATTCCGGCGGGAAGGTAGAGCGCCAGGTCCGGAATCCGGATCAGGTCCTGCACTCCGAGCGAATGCGCGGCGACAGCGACAAGGATGGCAAGGGTTGCCCCTGTCACTGAGCTTCTCGCTAGCTGAAATACTCTGTCAGGATTTCTGATCACGGGGAAACCTATGGGGAATTCAAGTCTTGAGTGGGGAGTCTTGAGTTGTCAGTGCGTCAGTGGTTTTCAGTGGTGGGCGGGGCGAACTGTCAACCACTGATAACTGACCAACTAACCAACTGACCACTCAAGACTTGCATCCCCTCCGCCCAACCCGGTACTCTCGGCTCCCCCCGAACGACAGGATGCGCGAACTACCTGTTAGAGGAGCCCGCGGCCCGCCGTGGTAATCAGGGCCGGGAAACAGTCGCCGGCATCGCCCGAACGTGAAGATTGTGATTGATGCGAAGGCCGTAGACGCCGCTCGTCGGTAGTCCCGCCGCCGCAACCGCTGCAGCTCTCTGACCGTTTACGAGAAACCGAACGGAGTCGGCAGCAACCTGAATCGCCAGCTGGTAAGAGCCCTGACCCGAGGCGTTCGCCGTGGGAACTGTGCTGCTCTTCTGCCAGGCGAGCACGTTTCTGGTTTTGTCCCCATCGCGTACCTTGGCCATCATCTCGCCGGTGCCGCGAGCCAGGAAATACAGGTATTGTTGGCCGGAGCCGTCGAGATTTCGTCCACCCACAAAGACACCGTACGCCTCCGGATGCGCGGGAGCCGCCAGCTGGTCGATCGTCGTCGTAACGGTGTACGATCCGCTCGCCGAGTCAACCGCACGATAGAGGATGTGGGCGGGGCCGGTGGTGACGTCCCATCCATTTCCGCTCACGGCGTATTTGGCGCCACTCAGTTGTTGATCGGTGCGATCTGTTCTTCCCACATAGCCATTAGGAACGCCCACCCCGCCGATCGCCGCGACGTCGGGATCGGGGTCGGCTGACATAACCGGAGCCGCGGTATCGGCGTTGGCCGTGTCCGTATCTTTCTGCCCGGGCGAGCAGGAATACACAGCGGTTGAAAGGGCGAGAACGGCGAAAATTGCTCGAATCGGTTGTCTCCTGAAAATCGGGTTCAACCAAGTATACGTGTTACGGCTGTTTCGCCGGCTGCTTCTTCCGCGCCGTCTCGGCGGTCGCAATCCGTTCGGCCGCGGTTTTCAGCGCCTCCTGAATCACGACGGACTTCTCCGCAACGACCTGCTGTGCCGCTGTGACGAAGCCCGTCGCCACCTGGATTGCCGCCGCACGCAGCTGAGGATCGTTCGCGATGCGGAGTGCGAGCGCCTGCACCGCCGCCGCCAGCTCGTCGAGTGATTTCTGGAGCTCGGGCGACGGCTTGAGCTCCATTGAATCGCTCAATTGAATTGTGGTCCCCGCCTTCGCGGGTGACTTGCCGGGCTGCTCCTGCGCGGCGAGCGGGAGGGCGACGGTAAATGCCGCGAGCGCAACGATCGATCGAATGAGTCGCATTAAACTTGGGGTGACGAGTAGAGAGGCCAAGTGGCCGGCGGGGTAAGGTACACCATAGCAGCACCGACGTTTCAAAACTGATGACTCAGTACTGTCCGGTTGTTGAAGCAACCTGGTCTTGGAAGTGCATCTGGCGCAACGGCTTAATGCCGCACGCACGGACTTTCCCGCAGCTGGAGACGGGGATTGCGACTGTCAACAGTCCGCATCTGTATTCAGCAATTCGTGGACAGTTAGTGGACAGCCACTGAAGACTATCTGTTGGGTAAAGCCCGCAGCCCACTACTGTCACGGCTGACCGCCCCTGGCAGGTAGTCTTCACTGACACCAGCCAGCGCCTCACCCCGTAGGGCCATGTAAGACCGGACTGTTCCGTGCCTCCGGAAAAGGGCAATTCCAACCTTGTTGACCTTCAGCGCGTATAAAGGTTCGGATGCCCGGCGCGGTACCAGTCTCAAATCCATATTGAGGGAGCTCCAAGTGCTGACACGCCCGTCCGTCGCAGTAGCCGTCCCCGCACTCCTTTGCGCGCTCGTGGCCGCCCTTTCGGCTGGCGCTCAACAAACGACGCTCTCTCAAAACGATCCGCGCCCGGTGGCCCGGGCCGCGGCGCGGCAGGGTGACATCTCCATCGACGGCCGCGTCGACGATGCGGCCTGGGCCGCCGCGACACCGATCACCGAGTTCCTGCAACAGCGGCCGGACGAGGGTAAGCCGCCCAGCGAAAAAACCGAGCTCCGCATCCTGTACGACGACGCGGCGATCTACATCGGCGCGCGCATGTTCGATTCACAGGGGGCCGCCGGCGTGAGAGCCGCGCTCACCCGGCGCGATCAGGTGATGAACGGTGACAACTCACTCACCTCCGACAAAATCGCCGTCGTGTTCGACACATTCCGGGACAAGAACGGCCAGCGGTGGTTCGAGCTCAATCCGCTTGGCGTCAAGGGTGATCAGCAGGATGGCGACGCTTCATATGACCCGGTATGGGAAGGGGCGACCACGATTGACTCCCTCGGTTGGAGCGCTGAGTTCCGCATCCCGTACTCGCAGCTTCGATTCTCCCGGGAGAAGCAGCAGACATGGGGAATGCAGATCTGGCGAACCATCGATCGCCGGAACGAGGAAGACATGTGGGCTTTCTGGCGGTTGAACGAGTTCGGTGGCCCCGCCTACTTTGGCACGCTCGAGGGGATCACCGTGGCCTCCGCCCCAAGACAAATGGAATTCGTGCCTTACATCACCTCGCGGAGCAAGCTCGAGAAGGCGAGGCCCGGCGATCCGTTTCATTCCAACAATGAGATGAGGCACCGAGTTGGGGGAGATCTCAAGGTCAACCTGACCTCCAACCTGACTCTCGACGCAACCGTCAACCCCGACTTCGGGCAGGTCGAGGTCGATCCGGCGGTCGTGAATCTCTCGGTATTCGAGACGACCTTCAACGAGAAGCGCCCATTCTTCGTTTCGAATTCGGCTAGCTTCTCGTTCGGCAGCTCCAACTGCTTTTTCTGCCGCAATAATCCGGGCCTGACCCCCGTTTACACGAGAAGAATCGGCCGCTCTCCCCAACTCGCCGGGCTAGTCTCAGGCCGTTCGGAGTTCGTTGACGCTGCCGAGGCGACCACGATTCTGGGCGCGGCCAAGGTCACCGGTCGTACCAAGGGAGGAATATCCCTCGGCCTCCTGGACGCCGTAACCAATCGCGAGACTGCGCGTTTTCGCTCCGTCGGCAGCACAGTCGGCCAGACGCAGGAGATCGAGCCCCTCACCAACTACTTCATTGGCCGACTGCGGAAGGACATGAGAG
>JANMTG010000117.1:0-4921 GCA_031390205.1 Gemmatimonadota bacterium
TGGATTCGAGGTCGCGGAGATCATCAAGTCGCGGGAGCGGTCGCGGACCATCCCCATCATCTTCCTGAGCGCGATCAACAAGGAAGACGCCTACGTCTTCAAAGGCTACTCGATGGGTGCGGTGGATTACGTCTTCAAGCCGTTCAACCCCGATGTCCTCCGCTCGAAGGTCGCCGTGTTCGTAGATCTTTACATGAAGCAGCGCGAGCTCCAGCGGCAGGGGGACCTCCTGCGCGACAGCCAGAAGCGCGAGCTGGACCTCGAGCACCGCACTTCTCTATTGGAGGCGGAGGCACGCTCGGCGGCCCAGCTGTCGCAGATGAACGAGGAGCTGCACCGGCGCCAGCTCGCGCTGGAGCAGGCCATGGGCGCGAGGAACCGCTTCTACGCGTCGATGAGTCACGAGCTCCGCACTCCAATCAACGCGGTGATCGGCTACAGCACGCTGATGATCGACAACATTTATGGCCCGCTCAACGCCAAGCAGAAGGAAGGCTTGCAGCGCACGCTCAAGGCCGCCCGACACCTGCTCGAGCTGGTCAACGACGTGCTCGATTTGTCGAAGATCGAGGCCGGCAAGATCGAGCTTTCCCTCCAGCCGGTGATGTGGCCTTCGATCGTGGAGGACCTGTTCATCACCGTGCGGCCCCTGGCCGACGACTACGGGTCAACGCTCAGTATCGAGATGGAGGGCGAGTCGTTCAACACCGTCAGCGACCCCCGTCGCGTGCGGCAGATCCTCCTCAACCTCCTCTCCAACGCCATCAAGTTCGGAGAGGGCAAGCCCATCAAGGTCGCCTGCAAACGGATTCAAAACGGTGGTGTACAAATTGAGGTCACGGATGAAGGGGTGGGAATCGCCCAGGAAGATGCCACCCGCATCTTCGAGGAGTTCGTGCAGGTGTCGGAATCGAAGCAGCCGGGCACGGGCCTGGGGCTGCCGATTTCCCGCCGTCTGGCTCAGCTGCTGGACGGGTCGCTGACGGTGCAATCGTCGTTGGGCAGCGGGAGCACTTTCCGTCTCACCCTGCCGGCCTCATTAGAGGACGATTTCACGCCCACACCCGAGTTATCGGCCGCTACAGCGGCTTAACAGCCCCTCCTGAATGGCACGTTGTCTGCCTTTAAAGGCGGCACCGTCGCGCTGAGCGGTGGTCATTTCTGGAGGTTTTCAATGTACAAAAAGCTCATAATTATCCCGGCCGCGTTTTTCGCCTTCGCGTGCTCTGGAAACGATAAGAAGGTCGATGACGCGCTCAATGCGGATCTCACTACGGCGGCCCAGGCTCGCCCGTATAGTCCGCTCGACAGCATCACCGCCGCTGAGCGGGCTGGCATTGCGGCCGCCGCAACCGCGCCGGCCCTGACCAGCACGGCTACCGCCCCGAGACGTTCGACGCCCGTGCGTCGCACATCGACAGCACGCCGCAGCTCCGGTGGAACGGTCTACAGCGCTCCGGCACCCGCTCCAACGCGCATCGTGAAGCACACCAAGCGTGACGCCGCCATCGGCGCCGCGGCTGGGGCAGTGCTCGGCGCGGTCACCAGCAAGAACAAGGTGAAGGGCGCGATCATCGGCGGGACCGCCGGCGCCATCATCGGTGGTGTCATCGGCAACAACGTCGACGTCGAGAGGAAGTAGCAGCTCGATCGGCTACGACTGAACGCCCTGCACGTTTCACGTGCAGGGCGTTTTTGTCGCGCGCGCCGCCAGACTAGCCGCCGCCAGCTCACTATCACGAAGCCGTTTCCCGAAAGTCCCGGAACAACCTTAAATTTAGGTTATGAGCTCCGACCCGATCACGGGCGCATTCAACGACGGATACATAAGCGAAGCGCACGACGCGTATCTGCGAGATCCCGCCTCCGTCGACGAATCGTGGCGACAGTTCTTCCGATTCGCCGAGAGTCTGAGCGGCGCGACCGCCGCGGCCCCTGCCGAGCTGCTCCTTCCGGGACAGACTGATCCGGCATTTCTCCGCGATGTCGCGGCGGCGGCCGAGCTCGTCGATGCGATCCGCAGTTACGGGCACCTCGCCGTTCCACTCGATCCGCTCGGTACGCCCCCCGATGGTACTCCGGAGCTGACCCCGGAATTTCATGGACTGAGCGAGGAAGATCTCGCCAGCATCCCCGGCATCGCGCTCGGGTCCACGGGTGGAAGCGCCGCCCAGGTCGTTGCCCGGTTGCGAGAGCTGTACTCATCTCGCATCGGCTTCGAGATATCCCACCTTGGCGAAGCCTCGGAGCGTGAATGGCTGCGCGAAGCGATAGAGAGCGGAAAGCTCAATAGCCCGCTCGGCGACGACGAGAAGAAGGCCCTGCTGCGCCGGCTCACGGAAGTTGATGGCCTCGAGCGCTTTCTCGGGCGCGCCTATCAGGGCTACAAGCGCTTTTCGATCGAAGGCGGGGACATCCTCGTTCCAATGCTCGATGTGGCGATCGAAGCGGCGTCGGCGCACGGCGCTCGCGAGGTCGGGCTCGCAATGGCGCACCGCGGCCGCATCAACGTTCTCGCCCACACCCTCGGCAAGCCGTACGGCACGATCTTCGAGGAGTTCGAGGGGAAGCACGCGGCGATGAATGCCGAGAGCGAGACCGGGGATGTGAAGTACCATCTCGGCGCCCGCGGAAAGCGGAAGCTACCGAGCGGCCGCGAAGTGGACGTGATGCTGATTCCCAATCCCAGCCATCTCGAAATCGTCAATCCTGTGCTGGAAGGAGTCACGCGCGCGCGGCAGGTGCTGGCGAGCTCGACGGCGCAGCGCGACGAAGCGCTGGTGGTACCGATCTGCGTGCACGGGGATGCTGCTTTCCCGGGCGAAGGCATCGTGCCCGAAACGTTCAATCTTTCCGGCCTCACCGGATACCGCACCGGTGGGACGCTGCACATCATCGTGAACAACCAGGTCGGATTCACCACCGATCCCGGCGATGCGCGCTCGACGCACTACGCCAGCGACCTCGCCAAGGGCTTCGAGGTTCCCATCGTCCACGTGAACGCCGATGACGCTGCTTCATGCATCCAGGTGGTGCGTCTTGGAATCGAATATCGGGCGAGGTTCGGAAAAGACTTCCTGATCGACGTGGTGGGCTACCGCCGTCACGGCCACAACGAGACCGACGAGCCGTCGTTCACGCAGCCGACGCTGTATAAGAGGATTCGTGCGCATCCTTCTCCCCGAGAAGTGTGGGGCAGTCGACTGGTGGAAGAAGGGCTGATTACGGCGGACGATGTCAAGCAGGTTGACGCGGAGGTGGCCGCCAACCTGGAGCAAATCCAGTCCGCTACCAGGAGCGGGGCGATTCACCCCCCCGAGCATCGTCCGACGAACGAGGCCAAGGTCGATGTTTCCGGTGCGGGCGGACGCGACACCGGAGTGAACGCCGGTCACCTGCGCGAGCTGAACGAGCGGATGCTCAATTGGCCGGCGAATCTGACGGTGAATGCGCGGCTGGCAAAGACCCTCGCGCGCCGTGGTGAAGCGATGGGAGACAAGGGCGGCATCGACTGGGGCCACGCGGAAGCGCTCGCATTCGCATCACTCCTCACCGACGGAAAATCGGTGCGACTGACGGGACAGGACGTGGAGCGTGGGACTTTCTCCCACCGCCAGGCGGTGCTCCACGACGCAGAGAGTGGTGAGATCTACGTTCCCCTCGCGCACGTTGCGGAGGGCGATTCCCACGGATCGTTCGAGATCTACAACAGTCCGCTCTCGGAGACGGCAGTACTCGGCTTTGAGTACGGCTACAGCACCGCGGCGGAGGACACCCTGGTGCTGTGGGAAGCACAGTTCGGCGATTTCGTCAACGTCGCGCAACCCATCATCGATCAATTCATCGCCGCCGACCGCGCGAAATGGGGCCAGGATTCGTCGGTCGTCCTGCTGCTTCCGCATGGGTACGAGGGGCAGGGTCCCGAGCACTCCAGTGCACGGCTCGAGCGCTTTCTTCAGTTATGCGCCGAGGGTAACATGCGCGTTGCCTATCCTTCGACTCCCGCGCAGTACTTTCATGTTCTGCGTCGGCAGGCACTGACTTACGAGCGCAGGCCTCTCATTCTGATGCAGCCGAAGAGCTTGCTGCGCCTGAGCGAGGCGGCGTCCACCCTCGCCGATCTGAGCAGCGACGCCTTTCATCCGGTGATGGACGATACGGTCGCGTCGGAGCGTCGCGGTGCGATCACGCGTCTGGTGTTCTGCACTGGGAAGATATACTACGATCTGGCCGCGGCGCGGGCCCCGCACGTGGCGCTGGTGCGTGTGGAGGAGCTCTATCCGTGGCCGGGAGACCAGGTCGCGCGCATCGTCGACTTGTATCCGGTGGTCGATGAAGCGGTGTGGGCACAGGAAGAGCCCAAGAACAGCGGCGCATGGACCTACGCAGCGCCGCGCCTGAGGGTCTCCACGGGAAACGCAATCCCTATCCGCTATGTTGGCCGGCCCGAGCGCGCGAGCCCCGCCGAGGGACACGCGGAAGCACACAAGACCGAGCAGGCGCGGATAGTCAACGAGGTGAACGCGCCGGTACAGCAGCCGGCGGGTGCCAAGCGCCGGGGCATGGCGCTCAAGTCCTGAGAGAGCGCGTCCGTTTGGCTCTCTCCACCGCGCGAAGCGCGGCCCTCGCCGACGTCCTGGCGGCTGTTCTTCTGCCGGGGCAGCAAAGCGCGCAGCAGGGCTCCCCGCCGCCACAACGGGAGAGCAGTCCTCAGGCGCCGGTCAACGCGCGCGTACTGTTGATCGCCGCGCATCCCGACGACGAGGACACCCAGCTCATTACCTGGCTGGTGCGCGGGAGGAATGTCGAGACGGCTTACCTCTCGCTTACGCGCGGGGACGGCGGTCAGAATCTGATCGGCAACGAGCTGGGCGAGCAGCTCGGAGTGATTCGCACTCGGGAGCTGCTGGCGGCGAGGCGG
>JANMTG010000138.1:0-1966 GCA_031390205.1 Gemmatimonadota bacterium
AGTAGCTGTCGCCGCCGTTTGAATCCAATGACTGAACAGATTTCTCAGGCAGGAGATCCCTGAGAACCGGCAGGAGCCAACTGTCCGACGGCACACTCGTTCGCGCGGGAATCATCCCCAAAGCTCAATGCGAACGGTCGCCGGCGGAGAGTCAAATCAATGCCAGCGGAATCGGTTGAACCCGCCACGTCTAACGCGCGGTTGCATTCGCCATGGGTGTTGCACACGGCCACCGTCGGTCTGGCACGTTCAGCTTCGATTTCATACGTTAGTTTATGTGCATCCGTCCGCGTCAGCGATGACGCTAAAAGAGCAGTTGGAACGTGGGCTGAACGGCCGGTACAAGCTTGAACGGGAATTGGGCGAAGGCGGGATGGCCGTAGTCTTCCTCGCTCAGGACCTCAGGCACGATCGGCCGGTCGCACTAAAAGTTCTGAAGCCAGAGATTTCGGCTGAGGTTGGCGCCGAGCGATTCCTGCGGGAAATAAAGCTCGCGGCGAGGCTGACACACCCCCACATCCTTCCCGTTTATGACTCGGGCGAAGCCGAAGGCCTCCTGTTCTATGTGATGCCCAACATGGAAGGCCAATCACTGCGGGAGCGACTCGACCGCGAGCGTCAACTTCCACTTGAGGAAGCGCTGCGTATCACTCGCGAGGTCGCTTCGGCTCTGGACTATGCGCACCGGCAGCACGTCCTGCATCGCGACGTCAAGCCTGAAAACATTCTGCTCCACGAAGGAAATGTCATGCTCGCCGATTTCGGGATTGGGAAGGCGCTGAGTGGCGGGAAGTCCATTACACAAACCGGAATGTTCGTCGGCACGCCGGCCTACATAAGCCCTGAGCAGGCCGCCGGAGAAACCACACTCGACGGCCGAACTGATCTATACTCGCTTGGATGCGTGTTGTACGAGATGCTCGCAGGTGAGCCTCCGTTCACGGGCGCGACGGCTCAAATCATTATCTCGAAACGCTTCGTATCCCCTATTCCAAAGGTGCGGGCCGCACGCGATGTCCCCGAGGCAGTTGACGAGGCCGTGACTCGCGCGCTCGCTCGCACACCCGCGGATCGTTTCTCATCAGCCGCGGATTTTCTCGACGCGCTTAGACCGTCCCGAGACAACGCCAAAGGTTCGGTGGCAACTCCTCCCGACGCGCAAAAGACACCTTCGCGGCCAAAAGCGATCGCGGTCCTGCCGCTTGCCAACATGAGCGCCGATCCGGAGAACGAGTACTTCAGCGACGGGATGACCGAGGAGATCATCAACGTCCTGGCGAAGGTGCCCGGTTTGCAGGTCGCGTCCCGGAGCTCGTGTTTTTCTTTCAAAGGCAAGACCGTGGACATCCGAGAGGTCGGTGAGAAGCTTGGCGTCTCCACGGTGGTCGAAGGAAGTGTGCGCAAGATTGGCAATCGCATCCGGATCACCGCCGAGCTAATTAGCGTGGAGAACGGCTATCATCTCTGGTCGGAAACCTACGATCGCCAGCTCGAGGATGTGTTCGCCATCCAGGACGAGATCGCACGAGCGATTGTCGACGCTCTCAAGGTGCGGCTGTCCAGCGATAACGAACAACTTGTCGTACCGGCAAAGAATCTGGAGGCGTACAATCTTGATCTGAAGGCGCGCTACCTCTATCACCGGGGCAGCGAGACAAGCCTGAAGAAGAGTCTCGATTTCTGCCAGCAAGTACTCCTGCTCGAGCCCGGGTATGCTCGTGCCTATGCAACGACGGCCGACTGCTGGTGCCGGCTCGCGGATGATTTCATCGCACCGGACGACGCGTATCCTCGCGCGAAGGCTGCGGCGACAAGGGCATTGCAACTGAATCCCGATTTGCCAGAGGCCTTGACCTCGCTTGGCAAAATACTCGGTTGGTACGAGTGGGATTTCGCCGGTGCCGAACGGACGCTGCGCCGCGCCGTCGCTCTCAACCCAAATGATGGAGACGCACACTTCGGCCTC
>JANMTG010000164.1:0-5922 GCA_031390205.1 Gemmatimonadota bacterium
CGAGTCTCCCCCCAGCTACTTGTAACTCAACGACACCGTCGCGTCTTTTGGAGGTACGCTATTTCGGGTGCCGGCGGAACTTGACGCTCACGCCAGATCCCACCATTATCGGTTCCTCTCGCCTCAGGAGGACCCTGCCTAGCGGCTCGTGCTGTCCCCGCCATTACCAAATCGATACAGCATCTCCTTCTCCCCGCGCACCATCCCGAACTCCTCACGCGCTATCCGCTCCTGAGTCGCACTGTCCGTTTTTACGGCGCGAAGGTACCTGGTCAGCGAATCGACCTGCCGCTGCAGTGAATCCACCTCGCGCTGGAGCGATCCGCTACGGACCCTGAGCACGTAGAGATCGCGCGTGCTATACTCGCCGCCCTGTAGTCCAAAAAAGAGCGCGATCGCAATCAGCAGTATCCAGACGATGCTTTTCACCAGAGCGCCTACAGTCCGTAGACCGCCCCGCCGGGATACTCGGCCACCGCCCCCAGCTGCTCCTCGATGCGCAGCAGCTGGTTGTACTTCGCCACTCTGTCGGTGCGGCTCGCCGACCCGGTCTTGATCTGCCCGGCCCCGGTGGCCACCGCGAGGTCCGCAATGAAGGTGTCTTCCGTCTCGCCGGAGCGGTGCGAGATGATTGACTGGTATCCGTTCGCGCGCGCCATCTCGATCGATTCCAGCGTCTCGGTGAGAGTTCCGATCTGATTGAGCTTGATCAGAATCGCGTTCGCGGTGTCGGATTCGATCCCGCGCGCTAGGCGCTCGGTGTTCGTGACGAAAAGGTCGTCGCCAACCAGTTGCACCCGATCGCCGAGCTGCGCCGTCAGCTTCGCCCAACCCTCCCAATCGTTCTCAGCGAGCCCGTCTTCGATGGATACGATCGGGTATTCGTCGAGCCACTTTCCGTACAGCTCGATCATTCCTGCCGCGTCGCGACTCCCTCCGCCGCTCTTCTTGAAGCTGTAGGTACCGCCCTTGTACAGCTCAGATGCCGCGACGTCGAGCGCCACCGCGATCTCGCGGCCCGGCGCATAACCCGCCGACTCGATCGCTTCGACCACAACACGCAGAGCTTCCTCGTCGTCCTTGAGATCCGGAGCGAAGCCACCTTCGTCGCCCACTCCTGTCGAGAGCTTCCGTTTGACCAGCACCTTCTTGAGGGCGTGAAAGACCTCGGTCCCCATACGCAGCGCTTCGCGAAAGCTCGTCGCGCCGACCGGGACGATCATGAACTCCTGGAAGTCCACCGTGTTCGTCGCATGCGCCCCGCCGTTCAGAATATTCATCATCGGCACCGGCATCGTGCGCGCCATCGGCCCGCCCAGATACCGGTACAACGGAAGTCCGACGTCCATCGCCGCGGCGCGCGCCGTCGCCATCGACACCGCCAGAATGGCGTTTGCTCCGAGCTTCCCCTTGTTGGCGGTCCCATCGAGGTCTATCATCGCGCGATCGATGGCCACCTGGTCAGCGGCCGACATGCCATTGAGTGCGGGCCCTATGCGCTCTTCGACACTCTGCACCGCTTGCTCGACTCCCTTGCCGAGGTAGCGCTCTGCGTCACCGTCTCTGAGCTCGAGAGCCTCGTGCTCGCCCGTGGACGCTCCGCTCGGCACCGCCGCGCGGCCAAACGCCCCGCTTTCGAGAAGCACATCGGCTTCCACCGTCGGGTTCCCGCGGCTATCCAGTATCTCGCGCGCGCTGATCTCTGCTATTGTCGACATGTGTCCAGGGTGATTGCGTGACTATTCAGGCTCATCATCAAATTTAGGGGAAACTCTGTGGATTGTCGGGGCGACCCGCTTGGGGTGTCGAATCGACCTTTCTACCGAAGACTACCTGCCGGGGGCCGTCAGCCTTCATAGCAGTGGGCCGCGGGCTTGGCAGAGCCAACGGGATGCGGGATCGAACAGGCCCGGGCACCATCCCGGAGCGGACGCGGGACGTCGACGCCAGACCACGGCAGTAAGAGAACGGCGGTGCAAGGAAGCCCGCAGCCACCAGCTTGAAGGCCGACAGCACCCGGCAGGTAGTCTTCAGTTCGCCCTGGGGGGACATTCCCCCGTTTCCGCAAAGAACTCTTTCAGCGCGTCTCGGTCGGCTCGCTTTCCGACGAAAGGATTTCCGCCGACTCCGGAAGGCGTGACGCGGGCGAAGGGAGAGGCGCTACGCCATACAGCGTTTTCATCGCATCCGCCATCCGACCGCGAACCTCCGCCATGAGCGCCTCGCGGTGATCGTAGTCGGTTCCCGCCGTGGCTACCGGCTCGAGCAAATGTACATCAACCGTTCCCGGGTGCGCCCACAGCGAGCCTCGTCTCAGAACCTCGATCGTCCCGTGCACGATTACCGGAACGATGGGAACCCCAGCAGCGATGGCGAGAACGAAAGGGCCCTTCTTGAATGGGCGCAGCGGATACCCGTGACCGCGGGTTCCCTCCGGAAACACGACGACGGAGTTGCCGGCGCGAATGCGCTGGGCGGCAACCTCGTAAGCTCCGAAGGCGGCCTTTCTGTTTTCGCGCTGGAGCTCGATCATCCCCGCCGCGCGAATGGCGCGTCCGAACACCGGAACTTTGAACAGCTCCGCCTTCGCGACGAACTTGTAACGGGGAAGGATGCTGGCGAGGGCGGGCACGTCGAACCAGCTCACGTGGTTGGCCGCGAATATCCGGGCATCCCGGGCATCACCGGCTCCCGCATTTTCCCATCCGTGCACGCGGAGCTTCACTCCGCCGGCCCAGAGCACCGCCTTCGACCACCAGCGCGGGATCTTGTCGTAGACGCCCCCCGGTTTGTCTGTGACCCCGAGCAGCGCCGCGGAGGTGACAATGGCCCCGAGGACGGGTGTCACCACGGCTGCCGCAAGGAGTATGAGGACGGTTCGTATGAATGAGATCATTTACGCCTGAAGTGGTCGTAGCTCGCGGGAACTCTGACTTTCTTTCCCCCCTCACGCAGCTCGATGCCGGGTGGCCCGGCAACAATCCGGCCGATCTCGGTGAGTGAGAGCCCATGCTCGTCGGAGAACGAGCGGACATCGATGTCAGGCGCCGTCACCGCGAGCTCGTATTCTTCGCCCGAGCTTGCAGCCTCGAGCGCGGATACGCCCGGCACGTGTGGAATGCGCTCAAGATCCACTTCGATGCAGACTCTGCTCGCCGCGGCGATGTGGGCGAGATCGCCCGTTAGCCCATCGGAAATGTCGATCGCGGAAGACGCGCCACGTCCGGCCAGGGCGATGGCAGCTTCAATTCGCGGAATCGGATGCGCGAAGCGCACGCGGTCGCGCTCGTTGGGCTCTTTCCCGGCGAGCCACGCTCGCACCGCGGCACCGGGCCCGCCGAGTGCCCCGGTGACGTACACACGGTCTCCCGCCCTCGCACCCGAGCGGGACAACGGCCTGGCGGTACTGCCGAGGGCGGTCACGGTAAGCGACAGCGTTTTTCCGGCGGTGAGGTCACCGCCTACAATCGGGCACAGGCTGTCCGACGCGCCTTCCCGAATCCCGGCCGCGAGCGCGGTCGCTTCCCCGCGATCGGCCGGAGGAAGCGTCAGCGCAATCACCAAACCGACTGGGCGGGCGGCCATCGCCGCCAGATCGCTCAGCGCCGTAGCCGTTGCACGGTACCCGATCTCGAAGTGGTTGAGCCATTCGCGCTTGAAGTGAACGCCCTCGACCGACGTATCCGTCGTGACTAGCAGCTTCTCGCCTGCCGGCACGTGGACGATCGCCGCGTCGTCCCCTACTCCGCTAGCCGACTGCCCCCACTCGGCGAGCAGCGCGCGAACGAGATCGAATTCCCTGCCCGGCCCGAGCTTGATGTGATCGTGCGGGTCGACCACCTTCTTCGTGCTCATCGCGCCACCGCGGGAAGCCGCGCAACTACGGGCGATTCCAGCGGCGCCTCGTCCTCATTCCAGGCTCGAGGCAAAGCGTAGAGCACGTCCTCCAATGTCGTGCCGCGCACGTATCCGCACAGCTCGGCGGCGCGCCCGTGTATCCACGCCGTGCATGATGCCGCTGTCACGGCGTTTTCAGTTTGCGCGAGAAGAGTTCCGGCGATACCCGCCAGGATGTCGCCGCTTCCGCCGGTGCCAAGCGCCGCCGTTCCGCGCGCCGAGACGAGCCGCTCACCGGTCGGAGCGAAAATCACGGTAGGAGCTCCCTTGAGGAGCACCGTCGCGCCGAGGCTGGCGGCCAGAGAAGAGCCGATGTCGAATCTTTCGGCCAGCACGGTTTTCACGTCGGTGCCGGCCAGACGGGCGAACTCGGCGACGTGGGGGGTGATGAGCGACTCTCTGCCGCGTAGATGATCGCGAAGCGACGCGACATCGTTCTCGAAAAGGTTGAGAGCGTCGGCGTCGAGGACAAGCGGCTGGCGGGAAATGCTGAGCACGAGCTCGAGCAAGTCCTTCGCCTCGCGCGACCGGCCCATCCCCGGGCCAATCACTACCGCATCCGCCCAATCACCGATGTCGCGCTCGATCTCGGCGCGGTCGCGTGGCCACGCGGAGACGAGCGCCGCCGGGGTCGCGTGCAGCATCGCCCCCGTGTTGTCGCTCGCGACCACGGCGCGCAGCAGCCCGATCCCGCTTCTCAGAGCGGCGCGGGCGGCGAGCACGGCGGCCCCGCCCATCCCCGTTCCTCCCCCGACAATTGCCAGGTGCTTTCGCTCACCCTTGTGCGAGTCGTATTTGAGAACGGGAAGTCTGGCGGCGACCCAATCGCGATCGATGAGGAGAGGGAGCTTTTCGTCGCTACGCGGCGCGGCTGCGTCGAGCCCGATATCGAGCACCACGATCTCGCCGCAGCAATCGCGCGCGAGCAGCGTTCCTCGTTTCAATCCACCGAAGCTCAGTGTGACATCGGCGACAACGCAGTTGCTGTGCTCACCCGTGGTCGCATTGAGTCCGCTTGGAACATCGAGCGACGCCACCGTGGATCCGGATTTTCTCAGCTCATTCACGCGCGCGATGGATTCCTGAACCGCTCCGCGAGGAATGCCGCGAAAACCCGTGCCCAGCAGCGCGTCCACGACCACACCGGGAGCGACCATGTCGCTTGCCTCGCCGGCTTGAACGACCTTCACCGACACTCCGGCGCGCGCCAGGCGGCCGGCCACGACCCGGCCATCACCGCCGTTGTTGCCCGACCCCGTGAAGACCAACACGCCTTCGTTCAGCCGAGCGCCGAATCGCCGCGTGATCTCGTCGGCGGCGCCGATGCCGGCGCGTTGCATCAAGGTCCGCGATGGAGTCCCACTCTCGATGGCTGCCCGATCGCGCTCCGCTGACTCTTCCGCGCTGACCACCCTGACGGGCATTGGCTGAAAGATTCTGAGTCTAGGCCTGGTGGGCGCAGTTCCAGGGGTAATCGCGCTCGAACGCGCTGTCGAAATCGAACACTCCGGCGAATTCGTCGCGGGTGTCATGCGGCTGGCTGAGGAGGAATCCGAGGTCTACGAGTGTGAAGACGATGTCGCCAATGTCGGCCGTCGCTGAGATTCCCCAGTGCTCGAGGACGACGCGCGCCATCACCCCATACCGATCCAGCGCGAGGCTGCGGCACGCCTGCGCGAGCTCGGTGCCGCTGATGTGACGACGCATGGCAAGCTGCGCCTGACACATCTCGAGCGCCGAGAGCACGAACAGGTACGCCTGCTCGTCAAAGCGCGGCTCGCGGATCCGAATGCGGTCCATGATGCCTTCGCGAAACGCCAGCTCTGCCATTGCTATCGGTTGTTCGCCATTGAAGGAAAGGATTTGTAGAGCGGGAATCGATTCGTCAAGTCGAGCACTTCCTCCCTGACTGATGTTGCCACGCCGAGGTCACCGCCGCTGGCGAAGACCCTGTCGATCAGGCGGGCAATCTGCTGCATCTCCCGCTCCCGCATTCCCCGCGTCGTCACCGCCGGTGTACCGATG
>JANMTG010000199.1:0-5142 GCA_031390205.1 Gemmatimonadota bacterium
CTTTCGACGGTTTTGCGGTTATCGGAGGCGCCCGGAAATGCTTACTCGGGGCGCTATCTTTTATTTGACGGGTGGGACGGAAAAGCGCAACTGCTGAGGTTGGCCGAGGCTAAGGAGACACATTAGATCGACATGGGCAACTCTTTTCAGAGCTTGGTGTTACCTTAACTCAGATAATGCTCGGGATGAGCTCCAGTCGCGAGTCTAATCTGGCCTTGCCGGTAGCCGTAATACGGGTGTTTACTGCCTCCCCTTCGGCTTCAATGACGCAGTTTTCGGCGCCATCGGCGCGCCTGGAACATCGATCCTGTAATCACCCTTCACGTCGGTTGACCCCACCACACCCGACAGCACCTGCTCTCCCGGCTTGGAGCCCACTTTCCACGTGAGTTCCGCGCGGCCCTTCGCATCGCTCACCGCCCGCTTCGGATTGACCGTCCCCGAGGTCGCCGCAAAGCTCACCCTGGCATCCGCGACAGGGTTGCCGTAGAGATCGGTCACCACCGCATAGAGCCGCTTGTTGCGCTGGCCGGGCCGACTGCCTTTCTCGCGGCGAATGACGTCGTCGAATGAGAGGTTTGCGGGTCCCGCTGCCCTCGCCTGGGCGATTAATTTGAGCAACTTTTTCACACCCTCGACGTGCACCGCGAGGGTGTGCGGCCCCGCCGACCGCCCCATGGTCCAGCTGATTCGCGCGCGACCGAGTGAGTCTGTGCGGACCAGGCTGTCCGACAGGTCTCCACCCGAGGGAGAGAGCTCCAGCTCGGCGTCGGAGACGCCGCTCCCGTTCGCGTCGACGACTCGCACGACAACCGCCCTTGGCAGCTGCAAACCCGCCCTGCCACGCTGGTTGTCACCAGATTCCACCATGAGCGCGGCCGGAGCCCCGGCCAGGGCGCTCGCACTCAGGGTGACGGGAAGGATGGTCCGGCTGCCGGCCCCGCTGCCCACCTGAGCTCTTACCCGCTGGGTTCCCGTCTTCCTGGCCAGCGTCCACCTGGCGTGCGCCAGGCCCAGCGAATCGGTTCGGGGCGAAAGAGCCTCGATCGATCCTCCATCTATTGCCGTCCAGCGGACCGGCACATCCGGAAGTACCCGGCCCGAGGAGTCGGTCACCCGAATCCCGACGTTCTCAGTGAGAACCTCGCCCGCCCGGGCACTCAGGTATCCGCCGAGCGGCACGATGCGCGTGTCGTTGGCGTCCGGGTCTGCCTCGGCGACGATCGCCAGCGCGCTGTCTACGTTTTCGACCGTGGCAAAAAGAGTCTGACGGCCTGGATAGCTGCCAAGCGTCCACATGGCGCGGGCCCGGCCGTCGGCGTCGGTACGGATGGAGGCAGGATGGACCTTCCCCTGAGACTCGGGTAGGCGAAACTCCACGATCTTGCCGGACACGGGCGCACCGCGGCGATTGGTTGCCCGTACTACGATCGCCTGGGGCAGAGCCAAGCCGGCCAGCGCCCTTTGATTGGTGCCTGCCACCAGGGCCAACGCCGAGGCGGGTGTGACCACCGACAGGGCGGATCTCCCGGACACCCCCTCAACTCGCGCGCTGACGACTGTTCGGCCAGCGCTCCGGGCCACAAGAACCCCGGCAGTGTCGAGCACCGCGACTGTTGTATCGTCCACGCGCCAGCTCGCCGCCACGCCAGCGATGTCGTGACCGCGCGAGTCGAGAGCCCGGGCGTGCAGCAGGATGCGTCCGCCCTCGGGGACCGTGAAAGCGGTGTCCCCTGCCGGCTGGGTCACCTCGACCACCGCGACGCGTTGCTGCACCACGATGCGGGAGACCGCGATGAATTTCCCGACGACCACGCTGACGGTCGTCCGGCCCGGCCCGCGGGCGATTACCGACCCATCGGGCAATACCCTGGCGACCGTGGAGTCCCCGGTCGTCCAGGTCGGCCTGGCGCCGACGAGGACGCTTCCGTTCCTGTCGGTGACGGTGGCGGCGTAATGCACCGTGTCGCCGATTGCCGACGCGGTATCCACCGACGGCCGGAGTCCAACCCAGGCCGCACCGAGATTACCGATCGACTGGTGCGATTCGGATTGGCCGAGTACCCCGTAGGAGTAGAGCGCGGTGAAGATGGTGACGAGGGCGGCACCCGACGAGGCGGCTACCGCGACCAACTTGCCCGCGTGACGAACCAGCGTTGCTTTCTTTGCGACGTACAGAGTATCAGCCATTAAGTAATGGACTGAATCGGAGCGAGTACGGTCACGCTTTTTTGGCGTTTTTTCCGGGCGGGTTTAGGGTCCCAAGCCAAAGCCGCGCCCCTGGAGAGTTGAGTGCCTTATACCTATGATCGGTGCGAGATGAAAGAAGCTTCGGCGGTGGATGTGCTCATTGTCGGCGCGGGACCGACCGGAATGATGCTCGCCGCCACGCTCCGTTCGTTTGGGGTGCGAACGCGCATTGTGGACCGGCTTACCAACCGGGCGCACGAGTCGCGCGCACTCGTAGTCCACGCCAGGAGCCTGGAGATTTTCCAGAATCTTGGAATGGTCGAGCAGCTCCTTCGACGGGGGAATACCAGCCGGCTGCTCTCCGTTCATCTGTCGGCCGCGGAACACGTTCTCATCCCCATCGACGACATCGCCGCTGTGAACACCGAGTTCCCGTACATACTGTTCGTGTCGCAGGCCGAAACGGAGGCGGTTCTCGACGAGCATCTTTCCTCGGTCGCGCAGATCGTCGAGCGGGGCGTCGAGGTGGTCGGTCTGTCACCGGGCGATACGAGCGTGACGTGCACGCTGCGCGACCTGAGCTCCCGCGAGGAATTCGTCCGCGCCGCTTACGTCGTTGGCTGCGATGGAGCCCACAGCTTCGTGCGGAAGACAGCCGCGCTGGCGTTCGAGGGAGACATCTACCCGCAGACGTTCGTCCTCGGCGACGTCGAGGTCGATGGGGCTCTCACGCCTGACGCGTTGAACCTCTACTTCGGCGAACGCGGTCTCGCCGTTTTCTTTCCGCTGGGCCACCCGACCACCTGGCGGATAATCGGGATGGCCCCGCCCGAGCTGGGTGCCGAGGTCAACCCTTCGGACCGGCCCCAACTCACCCTCGCACAGTTGCAGGCAATCGTCGACGTTTCCACGACGACTCCTCTGCGGCTGCGGGACCCGGATTGGCTGGCGAACTTCCGCCTCCATCACCGGCAGGCTGTGCACTATCGGTCGAGCCGGCTCTTTCTGGCCGGCGACGCGGCGCATGTGCACAGTCCCGCGGGAGGACAGGGGATGAACACCGGCATGCAGGACGCCTGGAATCTCGGATGGAAGCTTGCGCTTGTCGTTCAAAAGAGATCCCCCGATTCACTTCTCGATTCGTACGAAGCGGAACGCTGGCCGGTGGGGCGCTTTCTCCTCCGGTACACCGACCGCCTCTTCGCCGGTATCACCCGGTTGGCCCAGGCCGGCCGCGCGCTGAGGAGCGCGCGCACGTGGATCTTGAGCATCGTTCTGCCGCGGGTGGTCTCGTCGAGGGAGCGGCGGGCCCGCGGCTTCAGAATCGTTTCGCAGCTCGCCATCCGGTATCGCCGAAGCACGATTGTGAGTGAGGGTTCACCCCGGATCGAGGGTGGTCCGAAGGCCGGCGACCGATTTCCGGATGCGCCGGTCACGGTCGGCGACAGAAGCACTTGGCTCCAGCGAGAGCTCCGCGGTCCGAAGTTTCATCTCCTCCTTTGCGGGCCTTTAGAATCCTGGGATGACGCGGGCGTCGCCCAGATCGAGCGCACGTACGGAGATTTGGTAAGCGTCCGCCACCTCGTTCGCTGCGGCCCCGCCCCCCAAATCGCTGACGCAACAGGGGCCGCTCACGCGCTGCTTTGCGTTCGGGCCGGAGCGCAGTACCTCGTTCGGCCCGACGGGTATATCGGGTACCGCTCGGCAGGACTGGATATTGGCGGCGCCGCACGCTATCTGGCTCAGTTGCTAACCGCCTCCGCCTGACTGGGGAGGCGGCGGCGGGCGGAAGCGCGCCGAGCGGGAAACCCAGAGCGTCAGCTCAAGCCGAGTTTCTGTAGTAGCTCCGCGAACCTCGGATCGTCCCGGATCCCGTCGTAAAGAGCGAATCGAATTCCCAACCCGAGCGTACATGTGCGCTCGTCGTAGGCTTTGCCCAACCACTCGAACGCCCTGTCGGGTTCATGGAGGTTGGAGTAGATCCACGAGATGAGGATCGGCGCGACATAGCTCCGCGTGGACCGCTCCGTCAGATCAGAAAGAATTCTGCGCGCGGCCTCGTGCTGTCCCGCCATCGCGTACACCGCCCCCAGGATCGCCTTCATGAAGTTCGAATCCGGGGACACGCTCACGCCGCGCTCCGCGTGCTGAACGGCCTGGTCGTACTGGCCTTTCCCCGCATGGGACACACTGATGGCCAGCAGCGCCAGCAACGAGGTCGGATCGAATTCCAGCGTGCGCTCGCCTTCAGCAATCGCTTCGTCGTAGTGTCGGCCATTATAGGAGACGAGCCCCGAGACTCCGCTCCCTCCCTGCGAAAGCGGGTCGAGGTCACGGCCGCGTCGAGCCTCCTCCAGCGCCTCGGAGTAGCGCCCCAGAATCGTCAGCAGCCATGAGTGAAACGTTCTCGCCTGGGCATAGCGCGGGTTGATGTCTATCGCCTGTAGCAGCGTCGACTCGGCCGCCTTCCAGTCCCAACTGAGCATCTGAACGAATCCGAGTGACGTCCTCGCTTCGGCAAGCTCCGGCGCCAGCTCGACTGCCCTGAACGCTGCCGCTCTCGCCTTGGGCATCACCTCGGTCGCTGGAGCGAACGCATAGAGCCCGAGTATGCTGTACGCATCGGCGAGACCGTGGTAGGCGAGAGCGTACTCCGGGTCCTTCGCCAGCGCTGCCTCGTAGTACTGCATTGCCTTCTGCATCATGCCCCGCAGATGCCACAGGTTCCAGCAATGCCGCCCACGAAGGTATAGCTCGTACGCCTCGAGATTCTCTGTCTGCCGCTTGCCGAACGCCTGAGACTCGGCGGTGGTCAGCTTCACCTTCAGGCAGTCGACGATCGTGCGCGCGATCTCGTCCTGGATCGCGAAAACATCCTCGACGTCGCGGTCATAGCGCTCTGACCAGAGGTGGAAGCCGTCGGCCGCGTTGACCAGCTGCGCGGTGATTCGA
>JANMTG010000211.1:0-1877 GCA_031390205.1 Gemmatimonadota bacterium
GTACAGGACATCGTGAATATGGCCGCCGTGGCCGTGATGGATGCGCAACAGCGGATCAACGAAAGGAAGGGACTGAGTGACGACTGAGATAAGGCCCCAGCGCGCCTCGGCGGCGCGCGAGGGCAGTGTTGGATTGGGCAAGCAAGGCCTGAATCCACGGGGGCACGTACACTGGAATCTGATTACGCCCGAGCTTTTTCAGGCTGCCGCCCGGCGCAACGAAGGCGAGTTTGCGGACATGGGTCCCTTCGTCGCCGTCACCACGCCGCACACCGGCCGCTCGCCCAACGACAAGTTCGTGGTGAGAGAGCCATCCTCCGAGAACGACGTCGATTGGGGGAAAGTGAATCAGTCGCTCCCCAGCGAGAAGTACGACGCGCTGCTCGCTGACGTACGCCGCTACCTCAGCGAGGCGCGCGAGCTCTTCGTTGAGGATCTCTACTGCGGCGCTGATCCAGCCTACCGCCTGTCGGTGCGGTACGTCTCGCCCAACGCGTGGCACATGGCGTTCGTCCGCAACATGCTCATCAGGCCTGAGCTGAGCGACCTCCCGACGTTCGATCCGAACTTCACCGTGCTGCACGCCCCGGAGTTCCAGGCAACTCCCCTCATACATGGGACGCGGAGCGGCACGTTCATCGTGCTCAACTTCGCCGAGCGAACTATCCTCATTGGCGGTACGCGGTACGCGGGTGAGCTCAAGAAGTCGATGTTCACCGTCATGAACTACCTGCTCCCAAAGCAGGGAGTGCTGTCAATGCATTGCTCGGCCAATGTCGGAAAGGCCGGCGACACCGCCCTCTTTTTCGGATTGTCGGGAACGGGCAAGACCACGCTTTCCGCCGACCCCGAGCGAGGACTCATCGGCGACGACGAGCATGGGTGGTCGAAGGACGGAATCTTCAATTTCGAGGGGGGCTGCTACGCCAAGGTGATCAATCTTTCGGCGGAGAACGAGCCCGACATCTACCGGACCACGCAGATGTTCGGCACCGTGCTGGAGAATGTCGTTCTCGATCCCGCCACCAAGAAGGTGCGGTTCGCCGACCAGTCGATTACCGAGAATACGCGCGCATCGTATCCGCTGCACTACATTCGGAACCACGTGCCCGGTGGACGCGCGGGACACCCGAAGAACGTCGTCTTTCTCACCGCCGATGCGTTCGGCGTGCTGCCACCCGTCTCCAGGCTCACGCCTCAGCAGGCGATGTACTACTTCCTCTCGGGCTACACCGCCAAGGTTGCCGGCACGGAGCGCGGAGTGACGGAGCCGCAGGCAACGTTCAGCGCGTGCTTCGGCGCCGTGTTCCTGGTTTGGCACCCCGCCAGGTACGCCGAGATGCTGGGGAAGCTGCTCGACCAGCACAAGTCGAATGTCTGGCTGATCAACACCGGGTGGAGCGGCGGAGCGTACGGAACCGGCAAGCGGATGAAGCTCGCTTACACCAGGGCGATGGTGAGCGCCGTGCTTGGCGGCGCCCTGGACGGCGTGAAGACTGAGCCCGATCCCGTATTTGGCCTGGGGATACCAGTGGAAGTGAAGGATGTGCCTGCGGAAGTTCTGCATCCGCGCCGCACGTGGAGTGACGGCGGAGCGTACGACGCGCAGGCGAGGAAGCTGGCGGAGATGTTCCGAAAGAACTTCGAGAAGTTCGGCGACGTCGATTCGGCGATCAAGAACGCCGGCCCGAAGGGCTGACGCGCTCCGGGGCGGGACGGCGGGGTAGCGCCGTGCACTTCGAGATACTGCGCGACCCCGTCTGGAATAACATCAGAGTCGACGAGCTGACGCTCGCGCTCCTCGACACCGACGTCGTGCAGAGACTCAGGTACGTTCGCCAACTGGGCTGGGCGTATCTCGTTTATCCCGGCGCCAA
>JANMTG010000212.1:0-6226 GCA_031390205.1 Gemmatimonadota bacterium
AGGATCTGGCGGTTGTTGGTGATGCTCGGTGTCACGGTCAGGATGATGCCGACCTGCTTCATCTGCACCGTCGCTCGAGGGGCCTGCTGGCCGCCTCCCTCTCCTCCGGCGATGGACGTACCGGCATCGAGCACGCGAATCGGAATTTCCTGACCCACCTGGATCGTGGCCTGTCTGTTGTTCAGGGTCACAATGCTCGGCTCGGCCTGAAGATCCGCCAGACGAACTTCCTGGAGTGCATCGAGGAAGCTCGTGAGCTGGAACTTGCCGAGGGCCGTCGAGAAGATGACGCTGAGCGCCGGGTTCGTCACACGCGAGTTCGCGTTGGCGATCGCCGAAAGTGCGTTGCCTCCGAGGAGGATCTTGTCGCCCTCGAACAGTGTTCCGCCACCGAGCGCGTCAGGCACGCCGTCGCCGTTGGTGTCGACCGGCTGGAGCGTTGCCGGATCGGGCCGCTTGACGAGCTTGCTGAAGAACTGGTCGGTCCCGGTGCCGATGTCGTAGGAAAGGCCAATTTCTTCGATGTTGGTTCTGTTGACGAAGATGATCTTGGCCTTGATTGCAACCTGCGGCGTGCGGACGTCGAGGCTCTGTACGTACTGGAGGACGTCGGCGAGGCGCGACGCGGTCTCGGTAATGATGAGCGTGTTGGTCGTGCTGTCCGCGGCTACGAGTCCGCGCGCGACGCAGTTGGATCTGGCGTTGGCCTGGGAGACGTTACCGCTGGTCGGAATCTGGGCACCGGCGAGGCAATCCTTCTGCAACAGCTGCTGAATCGTGGGCACCAGCATGTGAGCGCGCGCGTAGTTGATCGAGACGAGCTGCGTGACGAGCGGCTCAGACGCCTGGCGGTTCAGAATGTTGGTATAACTGTCTACGGTGATGATGCCGGAAATGGCATCTTCGGATGCGGCGAGGCCCTGGCCCTGGAGAATCGCGCGCAGCGCGACGTCCCACGGCTGATTGCGGATCTCGGCGGTGACCGTGCCCGTTACATCCTTGCCGACCACGATCGTGCGGCCGGAAAAACTGGCGAACGACGCGATCACGTCGCGGATGTCGGTTTCCTGAAAGGTGACCGTGATCGGCGGCTGCTGTGACTGTTGAACCTGTGAGAACAGTGCAATGGGCGCGGCGGCTGGCTGCGGCTCGATGCGAAGGGGCACCGGCTCGGCAACCGTCTCTTCCTCGATGTCCTGAGTCGGCGTAGCGCGGACCGGTGTGGGGAGCGCGGGCGCGGCGGCGTAGCTCGCGTTCCGCGAGCTCGACCAGCTCGACGAGGCTACGGTACCGCCGGAGATTGCGACTCTGACCTCTCCATCGGCGCGCTTGACTTCATATGGATGAACCGCGTCCAGCTCGACCACGACGCGAACGACGTTGGCGCGGAACTGCGAATAGCGAACGTTGGTGATTCCACCGCGGGCGACCTTGTCGTAGGTGCGACCCGACATGTCGAGAGTGGCGCCCTGCAGGTCTATGACCACCCGGTTCGGCGACCCCAGCGTGAAGTCCCGCACTTCGACGGCGGCGTTGACTCCGATCACCACTTCAGTCTTCCCAGAGGCCGAGACGACACTGACTGTGTGAACGGATGCAGCCGATGGCGGCAGAAACAGGAGCGCTGCCGCTGGCAGCGCCTTTAGAATGCTCATTGGGTACGCCTCGTCTTGGTCGAATCGGTCGTCATGGCCAGCATTTCCTGTCGGCTGAATCCGAACTCTTCGATCGTGAAAATCACTGCCTTTTCCTGAATTGCCGCGACGCGCATGCGGCCCAGCGTCTGACCAACTCGAACTCTGTACTGCTCCTTAGACGTGACATCCCTCATAACGGCAACAGAAGTGCGGCCATTTGGGTCGAATGCGACGGCGACCAGCTTCAAATCGCTGAGCAGCGGACGGAGGTCGGAGGTCGTGAGCAGCGATACAAACGGGTCGCGACGTCCATCCCCTTCGTACTGAAACGTTTCGCGGTTGATCAGCACCCTGGGCGCGGTGTCCGCCGCGACTGGCGCGGCGGGCGCCCCAGCAGCCAGGGGTCGCGGGGGAGAGGAGGCGCGCGACTGCGTCGCCGCTCCCGTCGCTACCGCTGCCACGAGAATGAGTGCGATTGGAATCGGGAGCTTCATCGTTGCGCGGCTCCTGCCGGTGAATAGGGTGTGGTGCGCGCGACGTACGTCTGCACCTGGAACTCTGTCTCGATGAGCGACTCGCCGGCCCTTACCCTGGCCTTCGTGTTCTGAGTGACAGGGTGCAGCTTGATCGCGAGTGTCACCGGCGCGATGATCCGGTTCAGCGACCCGACGTTGCTCAGAAACTGGCCAACGGCGTGATAGCCACCGATGACGGCGAGCTTGTACCGATAGGTATCGAACTGCTCGCCAGGCAGAACGGGCATGGGCTCGACTGTCGCGAGATCCAGCCCGACGCGACGCGCGGCGGTTGACATATCCTCGAGGAGCGCCGGGACTTCGTTGCTTCTTGGGACGAGCTGGCGCATCACCTTGAGACTCTGGTCATACTCCACCGACTGGGCACGCAGCTTCTGGAGACTGCCCTGCGCGATGTCCGCGCGGGCCTGCTGGTTCCGCCGCTCGAGCGAGTCCACGTGAGCTTGTATGACTATCAGCTCGGCCGCCTTCGGCTTATAGAGGAAATACCAGTAAGCACCGGCAATCAGCACGGCCACCATTCCAATGGCGGCCAGCGTCTGCTCGCGCTTCGTCATGTTGGCGCCGATAGCCATTAGCGCACCGCCGAGACTATGAGTGGAACTGTCTTGATCGCGAACGCGGGAGGAGCCTGCGTCTCCGCTTCGAGGGAGAACTCCGTTACTTCCTTGCCTTCATTCAGGACGAGGTCCGAGCGGGTGAGCTGGACGTTCTGAATGAACGGCGATGCCTCGAGCGATTTCATGAAGCGCGTCAGCGCCTGGATGTCCACGGTGTGACCAACGAGCCGGAACTTGATTTCCTTGGCCTGGGCGAGGAGCGAGTCAGACCGCGCCTTCCGCGCGCGATCCCTGTCCGCTTTCGACTTCGCGGACGAGCTGGTGTCAGCCGCTGCCCGCTTGGATGTATCCGCGGCGGCGACACTCTTTGGCGCGCTCGTCTGCGTGATCTCTTTCAGCCACGTGTACTGCGGCAGCGCATTGCTGATCTCGTACATGAGATGGGACCACAGATAGCGCGAGTCATCTATTGACTTGATGATTGCGATCTGCTGATAGAGCGAATCGCGCGTCGCTTCAGCCTTCGCCTTGGCGCTGAGGACGGCGCTGAATTGCGTCGAATCCTTGACTGCCTTCAACTCGGCTTCTTCGAGCGAGCTGGCGCGCTTGGCCTGGCTCAGGAAGAGCACGACGACGACCAGCACCGCGAGGGCGGTTGCGCCAACCCCTCCGAGCAGATACTTGTCCGTGATTTTTTCGCCGAGTCCGGCGAACAGCGCGCGTGGATCGAACTTGGCGGTGCCGCCTGAACTCGTCCGCCGACGCTTCTTGCCGCCCCCGGGAAGGAGATTGATCTCGATCATGTTAGTCGTGTCTCCGGGGTCAGTTCTTACGTAGAGCGAGGCCGATCGAGAGCATGAGGAGCGGAGCGACCTCGTCAGTCACCAGCGACTCCAGGGCCCCCGCGCGCACTTGCATCGTGGCGAGCGGGTTGGCGAGCTCGACCGGCTTGCGCAGCCGCTTTCCGAGTGATTCGCTGAGACCGGGCGTGCGCGAACCGCCGCCGCAGGTGTAGACGGCGCGCATCTGGCCGTCGCCTTTCAGCGAGCTGGACAGGAACGCAATCGCGCGCTCCAGCCCTGTAGCTATTTCCTCCGCGCGGGCCTCGATCACCGAGTCCAGCTGAGGGGAGCGGTCGTATCCTCTGATCAGTGCCTCGGCGTCAGTCGCCGAGAGTCCGTGCTCGCGCTGTAAATCTTCGCGAAGACGGCGCGTGCCTATAGGAAGGTCGCGGGTCAGAATCGGGACGCCGTCGTCGAGGATGTTGATGTTGGTCACTTCGTGACCGATGTTCACAAGTCCAACGGCGCCGTCCATCGCGGCCGGGTAGTTGATTTCGAATGCGTTGTGAAGGGCGAAGGCGTCGACATCCATGAGAGTGGGGCTTATTCCCGCCTCCGAAAGAATGCGAAGCTTGGCCTCGACCAGATCGCGCTTGGCAGCAACGAGCAGGACGCTCATTTCGTCCCGGCTGCCGCTTCCGTTCTCGTCGAGGATCTGAAAGTCGAGCTCCACAGAGTCGACGTCTGGTACGTGCTGCTCTGCTTCCCAGCGCATGAGCTCGCGGGCCTGCGCCTCTTTCACGCGCTCGGTCTTGATGCGCTTGATGATGACATCACGGCCACCAACGGCGGCGACGACAGATTTCGTGCTCGCATCGACCGACTTTACGGTGGTGCGGATTACGTCGGAAACGAGGTGCGGATCCATCACTTCTCCGTCGACGATCGCATCGTCAGGAAGCGGAGCGATCGCGACCTTCACCAGCTCTGGTGCGGACTTGGAGTGGTCGATCACAGCGACCTTGACCAGGCCTGACCCGATATCGATACCTACGGTAGTCTTCTTCCGGCCGAATAACGCCATCGTGGCCCTTCGTGGATAAAAAGAAAAGTGCCTGGTTCAGCCTAGACACGATTCAATTGGCACGAAAGTAACGGTGGTCCGGATGGGGCTCAGAACAGCTCAGACCACCCGCGCTCGGAAATTCGGACGATCGCTATCGAATCCGACGCGCCGCGGAATGCCCTGGCCAGAATGCCGATCCGCCTCGTCGCTATGGACCGATCCCCCGCGTCGCCGACGACCGCGACGATCCAGAACAGACCCGAATCCAGACGGGTCGTGTAGATCACTGCCGGAAAGCCATCGACCGCGACCGATTGGGATGCCGCGGCGCCTACGGCGAGGTAGTCGACCGCACGTGTCCCGAGCTGGTCGAGGCCGATCTGAATCGCCGACTCCGCAGCCGCGAGCGCTTCGTCCCGCTGCTCGATCGCTGACTCGGTGCGCGTGTCCTGGTTGACGGCGAAAAAGAGCGCGGCGAGGAGCGCCGTAACCAGAATAATCGCAAGCAGCGCCGCCACCAGAGCGAAACCGGATTGCGGCGGAAGACCGCTCCGCGCCCCCACGGCACTACCTGTTCCGGATCGCAACGGAGGTGGTGGCGGAATCGCCGATTGATCTCTCCCTCTTGCCGATCCTTCGTGCCTCGCGGCTATCCATGCGTGCGGTAATGTCGATTCTCGCCACGGCGAGCGAAGAGTCCACGCCGCTGACTCCCTCTCCGCGGGCGTTCAGATACTCGAACATGAACCCCGTCTTCTCCCGATCGGCACTGTGACTGCGGTATGGTCCGCTGATCGGCTGGATTGTGCCGCAGCTCGACGGGCCAAGGGCGTTACAGCGGCGATAGCCCAAGTACCATTGCCGGTCCGAAGATCGGTACAGACTGAACCGGCCACGTCTGACGAATCGGACTGGCGCGCCCCTTCTCACCGGATGGGCTGGATTCGATTGAAGGGTCAGCACGAAGCCTTCAGCCGGCGCGGTACCATCAAGGAGACATCCCGAACCCGCCGGTTTTGCGGCGAACGCGGCGATGCGCTGTCGTTCCCAGACGCTTCCCGACCTGCCGGCGCTGTCGACATCGCCGTCTACATCGACATCACTGTCTATATATAGAAGGGCAATGTCTCCGGTATCCGGATGCATCGGCAAGCTCGTCAGCGTGTTTCCCTCCCCCGACTCCGCCGCCAGCACGAAAGCGTTCGATGCGACGGATCGGCAGACAACGGAGGTGCCGATACTCGCAAAGAGCTCGATCGCGGTGTCGGCCATCAGGCGGAGAGTGTCTCCCGATGACGATCCTCGGATGTCGGTAGACAACACCCCCATCGCGTCGCGCACGCTTTCCCGAGCGTAGAGCAGCTCGCTGGCGTCGGCGTAGAATCGCTGCTGATGGAGGACCGCCGATCCGACCGCGGCTCCCACCAATCCAAGGAGCGCGATCACTACCGCCATTTCGGCGAGCGATACTCCACGGCGCGAGCACGGGATACTCACCTGCACGCAATGGTCGCGGAATAGGATTCAGTCCGGCTCCCCCGGGCCGTCATATAGGAGACGGTTCCTGCCAGCCTCACCGCGGTCGAGTCGAGCGGCGAGACCGTCCACTCAGACAAGATCGACCCCCGCCTTTCGCTCCCAGACT
>JANMTG010000244.1:0-2055 GCA_031390205.1 Gemmatimonadota bacterium
GCGCCTGGTTTGCAACCAGGAGGTCGCAGGTTCGATCCCTGTACGCTCCATGAAACGTCCACCTTACCGGCGCGGTGAAGGCCGCGATCGGCTAGACGGCAACCCCCGCTCTCGCGAGGAGCTGCTTCAGGCCCTCGAGGGGCAGCGCGCCCGACTGGCGCGCGACCTCCTTTCCGTTCTGAAATACGATCACGGTCGGAATCCCGCGGATATCGAAGCCGCCGGCGGTCCTGGACGAATGATCGGTGTTGAGCTTGGCCACCAGCGCCTTCCCCTGCACGTTCGCGGCAAAGGCGTCAACGGCCGGCGCCATCATCCGGCAGGGGCCGCACCAGTCGGCGTAGAAATCGACGAAGACGGGAAGGTCGCTCTCGTTGATCGTGCGTGAAAAGGTGTCGTCGGTGAGCGGATAGGGGCGCTCGAGCAGAATGGGCTTGGCGCATTTGCCGCATTTCGGCCCGGCGGCGACCTTTTCGGCGTCAACGCGGTTCCACGTCTCACAGAACTGACACCTGACGGTCAGCGCCCGAAGGCTCGTCGTATCGGTCTCCATCGGTCCCTCGGGTTAGTGTTCCGCAGTGACAAACACACAACTGCAAATTTCGCCGCGCCGCCATCTAACTGCTGAGCTAAGGTTTCCTGAGTTAAGGCCCTCTACACGGGGTTAACTCGCCCTGAGCGCCTTTTCAGTGTGACTCAGCAGTAACGAATTCGTCCATCTCCTATATAGAAGTACTTCCCACCCCCGAGATCGGTGGGTAACCTCCACTGCGGGACTGGACGGAGATAGTCAATGGGCATGCGATTCAAACGAGATAGCCTTCCGGCTCGACGCGGATTTACCGTGATCGAGCTTATCATCGTGGTGGCTATCATGGGTGTCCTGGCTGGGATTATGGGACCCGCCATGTCGCGCATCATTCGGCACAACCGGGTCAACCGCGCAGCCATGGTCATTACAGCCGACCTGCAGAACGCTTTTGCCTCGGCCGCGCGTCAGCGCGAGCCGGTAAGAATCTCCGCCGATGCCGCGACCAAGAGCTATCAGTTCGTCGATCGCACGACCGGCGAAGTCCTCAGAATTCGCAGCTTTTACGGCGATACCTCGGAATACCGCCTGTCACGTCTCGTCTTCACGCCGGCCACGATCGATGTGTTTCCGACCGGAGTCTCATCGACCCCGGTGATCGTCGACCTGGCCAACGGTGATTACGCCCGCCGTATCACCGCTTCGACTGCGGGCTTCATAAGGATGGTACCAAAATGAGAGTTTCGCTTCGCAACTCAGTCAACTCCGCGGGACGGCACCCCGAAACGGCCGGATCTCGAAAAGGTTTTTCCCTGGTCGAAGTCATTGTTTCGATGCTGCTTCTCGCAATCGCCATATCGGCGCTTGCCCCCCTCATGTACTCGGTCTCGCAAAGCTCGAGGAAAGTCACGGGTGCCGCGTACCGCAATGGCGTGCTTATGCACGAGGTCAATCGCCTCATCGCGCTCCCGTACGACTCACTGGCCGTTGGATCGACGAGCTTCTCGACGACGGGCGGCGCCTATCCGCACACCCGTATCGTTACTGTAGCCGAGCCGGTCGCCAAGCTGAAAACGGTCCAGGTCGTAGTCACCCCGACCAACCCCATCTACAAGCCCGACACCCTGAAATTCAACCGGACCAACGCGAAAACGTCGAAGGTCCTCTGCACAATCTGCGCATGACAAACCATCATAACAACCGCCGCGGGTTCTCGCTGCTCGAGCTGCTGATCGGCATGGTCATTTTCGCGATCATCGGCGCGCTCTTCACCAAGCTGCTCTCGACTCAGGGCCGATTCTTCGACAAGCAGGGCATGAGCAACGCCGCGCGAAACGTGTCACGTGGCGCGTTGAATCGCGTCGTTTCGGACTTTCGAATGATCGAAACTTCCGGTGGAGTCATTGCCGCCTCGTCCAGTTCGCTCACTCTTCGCGTCCCGTTTGCCTTAGGCGTGGTCTGCAGCAGCAACGCCCTATCCACCGCCGTGAGCATGCTACCCGTGGACTCCGTGACGTACAACGCGG
>JANMTG010000162.1:0-14626 GCA_031390205.1 Gemmatimonadota bacterium
CTCCTTCCGGCTCCCGGGTCATGAATACCGCCAGCCCGGGCACGCGCACGGTCTTCCTGTTCTCGATATCGGCAAGCAGGAGATCGACCGGGAGCATTCCCCGGCGCAGCAGATCCTGAACGATCTCACGGCCGCGATTCCACGTTGTCATCAGAGTGAAGATTATGAGAGCGAGGGTAAGCGGCACCCAGCCTCCATCCCAGACCTTGAGCAGATTCGCACCGAAAAACGCGCCATCGATGATGAACAACGGGACTGTGAGCAGGAGACTCTTCGCCACGCTCCATCCCCACCAGGTACGCGCCACGATGTACAAGAGCGCCGTCGTCATGAGGAACGTTCCGGTGACGGCAATGCCGTATGCCGCGCCCAGCGCCGTCGACGAGCGGAAGCTCAGCACCACCAGGAGGCACCCGACCATCAGCGCGTTGTTCACTTCGGGGATGTAGATCTGCCCATGCTCCATCTTCGAGGTGTGAATGATCGTGACCCGAGGGCTGTAGCCGAGCTGCACGCACTGTCGTGTAATCGAGAAGGCCCCGGAAATCATGGCTTGTGATGCGATGATCGCGGCCATTGTCGCCAGCGCGATGAGCGGGTAGAGCAGAACCCTTGGCGCGAGCAGGTAGAACGGGTTCGCCGCGGCCTGAGGATCGTGTAGTATCAGTCCTCCCTGCCCGAAGTAGTTCAGCACCAGGCTCGGGAAAACGAGCCCGAACCAGGCGAGCCTGATAGCCCGCTTCCCGAAATGGCCCATGTCCGCGTAAAGCGCTTCGGCACCGGTTACCGCCAGCACAACCGCACCGAGCACGACGAAAGACTGCGTTCCGTGGTGGGCAAAAAACGTCAACGCGTACCACGGATTGATCGCCACGAGAATCCGCGGCTCCCTGAAAATCTCGACCGCCCCGAGAATACCGATCGCGAGGAACCAGACCAGCGTGACGGGGCCAAAGATCCGGCCCACTTTGGCAGTGCCCTTTTTCTGGAAGAAAAAGAGCAGGAAGATGATTGCCAGCGTCAGGGGAATCGCCGCTTTGCCGAGCACGGGGTTGACGATAGCCAGACCCTCTGTCGCGCTGAGGACGGAGATGGCGGGCGTGATCACCCCGTCACCGTAGAGCAGTGCGGCTCCAATCAATCCGATCGCGATGATCACTCCCTTGCGGCGGCGATCCGCTTCTCTGTGGGTTCGCTGGAGGATCAACGCGACGAGGGCGAGGATTCCACCCTCGCCCCGATTGTCCGCGCGCATGACGAACACGATGTACTTGATGGAGACGACGCTGATGAGCGACCACAATATCAGCGAGAGAACGCCGTAGACGTTCGTTTCGGTCGCCGCCAGGCCGTACTCCGGCTTGAAGCACTCGCGTAGTGCGTAAAGCGGGCTGGTCCCGATGTCGCCGTAGACGACGCCGAGCGCCAGGAGGGTCAGTTTTGCGAGACGGCGGCCGCTCGGGTGAGCTTCGACGTGAGTACTGATTTGGGCGACCTAAAGAGGTTGTTTCACGCCTACCGCAGCTCCGGTGGCTGTGAACCCCGGAATTTCCGCAAGTAATCCGGCCTTTGCAAGGTCGGTACCTGTGCACCCCAAATGAGGTGCGTAAACAGGCATGTCGCTTGCGTTAGAACGGGTATGCAAGGGTGGAAGAAAATAACTAGAACGTTCTCTCTGATGGAGGCTTTATGAAGGATCTCAACGAAAGGGGTATCGAGAACCAGGTTAAGGGCACGGCTAAGGAAATGAAGGGCAAGCTGCGCGGTGACCTGGGTGATGCCACCGACAACACGAGCCAGCACATCAAAGGCCGCGTTGAGCAGGCCAAAGGGAATGTCCAGAAGAACTTCGGGAAGGCGGAGAAGAAGCTCGACCCCGACAACATCTAGTAGCTAGCGGGAACAAAGAAAAAGCGCCGGCGCGGAATTCCGCGCCGGCGTTCTTTTTGGGAGCGCGTTGTGTACGGGTAAATACGGGAGCCACTATCGAATACGTGGCGGACCCAGCGTATCTCTCCCACGTCGCCTGGCCAGGTCGTGCCGGCTCGTGGCGCGCATCTTTTCCAGAGCTGCTTGCTGCTCGGGGGTGAGAAGCCGCCTTATCTGGGCGTGGGTGCTGTCGCTGATGACACGAGCGGCGAGGGCCAGCGAGTCGAGCTGTGGCTTGACCGGCCGGTAGAGCGCCACGATCTGACGGTGCTTCTGATCCATGAGCGAATCGACCGAGCTCTGTTGAGCCGGGCTGAGATCAAGCTCTCTCGCCATTCGCTGGCGATAGGAGCCCCCCCCCGTCCCCCGCATCTCGCGGCCGCGTTCGCGTTCGCGGTCACCGCCGATCACTCGATCCGCGGTGAACCCAAGCGCCCCGCCCGTGATAAAAGCACCAAGCAAGAACATCAACGCGTAACCCTTCGAGCGTTCCATCAGATTCCTCAGTGTGAGAGCACGTAGCGGAAAGTGGCTTCGCGCTCGGACGGGCCGTCGCGCGGAGCAGTGACGACGTTGACCGCGCCGGGCAATTCATCTACCACCGCCGGCTCGGTAACCTCCTCGTACGTCGTCCGAAGCTCGGCTTCGTTCGCTCGTGAAAGGAAGAGGCCGGCCGCAACGAAGAGAAGCGCTGCGGCAGCAAGGCCAGGGGCGGCCCACCGCTCGAGAACCGACCACAGGCTTGACTGCAGCGGGACTAACCCCAGGCGATGCGCCGAGATGAGCGACAGGACGCGCGTCTCGAGGCCCTCCCAGTACGCGCCTTCGGCCGGAGCCGCGTAAACCTGGCGCAGCATTGGCACGAGCCTCTCGTCGCCTTCGTCCGTCAGCCGCAAATCGTTGCGATCGTCCATTTGTCTATCCCCTCATGTTCTCGAGCAGTCCCCGCAACCGCTGCCGCGCGTGGTGCAAATCCGACCGCGCGGTACCGCCTGGAATACCCAGCATCTCGCCAATCTCGGCGTGAGTGAAACCCTCCACATCGTGGAGGACGATCACCGCACGAGCGCGCTCCGGTAATTCTGCCAGCGCGCTCTTCAACCTCGCCCGGAGCTCGGCGTCCTCCGCCGGGTCCCGGAACGGACTTGGCATCGCATCCGAGAGCTCCTCCGCGGTCCGAACCTTGTTCCGGCGCGCCATGTCGAGCGCGGCATTCGCGACTATGCGATTGAGCCACGCACCAAACGGCTGACCGGGATCGAATCGATCGAGTGCCTGATAGGCGCGGAGAAATCCTTCCTGAACGGCGTCTTCGGCGTCCTCGTGCGAGAGAACGATCGCGCGCGCCACCGCGTAGGCCCTCCGCTGGTGAATCCGCACGAGCCCGGCGAACCCGCGGGCATCTCCCTCGAGCGCCAGACCAACAAGAACTCTTTCCTCAGCAGGATTACGTTCGGGGTCGGTCAACTGTTGAGGGCTCCTCGGAGGTCAGGCGCCCCGTCGGCTTGCGGGAACGCCGCCTCCGTCGGGACGATTGCCTGAAGGTAGAACTCGGTCAGCTCTCCGAGAACCACCTCGCTGCTCTTTCCCGCCAGCGACGGAGCTCCTCCGGTCTCACGCCAGATGGCGCTCTGCATGGCGAGGGCGGTCAGCATTCGGGCGGCGACAGGGGGATCGAGCTCGCGAAACTCCCCCGCGTCAACGCCGCGGCGGATGATCCTGCTCAACTCCTCACCGAACCGTGAAACGACTTGGTGCGCATACAGCTCGGCCAAGTCGGGAAACTGCCACTGCTCCGCGTTCACCAGCCGGTTCACGGTCAATGCCGCTGGGGAAGTCAGGAATTGCCACTGCTTGGAGAGAGTGTCGAGGAGTTGGCGGGTTGCTGTTCCTGGTGCCGGCGGGTGCCTGGCGGCGCCGATCGGCGCGAGGGCGTGCCTGATGGCTTGCCTGAAGAGCTCTTCCTTGTTCGGAAAGTAGAGGTAGATGGTGCCTTTGGAGACCCCAGCGCGGTCGGCGATTTCGTCGAGGCGGGCATTGGCCACTCCGGCTTCGCCGAAGACTTCGAGGGCAGCCTGGAGGATTTGCAGGGGCCGTTGCTCGGGTTTTCGGCGCCATTTGGGGCTTTTCTGGATGTGCCTTCCTGTAATAACTGACCAGTCAGTCAGTTAATTTGGCTAACCAACCAATAAAGCGCAAGCCAGTCCTACGGGTGGGCCTCGACCGACTCCTTCCCACGAAAGTGCGCGTTCGTCATCATCACGATCGCTGTCAACAGCAGGAAGAGCGTCACCGCCCCCAGCACGAGACCGGTAAGCGCGGCACTCAGGTCGGTCTTTTTCTTCACCGTCGTCGCCATCTACCTGGCCTCCGCTTCGGCCGATACCCTAACCTTCGAGATGGTGTCGTTCTGGTTGATCTTCGGAATGATGTCAACCCCCTCGACAACCTTGCCGAAAATGGTGTGGACGCCGTTCAGGTGCCGGGTGCTCTGCTCGCTCAGCACGATGAAGAACTGGCTGCCCCCGGTGTTCTTCCCGGCGTGCGCCATCGACAGCGCGCCGACCTGGTGCTTGTGCGGGTTGCCGTTGGTCTCGCAATCGATTTTCCATCCCGGGCCGCCCGTGCCCACCGGGCCCTTGGCGTGCTCGCCCCCCTTCGAGTACGGATCACCACCCTGCACCATGAAGTCCTTGATCACCCGGTGGAATTTGGTGCCGTCGTAAAAGCTGGAGTTGGCGAGCTTCTCGAAGTTGGCGACGGTCTTCGGCGCTTCCTTCTCGTACAACTCGGCGCGCATGGTGCCACGATTGGTTTCTATCGTTGCGAACTTGGTCATCGTTGCGGGAGGAGGGGTCAAGGGGGGAAGGATAATAATAATTGACACTGCAACTGAACGCTGCCAGCTCGTTCCGTTGTGCAGTGGCAGTTTCATAAGCCAACTTTCGTTGCAGTTTCAATATTGAACCCTACTCGAAGGGCAAATATCAGAGAGCACGCACACCTCGCATTTCGGCACCCGCGCATGGCACACACGCCGCCCGTGAAAGATGAAAAGGTGAGCGAGATTCGTCCATTTGTCGCGGGGAAAGAGCGCCATCAGGTCGCGCTCGATCTTGACCGGATCGGTTTCCCTGGTGAGGCCGAGTCTCAGGCTGAGCCTGGCGACGTGTGTGTCGACGACGATTCCTTCGTCCCGCCTGAAGGCGTTGCCGAGGACGACGTTCGCGGTCTTGCGCCCGACTCCGGGGAGCTTGACCAGCGCATCCATCGAATCTGGAACTTCGCCCTCGTGCCGTTCGACCAGAGCCTTGCCGAGTCCGATCAGACTCTTCGTCTTGTTGCGGAAAAAGCCGGTGCTCCGAATGACATCCTCGAGTCTTTCCGCTGGCGCATCAGCGAGCGACGCAGCTGTCGGAAAAGTCCGGAACAGGAGGGGCGTCACCATGTTGACCCGCTTATCGGTGCATTGCGCGCTGAGAATGGTCGCCACCAATAGCTGAAGCGGTGTCTCGTGGTCCAGCTCACAGTGCGCGTCGGGGTGCTCGCGCTCGAGCCGCAGCATTACTTCGGCAGCGTAGGGCTTGAGCGGCGAAGGACGCCGCCGCTTCCTCACGACCGTCTTCCTGTTCATGCTTTTCGTCTCTTGCGGGCAAACGCCAGGACTTCATCCGCGCTCCGCGTGTTGAGGATCTCCCCCGCCTCCAGCCACGCCTTTCGCGCCAGACCGATTCCGAAGTGGACGTTGTCGAGCGCGGCCTGCGAATGCGCATCAGGGCCGATCTCGATCGTCACGCCCCGCGCCTTTGCCTGGCGGCAGTACCGCCAATCGAGATCGAGGCGGTGCGGATCCGCGTTCAGCTCGAGCGCGACATTCACCTCGGCGGCTTTCTCGATCACTGCTTCGACGTCGATTGCGTATGGCTCTCGCGAAAGCAGCAGCCTCCCGGTCGGATGCGCCAGGATCGTGAGGTGATGATCGTCGAGCGCCGCCAGCACCCGCTTCGTCATCGCATCGCCGTCCATGCTGAAGCGCGAATGAATGGACCCGATCACGTAGTCGAACCGGTCGAGAGTCTCTGCGTCGTAATCGATGCGGCCGTCGGCCAGGATGTCGGCCTCGATGCCCTTGAGGATGCGGAAATCCGTGAACTCCTCGTTGAGGCGATCGATCTCTTCGTGCTGCCGGAGAATCTTGTCTCGCTTCAGGCCACCGGCGTAGAACGCCGATTCAGAGTGGTCGGAAATTCCGATGTAACTCCAGCCCCGCGCGCGCCCCCCCTCGGCCATGTCCGCGATGGACGACGTCCCATCGGAGTACTCGGTATGACAGTGGAGAACTCCACGGAGATCGTCGTATACCACGAGATCGGGGAGCTTTCCCGCGGCGGCGGCTTCCACTTCGCCCATGCCTTCCCGCATCTCGGGAGGAATCCAGGCGAGGTCCAGCGCCCGGAACAGCGCTTCTTCGTCAGCGAGAGGGATGCGCTTCGATTTCACGAAGGCGGAGTTTCCCTCGAAGTTCAATCCCTTGGCTTTCGCCAATTCCTTCATGTTCTCGACGTGAGCACTGCTGCCGGTTGCCCGCCACAGCGCCACTGCGTAATCACCGCGCGGCACGCAGTGGATGTCGAGGTGCGTGCCGTCCACGAATCTGATGTCGACGGAGCCCGGCTCTTCACCGAGAGTCGCTTTCTTCACCCCGGGGGCGCGCGCGAACGACGCCGCCACATCCACCGGATTCGCCGAGCATTCGGCGACGATGTCTATGTCGGCGACGACCTCATTGTGCCGGCGGATGGAGCCCGCCACGTCGGCGCGCGTTACATGGGGGTGCTTTACTATATTGGCAAGGAGCATATGTGCTGCCACCGCCGCCTGCGGAAAGCGCTCGAGGTGGGTGTTCTTCCGCAGCACGGAGATCCCTTTCAGGATTCTCTCCGCGGTTTTCGTTCCGAACCTGGGCAGCTCGGCCAACTGTCCGTTCTGCGCGACGCGCTCCAGGTCGTCGACGGTTTCGACGCCGAGTGCCTGGTGTAACACTTGGATCTTGGCGGCGCCCAGTCCGGGCACTCGCATCAGCTCGGACAGGCCTTCGGGCATTCCCTGCTGAAGGCTTGCGAGATACGAGGATTCTCCGGTTTCGACCAGCTCGCTGACCACGGATAAAGTGGCGGGGCCGATACCTGGAGTTTTCGCCAACTCGCCAGACCGGAGAAGCGGCCCCAGGTCGTCTGTGTCGAGTGCGATGAGCGCCCGCGCGGCTCCGGCATACGCTCGCGCCTTGAACTTGTGATCGCCCTTTACCTCGAGGAGCGCGCCGATCTGGGAGAGGAAATGCGCGGCCGTGCGAGAGTCCATGCTCTCAATATACGGCCCTTGTCTACGAGCCCTCTTCGATTCCCGCGTGGAAAGGGAGCGTCTTCACGATCTCCTCGATCTGCTTCTGAATCAGCTCCAGCTCCTGGCTCGCGCCTTCGCTGTCCAGCATGCCATGCCGCATCGTCACCGCCACGCGATTCATGTACTTGATCTTGGTGATGATCTCTTCGGTCGCGCGGCGGAGCCTGATGTAGCGGCGCTTGTCGGCGAGGGCGCGATGGCAGCGTCGCTCGAGGTCCTGCGGGGTGAGCTTGCGGGCGACTTCGACGGCTTCAGCGATCGTCCGGCCGGGGACCGCTCCATGGTCGGGAATCCCCATCTGGTCGCTGGAGGGATCGCTGAACCACAATCTTCCGATGTACTCGACACCATCGTAAGCCAGGCGCAGAGCGACGCGATATTCCTTGCCGTCGACCGTGATCGAGCTGATCGCGTGCTGTGTGATTCCGGAATCTGCTGCTGTCATACCTGAATTTTCAGCTGGCTACCGGCGGATTGGTTTCATCGAGGAATGTGTCGAGCGCCACAAAAAGTCGTCCCGGCTGTTCAACGTACGGCACGTGCCCGCACTCGTCCAGAAGCACCGGCTTCGTTCCGAGCGCATGGGCAGCGTCTAGGGTAGACGCGGGTGGGATGGGATCGTCACGCCCCTGAACAATGATCGACGGGATGCGGGTGCCCTCGAGCTGACCGATCAGGTCGAAATCGCCGAGACTTTCCCATACCGATTGCTGCACTCTCCCGACCACTCTGAATGGGGTAAGACTGCGCGCATTCCGCGGATCGTGGAAATATCCGGCCACGCTCAGCTCGAACGCGCGCTGTCTGTATGCAACAGGATCCTTCTCCCTGAGGCCCGACTCGGCGAGCTCTTCTCGAAGCCGTTGAATCACTGGGGCCTGCTGCCGCCGCGCGAACTCGGCCTCGAACTGCCGGCGGTACTCGCGCGTCAACGGCGCCGGACTGATCAGCGCCAACCGGTGCGGCTTGCGCAGCGCCGTGTCGGTGCGTGCTTCGATCACATACAAGAGCGCCAGCATCGCGCCCCACGAATAACCGACGATCGAGAGCGGGTCGAGCGAAAATTCCTCGCTGACCGCCGACAGATCCTCGACGTGGGTCTTCCAGGTGATCGGAATCCGCGCATCCGATTTCGACTGGCCTCCGCCGCGCTGGTCGTAGAACAGCAGGTCATGGTGCTCGCCCAGGTGGAGCATTTGCGGAAGGAGATAGCAATGATCCGCCCCGGGCCCACCATGGAGCACGAGCAAGGGCGGCCCTCCCGCGCGACCGTACCTCGCCCAGTAGAGCGGCGATCCGGTCGTGGTCGTAACACCCTCTTCGCGTGGCGGAGGAATGTGCTCAGGCATCGAGTCGATCCGTGCCCGCCGCGCGCGAGCTCAACGCGCGGTGAAATCCGTCTCGGGCGTTATCACCCGGCACGTCTCCGCGATCAGCTCCGCCGCGCGGTCCAGGTCCTGAATGCTCACCAGCTCGTTCGGCGAGTGCATGTATCGGTTCGGAATGGATACCAGAGCCGTGGCGACTCCTTCGCGGGCGATGTGAATCGCATCCGCGTCGGTGCTCGTCTCGCGCCCGGCGGCATGGAGTGAGAACGGAATCGAGTGCTCTTCGGCGGTCTTGCGCAGCAGGTCGAGCACGACGGGTGAGATTATCGACCCGCGAGTCAATACCGGTCCTCCATCGATCGCCGAATCCCCATGTTCCTTCTTTTCGATCCCGGGGTGGTCGATGGCAAATGTCACATCCACGACAATGGCCATCTGCGGCGCGATACAGGACGCGCACACTCCCGCCCCGCCGCCGCGGTACCCTATCTCCTCCTGGGTCGTCGCGACGCCGACGACCTTGGCGGGACCTGGCTTGGCGGCGTAACGCCGCAGCGCTTCGAGGACCACGAATGCGCCGATACGGTCGTCTATCGAGCGCGATACCAGCCGCCCGTTCGGAAACTCCATGGTGCGGGAGTCGATCACGCCGGGATCTCCAACGGAGATCATCTCCTCCGCTTCCTTTTTCGTCCTTGCCCCCAGGTCCACCCACAGGTCGGCGAACTTCGCTGCCTTCTCCTTGTCTTCGCGCTTGATGAGATGAATCGGCTTTTTCCCGACGACGCCGAAGACATCACCGTGCCGGCCAATGAACCGCAACCGCTGGCCGATCAACACCTGTGGATCCCACCCTCCGATGGGCTGGATGTAGACGTAGCCCTCGTCGTCAACGTAAGTCACAATGACGCCGATCTCGTCGATATGTCCCGCCAGCATGATGGTCGGATTGCCCTGGCCGTTCACTTCGGCGATGCTATTACCTGCCACGTCGCCGCGAACTTCCGCAAATTGACGCGCCTGCTCGCGCCATACTTTGGCCGGAGCCGACTCGAATCCGGAGGGGCCAGGTGTGTCCAGTAGCTTCTTGAGGAAGGCGATCGAATCTGGGGAGAACATTGCCCGAATATACCATCTCATGAAAACGTCGGTCTGTCCCTGCATCGCCGTCCTGCTTGCAGCAGCTGGTGGCGTGGCGCGCACGAGCGCCGCCCAATCGAGCGCCTCGTCCGCCTCGGTCAGCGACATCCACTATGACGTCATCTTCACCGCGGCCAGCGCGGCACGCCGGCACGTGACCACGGAGATGAGGTTTTCAGTGGGAAGCGACGCACCCGTGATTCTGTCGCTGCCGTCGTGGACGCCGGGCTCGTACACAATCAACGACTTCGCGCGGAACGTTTCCGACTTCTCCGCCGAGCAGTCGGGGACTGCGCTGAGATGGGACAAGGCCGATCAGGACAGCTGGCGGGTTTTTCCTCGGGGCCCGGGCCCGGTGAGAATACGCTTCGAGTACATGGCTGACTCACTGGAGAATGACGGCAGCTGGTCACGCCCCGACTTTCTCCTGTTCAATGGAACCAACCTCTTCCTCTATCCCGAAGGAGCGAGCCTCGATTTTCCCGCGACGGTAACCGTTACCACCGAGCCCGAGTGGAGAGTGGTCACAGGGATGACCCCGACTGGCGAGAGAACCTATAGGGAGGCGAGCTACCACGACCTGGTGGATATGCCGTTTTTCGTCGGGCGCTTCGACGTCGACAGCGCGCAGATCTCGGGAAGGTGGCTCCGCTTCGCGACATATCCATCGGGCAGTGTTCCAGCATCAGAGCGCTCCGCCGTCCTCGAGTCCCTCAACCGCGTAGTCCCTCCGCAAGTGAAGGTCTTCGGAGAGGTACCGTGGACCACCTACACCATCCTGCAGATCGTGGACTCGTCGAAGTCCGGTGGCGCGGGGCTCGAACACCAGAACTCGCATGTGGATATTCTCGCTCCCGAAATGGTGGGCGCGCCGAGCCTGATCTCGCTTTACGCTCACGAGATCTTCCACGCCTGGAACGTGAAGCGGTTGCGACCGGCGGACCTTGTTCCCTACCGCTACGATCGGCCGCAGCCGACCACGCTCTTGTGGGTGAGTGAGGGGCTCACGGACTACTACGCCGATCTGGCTCAGGTGCGCGGCGGAACTGTGAACGCGCGCGGCTTTTACGATTTGCTGACCGAGAAGATCGCGGAAGTTGCGGCGCTGCCGCCGACCGCGCTCGAGGATGCGTCGCTGTCCGCCTGGATACGCCCCCGCGATGGAACCGAGTATCTGTATTACGCAAAGGGTGCCTTGGCGGGATTGCTGCTCGACATCATGATCCGCGACGCGACCGACAACCGCGGCTCGCTCGATCAGGTGATGCGCACCCTGTACCAGACGACCTTTGGGAACGGCAGAGGCTTCACCTCGGAGGAATGGTGGAGCGCCGTCTCGCTGGAAGCGAATGGCAGGTCTTTCGAAGATTTTTACGCCCGGTACGTGGACGGGCGGGACGCATATCCGTGGGACACGATTCTCCCGCTCGCCGGGTTGAGCCTGGGTGGGAACGAGCAGCGCGAGCCCCGGGTCGGGATAACCACCATGCAGGACTCGACGGGTTTTTACGTCACCCAGCCGGTGCCGGAGGGTCCGCCGCTACCCGCGGGTCTGGAGAGCGGAGACCTCCTCCTCGCCGTCGGCGGAATCAGCGTGAGCGATCCGGCGTGGCTGGAGAAGTTCCGCGCCCGTTACGGCCGCGCGCGGGAGGGAACCGAGGTGCCGGTCCGCATTCGGCGGGCTACCCGCGAGCAGACGGTGCGGGTGCGGCTGGGATTCGTCACCCGGGTGGATCCCCGGATCGTGGAAGATCCTCGCGCCTCACCCAAGGCGCGCCGGATCAAGGACGGATTGCTGCGAGGGGTTACGCGCCCGTAGCTACTGAGGAGTTGTCACGCGGTACCACTCGATCCTGGACGGATCGCGTGGGGCGGGGCCGTTCGACTTGTTCTTCATCAGAGCTTCGATCTCGCTGATCTCCCGCGGGGCACGCGAGATCCACTCGACATCGTTCGCGGTCACCAGGTAGTCGTCCTCGATGCGGACGCCGATGTTGGCGTAGCGCGTCACCGCGGGGCGAATCTTTTCCTTCAAGGCGCGATTGCCCGGCGTATCGGGAATTATGTCGAGCGTGTTGCCCCGGACATATATGCCGGGCTCGATTGTAAAAGCGTGTCCGGCGGTGAGGATCTCGGCGGGTCCGGCGCGCCAGGGATCATGTACGTCGAGGCCGATCCCGTGTCCGAGACCGTGCATGTAATAGAGTCTGTATTGCGGACAGGACACGACGCCACTCTGTCCCTCACAGTCGAACGTGGCGGTGGCCGATTCGATCAGCCCCAGTCTCGCCAGCGAAGCGGCAAGCGACGCCGTCGCCGAGTCGCTCATGATGCGCGAAGGAGCGCCGAACTTCGCCTGGCGCTCGGCGGACGCCTGTGCATCGCGCACGGCCTGGTAGATCTCGCGCTGAGCCGGGCTGAACACGCCGTTCACGGGGACCGTGCGCGTTACATCGGCGGCGTATCCGCGATACGATGCGCCGATGTCCATCACGACCACGTCGCCGTCGTTCATGAAACGGTCATCAGCGTTGTAATGAAGTGTAGTGGAGTTCGGCCCCGACCCGACGATCGTAGCGAAGGACGGACGGTCGGCGCCATTGCGCCGGAACGTGTACTCGATCAACGCCTGAATCTCGAACTCGTTCATTCCCGGCCGAATGGCCCGCATCGCTTCCCGCTGTGCCTCGACCGTGATTGCGATAGACTTGCGCAACAGGTCCAGCTCGGCAGCGTTCTTGACTCTGCGCTGAGCGTCCACGCTCGCGTTTGCCGTGTTGGGGACTACCCTCGGAAACTTCTCCCTTAGCCGCCTGACGAAGAGATCGTCCTGCGAGGCCAGCTGTCTCTCCGCGGAATACTCACCCACCACGTACAGGGCCGTGTCAGCCGCGAGCAGTGTATCGAGGGTCGGCCGTAGCGAGCGTATGTCACGTGTCTCAATTCCAGTCACCCGGCGCACGCCCTCCACGCCAATCCGGCTTCCCGCCCACACTTCCTGTGCGGGGTCGCGCGGCATCACGAACATCATCTCCCGCACCTGCCCGCCACGCTTGACCATCACCAGTGCGGCGTTCGGCTCCCTGAATCCAGTGAGATACAGAAAGCGCGGGCGCTGGAAGAAGGAGAAATAGTCCTCCTCCGGCTCGGGAGCGCCGAAGGCGAGAATGACGCCGTCGCCGACAGAGCCCGCAAGCGCAGCGCGTCGGACCTGGTAATCACGCTGGGTGAGCTGGGCGTAAAGCGGAAATGCCGTCGTCGCCAGAAGTGCAGCGAAACACAGGATGCGGCGAAGAATTCTGCTTGTCATCGGATGGGATTACCTGAGAATGGCTTTGGCGATCGTTTGGAGCTGCATGTTGGATGTGCCTTCGTAGATGGTGCCGATCTTGGCATCGCGATAGAACTTCTCGACCGGGTAGTCTTTCGTGTACCCGTAACCGCCGAAAAGCTCCACGCAGAGCGAGGTGACGCGCTCGCATACCTGTGACGAGAACAGCTTGGCCATGGCGCCCTCGCGCGCAATGTCCTTCCCCGCATCCTTGAGGCGGGCGGCGTTGTAGACCATGAGGCGCGCCGCCTCGACATCGGTCGCCGCCTGCGCGACCTGGAACTGAATTCCCTGGAACTCGGACAGCGCTTTTCCGAACTGTTTCCGCTCGCCGAGGTAGCTGACGGTGGCCGCGAGAGCGCCCTGAGCGATACCGATCATCTGCGCGCCGATGCCAATGCGTCCCTCATTGAGGGTGTTGATCGCCACCTTGTACCCCTGACCGACCGGACCCAGCACGTTGTCCTTCGGAACCTCACAGTCTTCGAGCAGCAGCTCGACGGTGCTCGACGCGCGGATACCGAGCTTGTCCTCCTTCTTGCCGACCTTGAGTCCCTTGAAGTCGCGCTCCACGATGAAGGCCGTGATGCCGCGGTAGCCGGCGGAGGGATCGGCGTTGGCGAACACCACGAATATCCCTGCCTCGGCGCCGTTGGTGATCCAGAGCTTCTGTCCGTTGAGAAACCAGCGATCTCCGCGCTTCTCGGCGCGCGTCGCCAGTCCGAAAGCGTCGGAGCCGGAGCCTGATTCGGAGAGTGCGTAGGCTCCCACGGTCTTGCTGGTGAGCAGCGGCAAGTAACGCGATTTCTGGTCGTCGCTGCCGTACGTGACGATGGGGTAATTGACGAGCGTGTTCTGAACGTCGCACACGATGGCGGCGGCCGCATCGATCTTGCTGATCTCCTCCACCGCCAGCGTCACCATGAACAGGCTGCCGCCCGCGCCGCCGTACTCCTCCGGTACCTCGATCCCCATGAGCCCGAGCTCGAAGTACTTGGGAAGAAGGTCGGGATCGATCTTGCCGGCCTTCTCCATCGGCGTCACACGCGGCCGCACTTCCTCCTCCGCGAACGCGGCGACGGCGTCGCGGAACATGATCTCCTCTTCGGAGAGGAGTGTCAGGGCCGACGAGGTAGTATCAGTCTGCATGCGCGCCCACCGCGGCGCGCTCGAGCACTACCTGCGCCAGCTTCTCGTGCAGGCCGAATGCGGGGGTGACGTTGAAGGCGACGTGCGGAAAAGCGCGGGCGGCGGCGGTGACGAGGCGCGGGATATCTGCCGTCGAATGCCGGCCGGGAGAGAGCATGTACGGGAAGACCGTGACATCGGTGGCGCCCGCCCGCACGCAGTCGGCGAAGGCCTGACCGATGTCGGGCTCCGCCAGCTCCATGTGGGCGTAGCGGACGATCACATCGGACCCGGCCATGGTCTGAATGAGCTCCGCCATTTCGCGCAGCATGTCGTTCGCGTCGCTGAGGCGCGAGCCGTGGTCGAC
>JANMTG010000167.1:0-3957 GCA_031390205.1 Gemmatimonadota bacterium
TCTTTGACTTTGGACCAGAATCCTTTGGGCCGACCCTCAGGAACGGTCTGTAGCTCGCCGAGCCGGCGAATGATCGCCGTCTCCTCGTCGGTCAGTGCGTCCGACGTCCAGAGCTGTAGTCTCACGTGCAGGTCGCCCACCGAGCTCGCATTTATCCGCGGCAGTCCGCGGCCGCGCAGGTTGAAAACCTGGCCACTCTGCGTCCCCGCTGGCACGTGCAGCGTCACGCTCCCGGCCACCATCGGCACTTCGACATCAGCGCCGAGCGCAAGCTGAGGATAGGTGACGAGCACCTCGCAGTAGAGATCCTCGCCGTCGCGCTCGAAGCGTGGATCCTCCTCGACCTCGAACACCACCAGGATGTCGCCGCGCGGTCCGCCGCGCGGCCCGACGTTTCCGACGCCGCGCATCGTCATGTACTGTCCTGTCGCCACGCCGGCGGGAACCCGCACCACGATCTGCTGCTCTCCTCTCGTGCGACCCTCGCCCCTGCACTTCTTGCACGGCGAAGAAACGACGCGTCCTTCGCCAGAGCAGGTTGGGCACGGTGCCACGCTCACCACCTGGCCAAAGAACGACCGTTGTGCTCGGCGGACTTCCCCGCTTCCGCTGCATGTCGTGCATAACGCCGACGATGTACCGGGCTCGGCGCCACGTCCTTCACAGCGGTCGCAAGGTTCGAGCAGGCGCACCGTGACCGTCTTCTCCGTCCCGGTCGCAACTTCCGCGAGCGACATCTGCATGGCGAGCTTGATGTCGGAGCCTGCCCGCGGGCCGGTTCCTCTCCCGCCGCCGCCGCCGCCGAACAGATCTCCGAATCCTCCCAGTCCACCGAGGCCGCCCAGGTCGCGCATGAAGATGTTGAGCGCTTCCGAGAGGTCGACGTGGTGAAAGCCGCCCGCGCCGCCGCGAAGCCCAGCCTCGCCGTAACGATCGTAGACCGCGCGCTTGTTCGGATCGCGCAGCACATCGTACGCCTCGGTAATTGCCTTGAACTTTTCCTCCGACTCGGCGGAGCCGTTGTTGCGATCGGGGTGGCACGCCATCGCCAGCTTGCGATAGGCCTTCTTGATCTCTTCGTCGCTCGCGTCGCGCGCGATGCCGAGTGTCTGATAAAACTCAGCCATGATTCCGAGGATTCTCCTTCAACAATTCCGTCACCAGCTCCGAGGTATGTGTGACGAGAGAAATCACCTTGTCGTACGGCATGCGCGTTGGACCAATCACTCCGATCACACCCGTGAGTGGACCGGCATGATATGAAGCAGTTACCACGGTGAAGCTCGCCAGCCTCGGGTCATTGTGCTCGTTGCCGATGGTGATCGACACGCCGCCCGCCTCGCTACGACGAAGCAGCAGCTCGCCAAGTTTCTCCCGCGTCTCGGTGAGCGCCACCAGCTTCCGCATGTTGTCCACGCTCGCGAACTCCGGCTGTTCGGCGAGTACCGATGCCTGACCGAGGAGAACTCCGTCGGTGTTCTGGTCCATCGCGCTCTCGAACAACTGATCGCCCTCGTCAATGAAGACGTTGAGAAGATCGGATGCTTCGCGGGTGGGCCCGACATCGCGCAACCGATCACCAAGAGAGGCGCGGATCTGCCTCAAGGTGAGTCCCCCCAAACGTTCGTTGAGAACCTGAGTGACTTCGGCGATTGCCGTGTCGGCGATTTCACCGTGAACGTCGACGAAAATCGTGCGGACCGAACCGGCGGAGAGGGTGAGCGCGACCAGCAGCCGCTCGGACGAAAGTCGAATGAGCCCGACGCGCTCGAGGATCGAGTTGTCGAGCCGCGGTCCGAGCGCAATGCCAAGCTCCTGGGTGATAACGCCCAGGCTTTGCGCGGCCCGCCGGAGAATCGCTTCGACGGCAGAACCGCCGGTAGCGATCTCGGCGGTAAGCCTGTCGCGGTCGGTGGCGCGAGGGGGACGAACCGGAATGAGCGAATCCACATACACCCGATAGGCCACGTCCGTGGGCACTCGGCCGGCCGAAGCGTGGGGATGGTAGAGATACCCTTTCTCCTCGAGGTCGCTCATCGTGTTGCGGATGGTCGCCGCGGAAACCCCCAGTCCGAACTTCTGGGCAAGGTTTCGCGACCCGGCCGGCTGAGCCGTCTGGACGTAGGTCTCAATGACGGCTTCGAGCACTCGACGCTCGCGCTCGCTCAGACCGGGGAGTGACATAACTTCAAATATAGCAATGACTAGGCGTTGTACTGAGGGTTGAGTTCACACGCCTGTCCCGAAGGGCCGCTATCGCGGCCGCGAGGCCGTCCAAACGGAGCCAACCGGTTGGCGTGAGACTCAGTCGCATGCCCTCGAGCTCGGCCCATCCTTCTCCGATCCACGGCTGCGCTATGGCGATCTCGCCTTCGTCGAGGATAAGCCCGCGCCGGGTGCGGAGCCCCAGGTACACGGTTTCAGCCTCGTGATTCTCGGCCGACAATCGCTCTTCGCCGCCGATGGCGGATTCGCCGGCTGCCAATCGCCTGGTCCAGTTCGCGTAGGCCGGCACGTTCCACCTGCGGGACGCGCCATCGAACGAATGCGCGGATGGGCCGAGTGCGGCGTATGGAGCGCTGGTCCAATAGGCGGAGTTGTGGCGGGAGGCGCGACCGGGTCGGGCGAAGTTCGAGACTTCGTAGTGGTCGAACCCCGCGGCCGTCATGGCGTGGTGGGCGTAAAGAAATTCCTCGGCGTACTGGGAATCCGTCCCTTCGACGATGGCGCCCCGGTCTGCCCAGCGCGCGATCGGGGTGTGGTGCTCGACCGTCAGGCCGTAGAGAGAGACGTGGGTGGGCTCGAGTTGGAGGGCCTGGTCGATGTCGGCGTTCCAGGCACGATTCAGGTGCGCGGGCAGGTTGAAGATGAGGTCGAGCGAAACGTCGTCGATGCCCGCATCACGGAGGATGTGAACGGCTCGCTCGGTTTGGGCGGCATTGTGGGTGCGGTGCATCCAATCGAGCACGCCATCATCGAAACTTTGCGCACCGAGTGAGACGCGATTGATTCCGGCATCAAACCAGGCGGAGGCGACGTCGGGCGTGACGTCGTCCGGATTGGCTTCGAGCGTCAGCTCGGCGCCGGGTTTGATGGTCGCGCGTTCGCGGATCATTGCCAGGAGGCGCGCTACTCCGCTGCCGCCGAGTCGCGAGGGGGTTCCGCCGCCCAGATAGAGGGTGTCGAGAGCCCAACCCTCAGACCAACCCTCGCCGATAATTCGGTCGGCTTCTGTACGCAGCGCCGTCAGGTACTCGTCGAACGGCGTGGCGGTTCTAACCGCGATCGAGAAGTCGCAGTACGAGCAGCGGCGGCCGCAGAACGGGACGTGGATGTAGAGGTGATTGGGGGGCACGGTTCAATATACGGCTCGATGGCGATCGAGTGATCGACCACACAGTTGCGAGCTATCATCGCTTCATCTCGCCGCTGATATCGGGTAGTAGGTCCGTTCAACTCAGAACGACACAGATGCGAGAGGACAGAGGCATGGCCGTGAGTTGCGAGGGTTCCGTTGAAGGCGAATGACTCAGGCCTGATTGGCCTACTGCTCTCGCAACTCGAAGCTCTGCTTCTGTCCTCCCGCATCCGTGTCGTTCTTGCTTGACGTTTCTTATCAAGACTGTCACCCCTTGAGGTCTCGCCGGCGCGCATGTTCTTCAGTTCGTTCGCAGCAGGCGGTACGCTTAAGACCGGGACAATCGTTCCGGTCTTCTTTTTTTCGTCAGGGCTCGGCGATATCCAGGTTCCGGCAAATCTTTCTTGCCAGGAAGTCGTTGATCTCCCTGTGGCGCGGGACCGTGGAAACCTTTCACGCCGACGGATTAATGTAAACTGAATGGTTACTGCCTTCGCGTAGCAAACGGCAACCACTCGTTTCAATGTGCCGAATCAGATCGACTCGCTTCACGCGGTGACTATGAGCGGCTCCCGTATCACTTTGGCGCCACCGAGGTC
>JANMTG010000302.1:0-2276 GCA_031390205.1 Gemmatimonadota bacterium
CACTCCTCCTGATACGATCGAGGCGACGCTTGGCGTCGCCACGGTGCACGTACGTCCCACGAAGATTTCGCATATGTTATTCCCGTGCAAGGATTTAGAGCTCGGCACAAGCAAACGTCACTAGCGCCGCACTCTTCCATATAAGGCAACGGCTGTGCCACAACTAGGCTCTCCAGAGGCCGCTCCGACCACCCTCCTTTTCCACCAGCCGAATCTCTGAAATGACCATCCCTCTATCATTGCTCTTTGCCATATCATACACTGTGATGAGCGTCACAGACACGGCAACGATGGCCTCCATTTCTACCCCGGTTCTGGCGATCGTTGCGACAGCGGCCTCCACCCTGAAACCGGGGAGGTTTTCGTCAGCGGTCACATCAATCCGTACGTCCGCCAGCGGAATATTGTGACACAGTGGCACGAGGTTCGATGTCTGCTTGGCCGCCTGGATGCCCGCGACCCGGGCGACCGCGATCACGTCGCCTTTGTCCAAGTCATTGCGGCGGATTGCGTTGAACGTCTCCATTCGCATGCGAATTGATCCTGACGCGATCGCGCGGCGATGGCTTTCTGACTTTTGGCTCACATCCACCATCCGCGCCGCGCCGGTGGAATCCGCGTGGGTCAGATCCGTCACGAGGGTTTCCTCGCCATGTCCGCGAGAACAGCGGCGGCAAGAAGTTGAGGGTTCACGTTGCTCATGGCCCGCGTCTTGGCATCCTCGATACTGTCCATCGTCCGGCTCGCCCCGACCGCGTCCCGCGCGTCGCCGCGCCGCGCCGCCGAGCGGATGTCGCCGTGCACCAGGACGCTGAGCGCCTCCAGGGCGTTGCTGAAGTCACCCCGCGCACCGGCGCTTCCCTGTGCCATGGCGGCGCGATATCGGATCGCCGGGTTCCCGGAGCGGCCTGCGTCGTGAAGCAGCTTTGCGGAAGCGCCAGCCTTGTCCAGACTCGCTCGATCCAGAAGGGAGCCGGGCGCTCCGTCCGCCAGTCGCAGTTGGTGCTCCCCTGTATCCGCCTCCTCACCCAGGGCTTCCCGGACCGCTGGTTGGGCAACAAAAGCCTGCATGTCGGTGATCGACAGGCGAGGGAGCCGTAGCGGCGACACGCGCGATCGCACGGTCGGCAGGAGCGAGGCCGGCTCGCTGGACGTCAACACGATGGTCGTGTCCTCAGGGGGCTCCTCGAGCAGCTTGAGGAAGGCGTTGGCCGCCTCGTCGGCTCCCTCCTGGGATACCATGCGCTCGGCGTCGCCAACGACCACAACCTTTCGCTTCGCCAGAGCGGGAGTCATGGCGACACGCCGGAGAATGGCGTGGACGGTGCCGATGAATATTCCAGCGCTCCCGCTGGCCGCGGCATACAGGCCGTGATTGCCCACCCGCTCCGCGATCTCGGCGTCATAGACCCCCCGCACCTCCTGGGGTGATCCGTCGAAGTCCCTTCGCGGGCGGGGAAAAAACCAATGCAGGTCGGGGTGGGCCAGCTCCAGGGAGCGCCGGCACTGCCCGCACGTTCCGCAGGGACGCGGTGAATCGCCGTCGCACAGAAGCAGCTGTCCGATCCAGAGCGCGAGGCGCTGTTTGCCTACGCCGCGGGGACCGTGCAGAAGAAGACTCGACGGCAGGGTACGCAGTTCTACCGCGCGCTCGATCCGCTGACGCTGTGCGAGGTGCCCTTGGACAGGAAGAATCGGCATGGACGGAATATGTGCCCGAGTCAACGCCGCCGGGAAGCCTCTTAGGGACTGGTGTGCCGGTGAGCGTTGCTTGCTCCTTTGGCAATGGCCAGGTGGTGGGGCTGGTGGTGTGCTCCCGTGGCCATCAATCCGTAAAATCCCAATGCTCCAATCCGTTGCACTGTCCGGTCATCGGCTGGATTCCGTGCCACCACCGTGAGGCGAATACCGTTTTCATTGTCCTCAACGTTGACTCGCCACTCCGGGAGCACGGCGAGTATATTGGCGTGCTCCCGCACCATGCGGGTCGCCGCCGCCTGTCCGTCGGGGTCTCCAGCAATGTCGAATCGCGTGCCAGCCGCCACCGGGGTGGATCTCACGGTAGTCCGTAACACGAGCGCGTTCATATCCCGCAAATGTTGGATCAGCGCGTCTATTGACACAGATCTCCAGTCGGTTCGGGAGTCTGCCTCCAGAATGGCGACGATCTCCGCCACCGCGGCAAATGCATCCTGACCGGCCTGTGTCGACGTGGGCCCCCCAGAGACAGCATGCGTGCTCTTCGAGGAATCGTGCTGGGCTGGGAGCACCGCCGG
>JANMTG010000170.1:0-2008 GCA_031390205.1 Gemmatimonadota bacterium
TGCGCCAACGATTCCACCGATAACGGTGCCGACCGGTCCAATGGCCGATCCGATCGCTGCGCCCGCAACCACGCCCGAGATCCCGCCGGCTGCTTCGCCAACGTGATCCGCGACTCCGGGATTGTCGTCGTGCTTGCCCAGCGCCTTGTCCTTGGCGCGTTCAACTTTGGGGTCGAACCTGTCTGGTACCCTGTCTCGATCCGTCATATGCTTCCCTCGTTGTCTGTGAGACCCATGGGTTAACTGGCAAGTTCAGTACCTGTTTCCATGCCGAAGATCGATCGCCACCGCGCCGGATTTCGCAATGATTTTCGCGATGGAATGTGGCCGAATTTTTGTAACTCAGCAGCTCCCACTGGCGAGGAACCAGCAGCTGGTTACCGGCGACGTCTTGAAGAAATCGAGAAGCATGGCTCCGACTTTCTGCTCGCCGGGCTGCGAGGGATGTGTCCCATCGTTCTCCAGATCCGCGATCGTCCAGATCCGTCCGTCCGAGCGCGGAGTCATCCCGTTCGCCCATAGATAAGGGCCCCATGCAAGCCACGGCGCGCCGGCGCGGTAGTCGAGATCTCCCGCCCGCGCATCCACAATGCGGTTCTGCTGAGCCTGATCGATCTGCGCCTGGACGACCCACTTGACGGCGAAGCCGGTTTCATAGGCGTAGGGCTCGGGGTTGAGCGCCGTCGTCGCGTAGCCGGCGTAGATGCGGCTCGAGAAAAAGATCTGCTGGAGATTGGGATAGCGCTGCTTGAGCGTGCGCGCGATCGTCCCCATCTGCGAGACCAGCGTGAACGCGTCCGACGAGCTCGAGGGAAGAGAGATGGCGGGCTGCGCGTTCGCGACTTTCACCCAGGCGATCTGCACCTGTAGCTCGGAAAGCCCTGATGGTGTGAGCCAACTGTCGCGAATGCGGTTGTATTCCGCACCGGTTGGAGAAACCCACGCCGACGCGGTCTGCCCGCCGCGCGCTCCGTTGATCATCACGAGTGTCGAGCGATTTACCGCGGGATCGACTGCCGCCTGTCCCATGAAAGACCATAACGCGCAGGGCGGAGTCGATGTACCGGAGCAGAACTCCTGAGTGGTGTTCGACATCCCGATCGAGACGAGCACATACTTACCCGTCGGGCTCGGGTTGCCATTCACATCGAGCGGCTGGATGGCTCTGGTCCGCGCGATGCCGGCAGCGAGATGCGTGGCGGGGATAGTGTTGCCGCCTGGATAGAGTCCGCCAGCGTGTCCCAGATACGACTGGGTGGCGGTCATATCGCTGATTGGGACCCTTTCAGTATCCGAACCGGGGTCGGTCGGATCTTTTCCCCCGCAGGCTGCGAGCATTGTCATGCCGATGGCGATCGCCGCTGCCCGCACTGTTACCAGCATGACTGCCTCCACGATTCAGGTCGGCCCGCGCTTACGACGTCGGACGTATGGTCGCAATCGATGTTAAGCGGTGGACTGCAATAGCGTCAGCACGCCTCAGAAGCTGTGCCCGAGGCCCCAGACAAAACGCCACGGCGCCTTGTGGTCGATCGGCCTGGCGAAGCCGATGTGCGCGCCCCCCGCAAAGAACGTCAGCCCAACACCGGCGGTTGCGCGGAACCCATCGGTCGCTCGAGAGACGGGTGTTGTGCTGAACCCAGCTCCGAGTGCCGCGACAGCGGCGCGCGCGGCGTCGTTGGTGATCTTCGTCCATCCCCCCTGTAAACCAGCGGCGAGTCCCGGTGCCACGCCAGGGACGAAGAGCGTGCGCCACAACCGGTGGGGCGTACGCCAGAGAGGAAACGCAAACGTCGCCTGGCTGCGGAGAAGGACGGCGCGGTCTCCCGCGAATTCCTTGTAATCGTAACCGGGGAGTGTCCCGCTGCCGCCGACCTCGAATAATTGCTGCGGTGGAATGACATTGCCCCACACTGCTCCGGCGTCAGCCTGCAGAGAGAGCGCGACCGGTCCCAGATATTTCCTTCCCGCCAGCAACAACTCGGCTCGCTGCCATTCGAGCCCGCCG
>JANMTG010000329.1:0-2444 GCA_031390205.1 Gemmatimonadota bacterium
GCCCACGTTCGGGCCCGACGATGAAATCGGGCTCGCAGGCCATTCCCACCCCGGCGACCACGAGCGCTGCGAGGAAACGGCCGTCGGAGCGCGCGCTCCTTTAGCGCGCGCGGGCCTCGCGTTCCGGCCGCCGCATCAGCGCCAGCGCGATCAGCGCCGAGGCGACCATCAGAGACAGGCTCACCGCGTTGAGCACGGGACTCGCGCCTTCGCGCATTCGCCCGTACATCATGATCGTCAGCGGAGGGTCGGAGCCGACCAGCATCAGCGTCGTGTTGAAGTTCTCGAACGACATCAGGAACGAGATCGCGGCGGCGCCGATCAGCGCCGGCTTGAGGTAGGGCAGCGTTACCGTCCACAGCGCCGCAGCGCGCGATGCGCCCAGGTTGTACGCGGCTTCCTCCAGCGTGACGTCAAAGCGCTTCAACCGCGCCGCAATCGTCAAGGTCGCGATCGAGACGATGTACGAGAACTGGCCGGCGACCACCAGCGTCAATCCCGGCCGCAGAAAATCGAGCTCAAGGCCCCAGACGTCGTCGGCGAACTGCGCGAGTCGGCTCGCGAACGCGAGGATCGAGATGCCGAGGATCACGCCGGGGATCACCAGCGGCGCCAGCATCAACAGCGAGAGCGCCGACTTGCCGCGAAACGCGACGCGCTCGAGCAGAAACGCGTTCGCGGTGCCGACGGCTACCGAGAGCACGGTCACCCAACCCGCGACGACCACACTGGTGGCCACGCTCTTCAGCAGCGGCGCGTCGTAGAGGAGCCCGGTGCGGCCGTTCGCGCCGCCGCCCACGAACCAATCGAGCGTGAACCCGCGCCACGGCGGCGCCGGATAGTTGGCGTTGTTGAACGCGAACACGGCGACGACCACGAGCGGCACGAACAGGAACACGAAGAACGCCGCGACGTACGCGGCGGTCGCGCCCCGGGACAGCGTCGATCTCGGCAGCGTCGGAATCACGACCGCCTCATCACGTCGCCGAACCGCTGGCCGGTCAGCTGCAATCCGAACCATACGATCGCGGTAGAGAGTATGAGCAGCAGGAAGCCGAACGCCGCGCCCTGCTCCCGACGGACCAGGGGAGCATTTTCCAATCGTAGGATGCGTCTGAAACTGTTCTGAGTCAGGCAGCGACCTTGGATCGACGGTTAAACCTCTGGAAGAGCCTTGAGCGAGACTCTTGGACATGTAGTGCAGCTTCATTGTCGCTCATGGTGACTGAGCGCTGTTGGAGGACTTCCGCAGTTACGTCAGGTCGCAGTGTCGACTCATAGTCGGGAATCGAGGTGAGGCGCTCGTAGGGCGTCATGATCTGATCCTGCGGGTAGGTTTTCTTGACCTTGCCCTTGGCATCGATGGCGTTCACGGCGAAGTAGCACGGCCGGTGGAAGTTGAGGTAGGGATTGAGCGCATCGGCATAGAACTGGTTGATGACGGTGGCGTGCTTCTGCGGGATATGCGCATAGCCCATGGTCTTGCGAACCACCGCGCCATTCTTCGATTCAGCGAGGGCATTGTCGTTGCAGTGCCGGGGCCGGGATTTGGTGAATTCGACATTGAGCTTGTTCAGCATTCTGGCAATGTCCTGATTGACGTACTCCGACCCGCAATCCGAATGGAAGCCGAGCACCGTGAAGGGGAAGCTGTCGAGCATTAGCGTGATCACCGGCAGCAGGAAGGCTTCGCCGATTCGTTCCACCGACGCCACCACCTCCCACTGGGTGACGATGTCGACGGCGTTCACGTGATAGACACCCTTCAGGCCGTCCTGATCGCCCTGATGTACGGTGTCGATACGGATGTAGCCCGGTAATCCTTGTGGTGCAGGCGTTTTGCGGATGCCGATCTTGACCGGCGCTGGACGGGTTCGACTCCAGACCGTGCGTTGTTTGCGGTAGCCGGAGTTGGCACGCAGATTGTAAAGATGCGAGACCGAGATGCCCGCCAGCTTCGCATAGCGCGCGTCGCCGAAGGACTGCCAGGCACGCCTCAGCAGCACCTTGGTCGCCGGGCCAGACAGGGTGTTGTGCAGGGCATCAAGCTGCGCCAGCAAGGCGATGTCCTCCGGGCCGAAGCGGCTCCTGAAGCTGGTCCGACTGGCCCGCGTAACCAGGTGCAAGTGATGCTCCTGCCGATACCGGCCGATCAGCTTGGTCAGGTGCTGTCGGGTGTAGCCGGTCAGCCGCTGCATGTAGGCGAACAGCACTCCGCGATGGCCCTTGCTGAGCTTGAAGTATCGATGTCGCTTCAGCACCGTGGCGACAAAGCGGTGCCGCGCCGCCTGGTCCTCCGTGGTCGAAAAAACCACGTCCACGGTGCCGGCCAGAAACTCCCTGATCTGCTCGATCGTGTCGAGCCGTGCTTCGTTCATATCGATCACCATCCATCATGATCGACCCCAAATGGCTGTTTCAGACGCATATGCCGTTGGAAACAC
>JANMTG010000174.1:0-3418 GCA_031390205.1 Gemmatimonadota bacterium
GGCACAGCGCCAGGGCTACGAGGGTGCGCATAAGCTAAATGTACACGTGCGAGGGAGAGAGGTCACGGAGGGGCTGTTTGCGCCGCTCTCTTCTTTCACTCACCCGCTCGCATCTCACGCATCGGCGATAAACTCAATCTCGGCGTGCTCAAGCCTGCTGAACAATTTGGCATCTCGGTGGAACGGGTACCATTCATACAGCAGTAGCTCTCCGGGCCGCCAGAGCGCAACCCACGCCAGAATCGTCAATCCTCCCTCAACAAGGGAAGCCAGGTTTCCCGTTGGGAGATACCGCTTCATTATCTCGACGATCAGGATCGTCGCGCTGAGAAACACGATGCCGATGACAAGAGTTCTCCAGCCCAACTGCCGAACGCGGGCGAGTTTCTTTTCCGCCTCACCGCGGCGGAAAGCGAAATGCTGATGAACGCTATCCGTCACGTGATGGGCGTCGACCGCAGCACTTCGGGGAAGAGAGATGATCAGCTTCGCCGTGCTCGTGCTCGGGAGATCTGTCAAACGTTCGACAATGTACTGCGCAGCCTCTTTCCTCAGTCGTGCCGTGGGAAATGGCGAAGGAGGGCCCGCCTCCACCAGTTGATCTACTGAATCCAGGCGAACAATGATGTTCCCTTGCGTTTTCATGATTTCAATTTGATCGGAAACCTGCGGCGTGCGCGGAGAGCAGTGTCGTCTTGGGCCTACTGCGGTGATGTTGTCCGACCCACCGGAGGAGAGGGACGCAGCATGGTTTCGGCACGCACCTCGTTCCGGAGGGGCTCACCTCGTTCAAATGCCGTAACGCTCTCAAGCGTGACGGACGCAACGTTGGCGAGGGCCTCCTTGGTCAGGAAAGCTTGGTGGGCTGTGACGAGGACGTTCGGGAATGTGAGAAGGCGCGCGAGCACATCGTCTTGCAGGACTTGGCTCGAGAGATCCTGGAAGAAGATGCCTTCCTCCTCCTCGTACACATCGAGGCCGGCGGCTCCCAGGCGCCCCCTCTTCACGGCATCGATCAGCGCCCGGCTATCGATGAGCGCGCCACGTCCTGTGTTGATCAGAATGACGTCCCGCTTCATCGTCGCCATGGAGGTCGCATCGACCATGTGGTGCGTCGCGGGGGTGAGAGGTACGTGCAGCGTGATGATGTCCGACTCGCGATAGAGCTCCGGTAGCTCAACGTATCGGACCGCGAGCTCGGAAACGAGCCCGGGTTCGGGCCGCAGGTCGTGGGCCAAGATCCGGCAGCCAAAACCGTGAAAGATGCGCGCGGCGGCACAGCCAATTCGTCCCGTACCGACGATGCCCACGGTCTTGCCGTGAAGATCGAAGCCGACCAGACCCTCGAGCGAGAAATTCCACTCGCGAACTCGGGCATAGGCACGGTGAATCTTTCGGTTGAGGGCGAGAACCAGCCCCACCGCGTGCTCGGCTACCGCGTACGGGGAGTACTCGGGAACGCGCACTACGCGCAGCCCGAAAGCTTCGGCAGCCCCCAAGTCCACATGGTTATAGCCCGCAGAGCGCAGCGCGATGAGCCGAGGCCCACACTCGCGCAGAATCCGCAGTGCGGGTTCGTCCAGCTTGTCATTAACGAAGGAGCAGACCGCGTCATGGCCGACCGCCAACGCGGCAGTCGCATTCGTCAATCGAGGTTCGAGGAATGTCAGCGCGTGGCTGAAGCGGGAGTTTGCCGCCCCGAACGACTCGCGGTCGTAGGTGTGCGAATCGAACACGGCAATCTTCATGGCTGCATCCTATGGAGAACGCGTTCGGATCGCTTAATTACTCTTTCAGTCGGGTGACGGCGGGATGGCCGGGACCCGCGCCGCTGGAGATAAAAGGAGCTCCCGCCAAGTCGATGATGAGCGCGGCGACGGCAAGCCCGCTGACACCGTAATATTTTGACAGGTCGAGGACGATGACCTTGCAGGCAATGGCGATGAGAGTCACCTCCTCGAGCAGGACAATCGGTGGCGTGATGATGTCCTAGACAATGATCCACCCCAACTCCGAGTGGAGAGCGCCACCACCACCATCATCATGATAACGAGCGACACCACGATGGCGCGCTCGAATTGCTTGATGACTCCCGCGAACGGGTAGCAGCGCGGCGTGCTGTGCTGGTCGGCCGCCGCGTCCTCCGGGCGGGCTCGCGCAGATGGCGGGAACACAGGAGAATAAATTCATGCATGGGTCCCTCCGCATCGCCCGAATTGCCGGCATCGACGTCAAAGTTCACATCACGTTCTTTCTCCTGCCTGCTTGGATCGGGTTCGTCTATCATCGCAACGGCGGAATTTCCGCGGCCGTCGACGGCATCGGTTTTGTTCTTCTGATTTTCCTTTGTGTGCTGCTGCATGAGATGGGGCACGCGCTCGCCGCTCGCCGCTACGGCATCAAAACGCACGACATTACGTTGTTGCCAATCGGCGGCCTTGCGCGGCTCGAGCGCATGCCGGAGAAGCCGTCCGAAGAGATCGTCGTCGCGCTGGCTGGCCCGGCGGTCAACGTCGTCATCGCGGGGGCGCTGTGGATTTTCATCGGCCTGACGAGCGGCTTGCCCGATCCAGAGTTACTGCAGCAGACAGCCGTGCCGCTCGCGGTGCGACTTTTCACCGTCAACATCTGGCTCGTGCTTTTCAACATGATCCCGGCTTTCCCGATGGATGGCGGACGCGTGCTGCGAGCAGTCCTCGCGATGCGGATGAATTACGCGCGCGCCACGCAGGTCGCCGCAAACGTTGGTCAGGGGATCGCGTTTGGTTTTTTTATCCTCGGCCTCTGGTCGAACCCAATGCTGCTCCTGATCGCGGTGTTCGTCTATTTCGGCGCCAGCAGTGAGGTGGCCTTCGCGCAAATGAAGAGCATCTCAAAGGACTTGCGCGTTTCGGCTGCCATGGTCACGCAGTTCCAGGCACTGCCGCTCAGCGCGACGCTCAACGAAGCGGCCGAGGCGCTGTTGCGCACTTCGCAACATGAATTCCCGATCACCGACGAGCAGGGTAAGGTGCACGGCATTCTCACGCGCGACGGCATGATCGCGGGCTTGCGCAAATCGGGCGCGGAGACGCCGGTGGCGCACGTGATGCGCGCGGACATTCCCACGGTGCCCGAGTCGATGTTGTTCGATCGCGCGTATGCTGTGATGAAGCAATACCGTTGCCCGGCGTTGCCGGTGCTCGATTCAGGCGGCCGACTGGTTGGTCTGTTCACTCCCGAGAACGTCGGCGAAATGATCATGGTGCAGAGCGCGATCGGGTCACGGGCGTCGTGACCTGTCTAACTGCACAGCGCGGCATCGCAACCGAAGTAGAAGCCAGCCAAGGCATCGGCAGCCACACTCGCCCCGGCCTGACAGCCAGTGTGATTGGCTCCATTTCGCTCGCCGTGCTGCACCGTAGCGGGCAGCGGGTGC
>JANMTG010000019.1:0-2768 GCA_031390205.1 Gemmatimonadota bacterium
CGACGAGGGCGACCTTCCCGCGCAGTCCGAGATCCACGGTCAGCGCCTCAGGTAGTCGTCTTTCTTGTCGAGCCAGTCCTGCCGCGGCGGACTGAAGATGTCGACGTCGAGAGTCTCTTCCAGCGCCTCCGCCCTGTGCGGTACGTTCGAAGGAATGAGCAGCACCTCTCCCGAGTGCACGGTGAGCTCCTCCGCTCCGTCGTCCCCGATCCAGAACCTGAGCGCGCCTTCCAGAACGTAGGTGAGCTGCTCGTTGTCGTGGGAATGCTTAGGAACAATGCATCCCTTTTTGAGATAGACGTGCGCCAGCATCACTCGCTCGCCGGTGACGAGTCGACGCTCCAGCATGTCGGAGACACGCTCGCGGGGCATCGAGTCCCAGCGGTACAGCACCACATTCTTGGTTCCTGTCATCGGGAGCCAGCATCCCGTACGAACACCAGTCGTCCCCCGACAATCGTGTACATGACTCTCGCATCACGAATGGTCTCGGGCGCAATCGCGGTGAGATCCCGATCGAGGATCACCACGTCCGCAAGTTTTCCCGGAACGAATGATCCCTTCTCTGTCTCCTCGAACGATGCGTACGCCCCTCCCATCGTATAGGCACGCAGGGCGTCTTCGACGGCGAACTTCTGTTCGGGTACCCAGCCGCCGGGATTTCTGTCATCGAGCGTTCGCCTCGTCACTGCTGCGTAGATCCCTTCGAGCGGGGCCGGCGGCGCGACGAACCAGTCGCTGCCAAAGGCGAGCATTGCTCCCGTCTCGTCGAGCGAACGAAACGCGTAGGTACCCTTCGCTCGCTCAGGACCGATGAACTTTTCCGCCCAGCGACCGTCGTCGATGGCGTGATACGGTTGCATGCTCGGGATCACGGCGAGCTGGCCGAACCGCGGGATGTCCGCCGGCGCAATGTGCTGCGCATGCTCGATCCTGAACCGGCGGTCGCGCACTCCGTTCTCCCGGATCACTCGCTCGAAAATGCCGAGCTGGAGATTTATCGCGCGATCGCCGATCGCGTGGACGAGCACGTGCAGCCCCGCCTTATCGGCGCCTGAAGTCCAGGCGTAAAGATCCTCGGGCGTATTGACGAGCAAACCCCTGTCCGCGGGCGCATCGCTGAATGGTTCATTCATCGCGGCTGTGTGAGACCCGAGCGATCCGTCAACGAATCCCTTGAGCGCCCCGATCCGGAGCCACGCGTCGCCATGACCGCGTGCGCTCACTGTGTCTCGCAGCCGAGCCCACGTAGACAGAGGCACGGCCGCGTAAATGCGCGTCCGAAGCGTGCCCGCGCGGTGCGCCCGCTCGAGCACGGGCAGGTCCGCCCACGAACCCATGTGGTGCACCGATGTCACTCCACGCTCGGCGACGTAACTCATGGCGGCATTGAGCGCGCGGTCCAACATCGCGGGTGTAGCGTCTGGAACCGCGGGGTCGATCAATCCCTGCGCGTTGTCCTTGAATACTCCGCTCGGCTCGCCCGACGGGTTGCGCACGATCGTTCCGCCCGCGACGTCGCCGCCCGACAACGGCACCTTCGCGGCAAGCATCGCGGCCGTGTTCGCCAGCGCCATGTGCCCATCGAGACGGTTGATCCACACCGGGTTGTTCGGAGTGACGGAGTCGATCCATGAGCGCACAGGGAGCTCGCCGCCCCAGTTCTGGTGGTCCCAGTCGCCGCCGGTGATCCACGTGCCCGGTTGCAGAGTCGCGGTGAACGCCCTTATGCGCGCGATGAAGTCCGCCGGCGTGCGCGCGGCGCGGAGCTGCACCGAAGCGAGGTTCATCCCGCCGGTGAGCAAGTGGACGTGCGAGTCAATGAATCCTGGAACAACCAACCCTCCACGCGCATCGATCACGCGCGTTGCTTCAGAAACGGTGGCGCGGACACTCGCCGCCGAGCCGACAGCGACAATGCGGTCGCCGGCAATCGCTACCGCCTCCGCCCAGGGCTGGTTCGGCTCGCCCGTCCAGACCTTTCCGCCGACAATGGCGACGGTCACGGGGCGTCCCTCACTCCTGGACAACGTCGCACAGCCCGCAATCGAGACGAGGAGAACTGGTATCAGCCAGAGTGCTGCTGCCGGGCATTTGCGCAATCGAGTGTTCCGGTGTTGAAGACCGAGCCTCCACCAGAAGGTACGTGCCGAGCTTCGTTTCCGCCCGTGAGCTGAAGCGTCCTATAGGAATGAGTCGGGAACTACAACAGAGAGTGAGACATGAGAAATAGCATGATTTCCAGGGCGATCCTCGCGATCGCCGCGCTCGCCGGAGTAGCCGGGACGAGTCGCGTGGCGGCAGCGCAGATACACCCTTCATTTTATGGCTCGGCCGAGATTGACACCCGTGACTCGCAGTTCTATTTGCTGGGGATGTATCTGGGAATGGCGCGTGCACGTTGGTCGCCGTACTTCAACGTGAACGCCTATCGCCTCAATTACCCCGTCTTGGGCGGCAGCAGCGATCTGACCGCGGTCTCACCGACGCTTGGATTCGCATACGCGGGGCGGCGCGGGGGCGTTTCCGTGGGCGGCGGCTACGCCTTCGTCAACAACGAGGATCCGGGCGCTCCTGGCGCGGAGGGTGGAGGCAGCGACGGAGCGACGGTCAGCGTCGGAGCCTATCAAGCGGGAGGTGGCAATCGCCCGCTCAATACGCAACTGCTTGCCAACTACAATTTCGGCAGCCGTTACGCGTGGGCGCGCGGCCGCGCATCAGTGCCGTTCGGTATTGCCACGAGGCACCCGGCCAGGATCGGCGCCGAG
>JANMTG010000068.1:0-30457 GCA_031390205.1 Gemmatimonadota bacterium
CTTCCACCTACGATGGTATCTCCATCGCCTGGTCGGTGAGCGAGCATCTCCACGATGCGGTGGGATGCAAAACGATCTTCGCCACGCACTATCACGAGTTGACGCAGCTGGCCGATAATTTAGTAGCCGTTCGTAACTATAACGTGCAAGTGCGGGAGATAGACGACCAGGTGCTTTTCCTGCACCGGCTTGAGCCGGGTGGCGCCGACCGGTCTTATGGGATCGAGGTGGGGAGGCTCGCCGGGTTGCCTCCCGCCGTGCTGGCGCGGGCAAAGGAGCTGCTCCGGGTGCTCGAAGCGGAACAGATCGTGCCTCGATCAGCGCCCGCCGTGCTGCATTCCAGGCGAGGAGAAGGAGACCAGCTCGCTCTCTTCGCGCCCCTGCCTCATCCTGTCGTAGACAAACTTGGAAAGATGGACCCCAACACGATGACACCACTTCAAGCTCTCGAGGTACTCGCCCGGCTGGTCGACGAAGTCAAGAGCGAGCAAGAGTCCTGACATGATCTCGAGATCAAACATCGGTGCAAGCCTGCTCCTTGTGGTCACGTTTTCCGCGTGCAAGGACAGTGGTGGAGGCCTGCCGTTCCAGACCGTGGGCCGGCAACCCGACATCGCCCCCGTTATGCTCAACAACGAGCTGCCGTTCCGGTATCCGCCCGCCCTCTATGCGCAGCGGGTTCAGGGGAACGTGACGCTCCGCATCTACATCAACGGCGATGGGGAGATCGTTGTCGACTCGACTCGGGTGGCAGAGACTTCCGGGTTCAACGCACTCGATTCAGCGGCGATGAAAGGATCGCGTGAGCTCAGATTCGAGCCGGCCAAGACGCAGGGGCAGCCGGTGCCGGTCTCGATTCTATTGCCGGTTTACTTCAGGCATCCCGACGCTGCTCCGCTGGCGGGCGATTCAATGATCCAGCGCGATTCCTCTTCAATTGCCAAGGCCGACTCAGCGCGGCGGGCCGACTCGGTGAAAAAGGCAGATTCACTGCAGGCGGCGGCGGACAGAAATGCCGCCAAGACGCCCATCAAGAGGCCCGCTGCGCGAAGGACGACGACAAGACGCGGCAGCTCCCGCTAAATGGAACACGAACGCAACCGCCGTCCCTACGACAGCGTCCTCGACACGATCGGCTGGACGCCGTTGATCAGGCTGAATAGCGTCACGCGCGGCATACGCACTCCGGTCTACGCAAAAGCGGAATTCTTCAACCCCGGTGGATCAGTCAAGGATCGCATCGGACTTCCGATCATCGAGCGCGCCGAGAAAGAGGGAAAGCTCAAGCCGGGCGGCACGATCGTGGAAGGGACGAGTGGCAACACTGGTGTCGGCCTGGCGATTGCCGCGGCGCTCCGCGGCTACAAATGCATCTTCACCATGCCCGACAAGATGTCGCAGGAGAAGGTGCGGCTGCTCAAGGCATTCGGCGCGGAAGTGATCATCACGCCGACCGCGGTCCCACCCGACCATCCGGACAACTACGTAATGATGGCGAAGCGGATCGCGGAAGAGACGCCGAACGCGATTCTCGCCGATCAGTTCTACAACGACGCCAACCCGGAAGCGCACTACGCCACGACGGGTCCGGAACTGTGGGAGCAGACCGAAGGAAAGATCACGCACTTCGTGGCTTCGGCGGGAACGGGTGGGACGCTCACTGGCGCTGGCCGATACCTTAAGGAGCGGAATCCGGGGGTCAAGGTAATCGCAGGCGACCCTGCCGGCTCGATGCTGGCCGAGTACTGGCGGAGCAAGGGTGCGAACAGCATCGAGGGTACTCCCTACAAAATCGAAGGAATTGGACAGGACAAGCTTCCCGGCACGCTCGACATGAGCATCGTCGACGACTATCGGACGGTAAGCGACAAGGAGTCGTTCGCCATGGCCAGGCGGCTCACTCGGGAGGAGGGTTTGTTCGTGGGCGGATCATCGGGTCTCATCACCTCCGTCGCACTCAATGTGGCGCGAGAGGTCAATGATCCGAAAGCGCTGGTGGTGACGTTCCTGTGCGACACCGGAGAGCGATACCTCTCCAAGCTGTATAGCGACGAGTGGATGCGCGAGAACCAGATGCTAGATGTGCCAAGGGTGGCGCTGCACCACGTGCTGGGTAGAAAAAATGGAGGGGTGCCAGCGGTGGTCAGCGTCGCTCCGGGCGCCACGGTTCGCCAGGCGATCGGGTTGATGACGCTGCACGACGTGTCACAGCTTCCGGTGATGGACGGCGCCAACTGCGTAGGCTCGGTGAGTGACTGGTCGTTGTCGCAGAAGAGCCTGGAGAATCCGAAGCTCCTCGAAACGACCGTCAGCGAGATAATGGATTCGCCGTTTCCGATGGTATCATCCGATCAGCCGGTGGACAGCGTGGTGAAGCTTCTCTCCAAATCGAATCCGGCGGTGCTCGTGCAGGAGCATGGCACAGTGCAGGGGATCGTCACGCGGTCCGACATGCTGCACTTCATGATGTCGCGCTAAAAGGAAATCAGCGAATGAAGATTACGGTATTGATGGGAGGCACCTCTTCGGAGCGGAACGTCTCGCTGGCGTCGGGGATCCGCATCGTGCAGGCTCTTCGCTCCAAGGGACACAAGGTGGTCGCGCTGGACCCGGCGCGCGGGGTGATAGATGCAGCGGGTGAGAAGGCGCTTGCGAGCGGGACAGTAGGCACCGAGCCTCCCACTATCGAGTCTCTCGCGAAGGTGGCGGCAGACGCCTTTCTTCCCAACCTCACCGCCATGAAGGAGATCACGGAAGCAGACGTCGTGTTTCTCGGCCTCCATGGTGGACAGGGTGAAGATGGGACGATTCAGGCGCTGCTCGACATGGCCGGAGTGAGCTATACCGGGAGTGGACACCTCTCCAGCGCGCTGGCAATGGACAAGGACCTCTCCAAGATACTGTTCCGTGCTGCCGACGTAAAAACTGCCGACTGGTTGATGGCCCCGGTCACGATTGAGCAGGTGGAAGGCATTCTCGGCTTGCCGGTGGTGGTGAAGCCGTCGAAACAGGGATCGACGGTTGGGCTGTCGCTGGTAAAGAAGCGGGAAGACATCCAGCCCGCCATAGAAGAAGCGCTCAAGTACGACGACGAGGTGATGATCGAGCGGTTCGTCGCTGGGCGGGAGCTCACCGTCGGGGTGCTCGGCGACATGACTCTGCCGGTGGGAGAGATCATCCCGAAGCACGAGATTTACGACTACGAGTGCAAGTACACGGCGGGAATGGCGGTGGAGGAATTTCCCGCGAAGATCTCGCCGAAGGCGACGGAGCAGGTGCAGCAACAGGCGCTTGCCGCATTCAAGGCCCTCAAGCTCAGGGGATGCGCGCGTATCGACTTCCGGCTGACGAGCGATGGCGAGTTCTATTGCCTGGAGGCCAATACGTTGCCCGGCATGACCGAGCTCAGTCTGATACCGCAGGGCGCAGCGGCGATGGGGATCAGCTTTCCCGATTTCTGCGAGAGGGTGGCGAAACTGGCTCTCGAGTGAGGGGGTGGGAGAGGAACCCTTCAGCCGGCCCTGTGTCTTAGAACTGTAGTCCTCCGCCCCGGGCCCGCATGCCGAACGACGTTTACGACGAACAGGAATCTCCACGTATGACACCCGCCGTTCAGTGGCTGCTGGCGCTGAACGTAGGCGTGTATTTCGTGCAGATCATGCTCTTCGGAAACGAAGGCGTGTTTTCCCTGTTCGCGCTGGATCCTTCCCGCTTTCCGGGCGCCTGGTGGACCGTCGTCACCTACATGTTCGTGCACGCGTGGCTCACGCACCTGGCGTTCAACATGTTCACGCTCTGGATGTTCGGACCACGGCTGGAACATGCATGGGGGTCGCGCAGCTTTGCGTATTTCTTTTTGTGGTGCGGACTCGGTGGAGCCATTGCGCACCTCATCTTCGCCGGAGACGCGGCGGTTGTGGGAGCTTCGGGGGCCATCAGTGGGGTGCTGGTCGCATACGCACTGCGGTGGCCGGATGAGGAAATTTTTCTGTTCGGCCTGATTCCGATGAAATCGCGCTGGCTCATCGCGGCGATGATCGGGATGAATATCATCTTTGCGCTGTCGCCCGGCTCCGGCATCGACTGGAGTGCGCACCTGGGCGGAATGGCGTTTGGGTGGCTTTTCCTCAAGCTTTCGTCGGCGGGTGGACTTAGCCGTGTGCGCGGGTGGGTATCGTCGATTCCTGAGGATTCTGAAGACATGCCGCGGGCAATCCCCAGGACGAGATCGCCAATGCGCGACCGTGACCGTGACCGTGACCGTGGGCACGGGGTGGACGAGGTCGTGACCCGGAGCAATGCCGTGGTGCTGCGGGAGAGCAAACCGCTCCAGCAGATTCCGCGGAAAGAGTCGCCAAAAGAGCACGCGGCGCGGGTGAATCTGGTGCTTGACAAGATCTCGCAGCAGGGGCTCGAGAGTCTTACCAGTGACGAGCGGCGGCTGCTCGAGGAGATGTCGCGGAAGCTGCGCGACAGCTGAACCCAGCGGATTGATCCACGCCCGGCGCCGGTGCATCGTTCCGGTATGCCGAGGCCAGAGCTGCTCGAGACATTCGACAATCCATATTCAGACCGTGACTACGAGATCCACATGGACTGCTCGGAGTTCACATCCCTTTGCCCACTTGGAGGGATCGAGAGCGATGCGGAGGAGCTGGCGCTGCTCAAGGGCGGCGCTCCTGATTTCGGAACGATCCGCATCACCTACATTCCGGCGAAGAAGTGCCTGGAGCTCAAGAGTCTAAAACTTTATCTGTGGAGCTACCGGAATGATGGGATTTTCTACGAGCGCGCGGTGAACCGCATTCTGGACGACCTCGCCGACAAGGCGTCGCCCAAATGGATGCGCGTGGTGGGCGACTTCAACGTTCGGGGCGGCGTGAAGTCGGTGATCACCGCCGTCCGGGGAAAAGCGCCGTAGCGCTAATCACGTTGGAAGCAACCATGCGACGGGCAACGGCCAGCGATGCAGCGTCGATAAAAGCGCTGATCGATCAACACGTTCCAAGTGGAACTCTCTTGCCGCGATCGGAGGAGTTCATCTCGCTTTACGCCCACGAGTTCATTGTAGCCGCAGTTGGCAATCAGGTCGTCGGTTGCGTGCATCTCGATGAGTATGCGCCAAGCCTGGCGGAGCTTCGATCGCTGGCAGTCGAGAACGGCTCGCAGGGCAGTGGAATCGGGCGAGCCCTGGTGAGTGCGACCGAGAAACTGGCACGCGCGCGCGGCTACACGACGCTCTTCGCGGTCAGCAACGACGAGAAGTTCTTTCTCAAGTTCGGCTTCGACGACCGCCACATTCCGGAGCTGAACCGGGAACGGAGCGAGGTGAGCCGCTACAAAGGGGTATACGCGAAAGATCTATCGGTCGGTAGTGGGTCAGTTTCAACGTAGAACGACACAGATGCGAGAGGACAGAAGCAGAGCTTCGAGTTGCGAGGACAATACAACCGGTCAAGCCTGAGTCCTCACAACTCGCGGCTATGCCTCTGTCCCTCGCATTCTGTGTCGTTCTCGGTTGACTTCTCTGTTGATTACGATGGCGCGTTTGTGTTAATTGCGCTCTCTCGCGGGTGTGGTGGCGGCTAGGTAGCTCAGTTGGTAGAGCAGCGGACTGAAAATCCGCGTGTCGGCGGTTCGATTCCGTCCCTAGCCATTATAAATGGACCTCTTCTCAGACCCACAGGCGTGGCTCGCTCTCGGGACGCTGCTCGCGCTCGAGATCGTCCTCGGCGTCGACAACGTAGTCTTCATCTCGATTCTCGCGGGCAAGCTACCCGCCGAGCAGCGGAAGCGGGCGCGGACGATGGGCCTCGCGCTCGCGCTCATCACGCGTATTCTGCTGCTGCTGTCACTCGCCTGGATGATCAGGCTCACCGAGCCGTTCTTCTCGGTGTTCGGCCACGGGTTCTCCGGCCGCGACTTGATCCTGATCGTGGGCGGACTCTTCCTCATCGCGAAGAGCACTCACGAGATGCACGGTCGCCTCGAGGGCGAGGACGGTGAATCCTCGACTCGCTCCTATCCCTCATTTTGGGCTGTGATAGTCCAGATACTGCTGCTGGACATCGTGTTCTCGCTGGACTCGGTGATCACCGCGGTCGGAATGGTGGACCGGATCGAGATCATGATCACGGCGGTGATACTGGCGCTGGTCGTCATGCTCGCCGCCTCGGGAACCATCAGCGGCTTTGTGGAGCGGCATCCGACGGTGAAGATGCTCGCCCTCGCCTTCCTGCTGCTGATCGGCACGACCCTGATCGTGGAAGGATTCGGACAGCACATCCAGAAGGGCTATATCTATTTCGCGATGGCCTTCTCGCTCTTCGTCGAGGCTCTCAATTTGAGGGTGAGAAAGGTATCGACGCCCATTCACCTGCGCCGTCAGTACAAGTCCGAATCCAGTAGCTGATAATTCGCGCGGGAAACTCCCTAGCGCGCGCGAATTCGCGGGCCCCGATGCAAGGCAACCACTTCTTTCGGCTCGGATCTTTGAATCCGCTGCACAAGCTCGGCGTCTTCCGGAATCCAGCGCTCCGCCCAGGTGCCAATCTCCTCCAACGCGCTCCTGAGCGAGCGACCCTTCTCGGTCAGCTCATACTCCACCCGGACCGGGCTCTCGGGCACGACCCTCCGGCTGACCAACCCCTCGGTTTCCAGTGACCGTAACCGTTCCGATAACATCCGGTCGGTGATGTTGGGAATAGCTGCCTTGACGAGGGCATAGCGGGTCTTGCCCTTCAGGAGGGTCTGGATGATCGCGCCAGTCCACCTGCCGCCGATGAGCTCAACGGCACGGTGGAAGCGAGAACAGACAGTGGGGACTATTTCAGCCATAACAGAAAATAGAATGAGGAGAACTTGACACAAGCAACTCACTAAAATATATTAGCATGTATCCAGTAAGTAAAGCCCTTATCAAGGGCGGGCTACTAGCAGGCTACCAGCAAAAAGAGGAAGCAATGACCGTAACAGCAGAGGTCGCTCCGAAGAGCGACACCAGAACGATATGGAAGCTCGACCCCGCGCATACCCTGGTCGAATTCTCCGCCAAACACATGATGATCACTACGGTGAAAGGCCGGATCGCGGATGTCGAGGGTATGATCTACACCGACGAGAGCGATCCGAAAAATTCATCGGTAGAGGTAACCCTCAAGGGTGCGAGCATCGACACCCGAAGCGACCAGCGGGACCAGCACCTGCGGTCGGCCGATTTCCTGAACGCCGAGAAATTTCCGGAGATCACATTCAAGAGCACGCGTACCGCGGGGGATGCGAAGCACTTCAAGCTCACTGGGGACCTGACGATCCGCGATGTCAAGCGAGAAGTGACCCTCGATGTGGAGTACGGAGGCCGGAACCGCGATCCGTGGGGTGGAGAGCGCGTGGGCTTCAGCGCGACCGGAAAGTTCGACCGTCGCGATTTCGGTCTGGTCTGGAACCAGGCGCTCGAAGCGGGCGGAGTCCTGGTGGGAAACGATATCAGGATCAACATCGAGGTCGAGGCTGTAAAGACGGCTTGAGGTTGATCGGGCTGATTCCTCTGACGATAACCGCACTTACGCTCGTCAGCGGAATTGCCCCCTCCCTTCCGGCGCAAAGTGCCGGAGCCAGCACACCAACCGACGTGTTTCTAGTCGGGCATCAGGGGACTGGCAGCTACCACTCGGATCACCGGATGGCCGGACTGCTGGGAGCAGGTCTGAAAAAGAACCCGGGTTGGGGAATGATCTACTACGTGGGATATGCCCTCGCCGGCCGGCCTGAGACAACCGGTCCCGCTCCCAAACGCGGGAGAAAACCGCTCTCTTCCTCGTTTACGACCGGGAAATGCTGATCGCCAACCGTGCGTGGAGCTCCTACGCGGAGCGTCCGAGGTTCTATTCGATGTGCATGCTGCGCACTCTGCCGCCATTTCCTCCACGCGCTGCGGTCGGCATCCTACCTTAGCTTTCGCGCAGGGAACCCGGAACAGGAGTAAGAATGCGTCGAGGTCTGGTCATGGCGGCAATGCTCTGCGCGGTGGTTGCGGACGTCGACGCACAGTGCAAGGTGTCCGGAAGCAGCAACGAGGGAAAGCTTCTGGCGTTCTACACAGCGCCGATCGTGTTCTCCATGGCGACCGCGCCGACGGTGACGACAGCGGGGTCCATCAGATTTGGCGCGGAGGGCGAGTATGTACCCAAGCCCGATCCCGCGCTCGAACGGACCGGAGCCTGCTTCACCCAGAAGAGTGAGCAGACCTCACTCTCCCCGGCGTTTGGAAGACCGAGAATTACCATCGGGGTGCCACTTGGCTTTTCGGTCGAGCTCGCCTATCTCCCTCCCATCACGATCGCCAGGGCGACGCCGAATCTGTTCAGCTTTGCGGTTGCGCACGCAAGCCATTACTCGTTTGGCCCGGCAACGGGGACGACGATCATGGTGCGCGGTCACGGCACTTTCGGCAGCGTAAAAGGCGCCATCACCTGTCCGTCCCGATCTCTACAACAGACCGCACCCTCCAGCCCGTGTTACGGCAGCGAGCCCTCGAACGACACGTTTCATCCGGACATGTTTGGTGGAGAGATCGCCGCGGGCGTAACTCCCACCTCTCGTGCTTTCTCTCTGTACGCGGGGGTTGGCGCCAATCGCATCGACCCGCACTTTCAGGTCGGATTCACCGATGCCAACGGGAACGTGGACAATACTGAGGTTCAGCTGAATACGCCCCTGATGCGCGCAGCCGTATTCGGCGGCGTCACGGTGATCGTCAGAGGGGTGTTCGATATCGGGGCGCAAATCTATTCCGTTCCGTCCGATGCAACCCTCGTCAAGCTCAATGGCGGCCTCCGCCTCAGATAACGGGCATGCTTCCTGTATCGCAGAAGGGAGGAAACCCATCGAGGACGACTTGAAGCCAGGCTGGCAGCACCTGAAGGAAGCGATCACCACCGATCAAAAGAATCTGACGGATGATCCACATATCCACGAGGAGGAGAAACAGGAGCTCAAGTCGAATGACCGGGACAAGGGATTGATCCCGAAGAAAGGTGAGAAGTCGACCCCCCGCGAGAAGAAATAACTGCCTCGCGTCGACAAAAAACGCCCCTCTATCGAGGGGCGTTTCGTTTACTCTGGCGCCCCCCGTGTACCGCGTAGATATTCCAGGAACAAATGTCCCCTTCTGGCACCGTCCGGTCAGAAAGGCAGAATAACCATTTGCTCCAACACGTGTGAGCTCACTGTCGGAAAGCACGATGAAGGAGTTGCAGTCTGCGCTGATCGAGCAGCTCCAGAAGCCTGATAGTCCGACGCCGGAGCTCGCTACGCTCCTTCGCAAGATCGGACGCGAGGCTCACGAGATGGAAATACGTCCCGAGCAGCTGATCATTATCTTCAAGCAGCTGTGGAATTCTCTCGCCGAGGCGTTGCGTCCCCAGAATGCGGATCAGTACGAGCGCATACGCCAGCGGCTGGTGACGCTCTGTATTCAGGCATACTACGCCGAGTAGAATCGACCAGCATTCTGCGAAGCGGGCGCGCACGGGGCGCGGCATATCTCTGGCGTTGACTATCTGACGTGGCAACAGCAATACCGCCCAAAGCGTCTCCCACAATTCTGACTCGACTCTTCGGTCGCTCCCGAAACGGAGTGGGCGAGGAGCTCGTCGGTCCCATTCGGGGAGAAGTGCTTGGTGCGGAGCGTCTCGGAGAGCGTGCCCGCGTGGTGGCTCGAGCGCACCACCTGCTTCCGGCGCAAAAGCAGCGCGGCGCCGGCCCGCTCCTGCTTCGGCTCGAGGACACGAGGGGCGTTCTCGACCGAGTCTACCACGAGCTGAACGAGGGGGCCGAGCACGGTCTCGATATCAGCCCCGCCGGCGATTGGCTGCTCGACAATTTCTACATCGTCCAGGAGCACATTCGGGAGATCCGCACCAATCTCCCGAAGGGTTACTACGAGGAGCTGCCGAAGCTCGCGACCGGGTCACTGGCCGGGTATCCCCGCGCCTACGAGGTGGCGATCGAGCTGATCGCGCACACCGAGGGCCACCTCGCGCTCGACAACATCACGCTGTTTATGCGCGAGTATCAGAGTGTTACACCGCTCAGGATGGGCGAGCTATGGGCGATCCCGACAATGCTGCGGCTCGGCCTCGTTGAGAATATTCGCCGCATGGCACTGAGGGTGGCGGCCCGACTGAAGGAAGTGGAATCGGCAGACAAAGCGGCGGCGACCCTGCGTGAGGCGAGCGAGGAATCGCATGCGAAGCTCGCGACTGCGCTCGCGGCCTTTGTTGACAATCACCCGCCCTTCACCCCGACCTGGGTCGCTCGCTTTCTGCAGCAGGTCCGGTCGTACCAGACGAACTTCACGCCGCTCATCTGGCTTGAGCAGTGGATAAGCGAGGATGGGCCAAGCGCCGAGGAAGCGACCACGCGCTCGAATCGCCGAGTCGCGCTCACCCAGGTCACGGTCGCGAACAGCATCACCAGCCTGCGGACGATCTCGCGGCTGGACTGGAAGGACTTCGTAGAATCCCAGAGTCTCACCGAGCGGCTCCTGCGCGAAGATCCGAGTGGGCACTATTCGGGAATGACGTTTGGCACGCGCGACCACTACCGTCACGTTGTCGAGCACATCGCCAAGCGGGTCAAGCGTCCCGAAGAGGAAATTGCGGGAGAAGCAGTGGCTCTCTCCCGCCGCGCGGACCCGTCGGACGTGAGACACGCCCACATCGGCTACTACCTCGTCGACAACGGTCGCAGGCTACTCGAGCAGAAAATCGGGTACACACCACCTCCGAGGGAGAGGCTGCACCGATGGACGCAACGCCATCCGAACACGCTGTACTTCGGCGGGATCTCCCTGTTCACCGGTGTGGCACTAGCCACGATCTTCGAGGTGGTCGAGGGAGTGCCTCTCTCGATACTGATGCTGATGGGACTGCTGGCCCTCATTCCGGCGAGCGAGATTGGCATCAGCGTCATCAATCAGCTCATCACGCTCCTGATGCCGCCGCGGGTGCTCTCCAAGCTGGAGATGCGCGAGTCGGGAATTCCGGACGAGTACATGACCGCGGTGGTAGTGCCGACTCTCCTCGGCAGTGTCCACGCAACGGAGGAAGCCCTCGAGCACATCGAGGTGCAGTACCTCGCGAACCGCGATCCCAACCTGCGCTTCGCGATTCTGAGCGACTTCACCGATTCGCCGACCGAGCTCCGGGACGGGGACGAGGCAATTCTCGTCGCTGCGACGACGGGCACCCGACAGCTCAACGCGAAGTATGCCAACGGCGGGGGGGACATTTTCTTCCTCTTTCACCGTCCGCGTCTCTGGAATGCAAAACAGAACGTGTGGATGGGGTGGGAGCGGAAGCGGGGAAAGCTCGCGCAGTTCAATCGCTTTTTACGCGGCGGCGCCGCCGATGCCTTCAGTACCATCGTTGGCGACACGAGTCGGCTCGGAGGCATCCGCTATGTAATCACGCTCGATTCGGACACGGTGCTTCCCCGCGATGCGGCGCAGCTGCTCATCGGGAGCATCGCTCATCCGCTCAACCGTGCGCAGTTCAATTCGAGAATCGGCCGTGTCACTCGCGGATACGGAATACTCCAGCCGCGGGTGGGCGTCTCCCTAACCAGCGCGCATCGGTCGTACTTCGCTTCCATCCACTCCGGACATCCGGGTGTCGACCCGTACACTACGGCTGTCTCGGACGTCTATCAGGATCTCTACGGCGAGGGAAGCTTCACCGGGAAGGGCATCTACGACGTCGACGCATTTGAGGAGGCAACGCACGGCAGGTTCCCCGAGAACACGCTGCTCAGCCACGACCTGATCGAGGGAACCTACACCCGCGCCGGACTTGCGACGGACATCGAAGTCTACGACGATTATCCGGCGCGCTATCTCACTTTCACCCGGCGCAAGCACCGCTGGATTCGCGGCGACTGGCAGCTCCTCGGTTGGCTCAGGCGCACCGTCTCGGGTCTCGACGGCCCGGAGCCCAATCGCCTGTCGGCGATATCGCGCTGGAAAATCTTCGACAACCTGCGGCGGAGCGTTGTCGAGATATCGCAACTCGTTCTTCTCATCACCGGCTGGTTCCTGCTGCCGGGGTCCGTCCTCGGATGGACCACGATCGTCCTGACCGTGATCGCGTTTCCCTGGCTTTTTTCCCTGGCGATATCGCTGGTGAGGCCGCCCAGGGACCAATCCTGGCTGGCGTACTACATCGCGGTGGGCCGCGATGCGATCACGAACGTGCAGCAATTCGCCCTAGCGGTGGTCTTTCTCCCACACCAGGCGGTGGTGTCGGCCGACGCCATCTTCCGCACCCTCTACCGTCTCTCCGTCAGCAGAAGAAATCTTCTCGAGTGGCAGACAGCCTCTCAGGTGGAGCGCGCGCTCGGACTGGGATCGCAGATGGAGGTGTGGCGAAAGATGTGGCCTGTGACAGCTCTGTGTATCGGCCTCGCAGTGGCGATCACTCTTCACGTGGCGGTGGGTGCCGGCAGCCCTGACGAGCGGTTCGTGTTCGTGATGGGCACCTTCTCTCTCCTCCTCCTCTGGCTTGCCAGCCCCAGCATTGCCTTCGCGCTCAGCCAACCGGCCATCCTTGGCGAAGTGCATCTCACCGAAGCGGAGAGAAAGACCGCGCTTCGATACGCGAAACTCCACTGGGCGTACTTCGAAGAGTTTGTAACCGAAGAGACCCAATGGCTCGCGCCCGACAATTTTCAGGAGGATCCAACTCCCGTGGTGGCGCGACGCACGTCGCCCACCAATATCGGGCTGCAGCTGCTCTCCACCATGAGCGCGGTCGATTTCGGCCTCATCACGCGCTCGGACATGATAGACCGGATGGAGAAGGTATTCCGTTCGCTCGAGCGGATGCGCAGGTATCACGGCCACTTCTTCAACTGGTATGATCTGAGCGAGCTGCGGGTTCTCGAGCCGGCGTATGTCTCGACGGTGGACAGCGGAAATTTTGCCGGCCACCTGATTGCGCTGAAGCAGGGCTGCTACGAGATGCTCAAGGACCCGTCTTGCACCGTTGAGGATGCCAAGCGCCTGAAGGCGATCGCCGAGCGGGCGCACGCGTACGCCGTGGAGATGGATTTCCGCTTCCTGTTCGACGATAAGCGCAAACTCTTCACGATCGGATACCACATCGGCAGCAATACCGTGGACAACTCCTACTACGATCTCCTTGCTTCGGAGTCGCGGCTGGCATCGTTCGTCGCCGTCGCCAAGGACGACGTATCGGTAGACCACTGGTTCAGACTTGGCCGCTCGCTCACCGCTACGGCCGGAACGCGGACGCTCCTGTCATGGAGCGGGAGCATGTTCGAGTATCTGATGCCGGCGCTGGTGATGCAGACATTTCCGTTCACTCTGCTCGACCAGACCCACAAGGGATCGGTGAAGCGACAGATCGCGTACGGCGCGGAGCGAGGCGTGCCATGGGGAGTGTCGGAATCGGCATACGCGGTACGTGATCGCGCGCACACCTACCAGTACCGCGGGTTCGGGGTGCCCGATCTCGCGCTCAAGCGGGGGCTGAGCAAGGAGCTCGTCGTCGCCCCCTACGCGACCTTGCTGGCGATGCTGGTCGAGCCGCACCAGTCGCTCAAAAATCTCACCGTGCTCGAGGGCGAAGGCGCGCTCGGCCCGTATGGCTTCCGTGATGCGCTCGACTACACCCGACCCTCTCCCGGATCGCGGAAGACGATCGTGTGCACCTACATGGCGCACCACATCGGAATGAGCATCGTCGCGCTCGACAACGTGCTGAACCGTCAGGTGTGGCCGCGCCGCTTCCATACCGATCCCCTGGTGCGCTCAGCGGAGCTGGTGCTGCAGGAGCGCATTCCGCGCCGGCTGACGGTGCAGGACGTTCAGGGAGACGACGCGGCGCGGGTGCCGAGCGAGACAGAGAAGCCGGCGGTGCGTGAGGTGGACACGCCACATACTCCCCAGCCGATGGTCGGAGTGCTGGGGAGCGTCCCCTATACATCGCTCATCACGAATGCCGGGGGCGGCTTCAGTCGCTATGGCAATCTCGCGGTTACGCGTTGGCGGCACGACAGCACCCGCGACAACTACGGTCAGTTCTGCTATGTGAAGGACCTTTCCACGGGACAGGTATGGTCGACCGCGCACCATCCGAGCGGGACGGAGCCGCAATGGTACCGGGTGCTGTTCGCGAGCGATCGAATCACGTTCATCCGGCGCGATGGCGACATCGATACCGTCACGGAGATCGCGGTTGCGTCTGACGACGCAGCGGAGGTGAGACGTGTGACCCTCACCAACCGGTCGCTGCAGCCGCGGGAGATCGAGCTGACGAGCTATTCCGAAATCGTACTAACTACGCCGGATGCCGACCGTGGTCATCCGGCATTTCACAATCTTTTCGTACAGACCGAGTGGCTCGAGGCGAATGCGGCGCTGCTCGCCACGCGGCGGCCGCGCTCTGCGACCGAGGCCGGCATCTGGTGTGCGCACGTTGCGGCGTGCGGGCCGGAACTGGTGGGGAGCATCACGTGCGAGACCAGCCGGGCGAAATTTGTCGGGCGGGGCAGGTCTGTGAGGAATCCGTTCGCTCTGGATGAGGGCGCGGAGCTGAGCGGGACGGTCGGAGCGGTGCTGGACCCGGTGTTGTCGCTACGCGTTCGCGTTCGCATTCCCCCCGGAGCTTCGGCTGCCGTCGCATTCACGACGTTCGTCACGGACCAGAAGGAACGCGCGGTCGAGCTCGCCGATCTTTATCACGATCCGTACAGCGCGCGCCGGGCGCTCGATCTTTCCTGGGCACAGGCGCAGGCCGAGCTGCGGGACCTCGGAATCCCCCCGGCCGATGCCGCGCTGTATCAGGATCTCGCCGGCCATTTGATGTTCCCGCATCTCGGCTTCCGGCCCCCGCAGAGCGCGGTCGAGGAAAACAAGCTTGGGCAGCACGCTCTCTGGGGCCTTGGCATCTCGGGCGACTGGCCGATCCTGCTGGCGACCATTGAAACGCCGGTGGGAATGCCGAGCGTGCGGCAGTTGTTGAGGACGCATCACTACTGGAGGCTGAAGGGGATCACCTGCGATCTGGTGATCCTCAACATGCACCCCGCCACTTACATGCAGGAGCTGAGCGACGAGCTGCTGGCGACGACGATTGCTTCGAGCGAGGCGGGATTGCTCGATCGTCCCGGAGGGGTGTTTCTCAGACGCGCCGATCTGCTAAAGCCGCTGGACATCACTTTGCTCCGGGCAATGGCGCGTGTGCAGATCAACTGTGATGGGCTCGGCCTCGGCAACTTTTTGGAGTTTCCGGGGGTCGAGGACAGATATCCGCCCAAGCTGGAGCATCCAAACCGCGACATTGTGCCCCTTGGCACCGTGGCGATTCATGCAGAGACGCCGGACCCGGGAACAGGGCTCACGTCCTTCAATGGCCTGGGCGGATTCAACGCCGCGCACGAGTACGAGATTCATCTGACGGGCAGCGATCTTCCTCCCGCGCCCTGGATCAACGTCGTCGGCAACGCAGCCGGCGGATTTTTCGTCAGCGAGGGCGGGAGCGGGGTGACCTGGGCGGGTAACAGCTTCTTCTACCGCCTTACGCCGTGGCACAACGATCCCGTGCGCGATCCGTCGAGCGATTGTGTCTTTCTGCGTGACGACGCGAACGGAGATCTGTGGACGGCGGCGCCACTGCCAATTCGCGAGCCGTCGCCCTATCGCGTTCGACATGGCGCTGGGTACTCCGTGTTCGACCACGAGCACAAGGGCGTCGTTACGTCACTGCGGCTCGGCGTGGATCAGATCGATCCGGTAAAGATCAGCATCCTCACTCTGCGCAACGACGGCGGGACGCGGAAGAAGCTCACGCTTACGTGGTATCTCGAGTGGGTCTTGGGCGTCACGCGCGACCAGACCCAGCATCATGTGCGAACGAGCTTCGACGAAGGAACCCAGTCGATGCTCGCGCGCAACTATTTCGACGAACAGTTCGCCGATTACGTCGCGTTTGCCTCGATCAGCGAGAAGGTCGCCTACTATACCGCCGACAGGCGCGAATTTCTCGGCCGGAACGGAACTATCTCCAGTCCGGCCGCGCTCGAGCGCGCGGGGCTATCCGGCGCGATAGGTGCGACCATCGACCCGTGCTGCGCGCTGCAGGTGATAGTGACGCTCAAGCCCGGCGAGACGCGGGAAGTCGTGATGCTGCTCGGCGCCGGTGAGAACGAAGCTGCCGCGCGCGCGATCCTGGAGAAGCTCCGCAAGCCCGGCATGGCGCGCGGCGGGCTCGACCAGAACGCGAAGAGCTGGGAGCGTAGGCTGGCGACGATTACGGTGAAAACTCCGGAGCCGACATTCGATTTGATCGTCAACCGGTGGGCACTGTATCAGGCGCTGTCGTGCCGGATGTGGGCACGGTCGGCGCTCTATCAATCGAGTGGCGCGTTCGGGTTCAGGGATCAGTTGCAGGATGTGATGGCTTTCGTGTACGCCGATCCACAGGTCGCCCGCGATCACATTCTGCGCGCGGCATCGCGGCAGTTCACCGAAGGCGATGTCCAGCACTGGTGGCACCCGCAGAGTGGCCGCGGAGTGAGGACGCGATTCTCCGACGACCTGGTCTGGCTGCCCTACGTCGTCGATCACTACGTGAATGTCACCGGCGACACGGAGCTCCTCGACGTCCACGTTCCGTACATCACGATGCGACTCCTCAACCCCGACGAGCACGAGGTGTACGACACGCCGCAGCCCTCGACCGAATCGGGAACCGTCTACGATCATTGCGCGCGGGCCCTACAGCGAGCATGCACCAGGGGAGAGCACGGCCTGCCGCTGATCGGAAGCGGCGACTGGAACGACGGCATGAATCGGGTGGGAATAGAAGGGAAGGGGGAGAGTGTCTGGCTTGCCTGGTTCCTGATCACAACCCTCCGGAAATTCGTGCTGCACGCGGAGAAACGCGGGGACTCCACGCTGGCAAGTCAGCTGCTCCGCACGGCGAAGGACTATGTCGACGCCGTCGAGAGCTCCGCCTGGGACGGAGACTGGTACCGGCGCGCGTACTTCGACGATGGCTCGCCGCTGGGCTCGCGAACCAGCGACGAGTGCAAAATCGATTCGATTGCCCAGAGCTGGAGCGTGATCTCCGGCGCCGCGGATCCGGAACGGGCGTCAGTCGCCATGGCGTCGCTCAACAAGTATCTGGTGAACGAGGAAGCGCGGATCGTACTCTTGCTCACGCCGCCGTTCGACAAGACGACGCACGACCCGGGGTACATTCAGGGGTATCTGCCCGGCGTCCGCGAGAACGGCGCGCAGTACACCCATGCGGCGTTATGGACAGTGCTGGCTACGGCGCTCCAGGGCGACGGCGACCGCGCGCTTGAGCTGTTCCAGATGATCAACCCGATCTCCCACTCCGATTCGCCAGAAGCCGTCGACATCTACAAGGTGGAGCCGTACGTCGTCGCCGCGGATGTGTATACCGCCAAGGGACATCTCGGGCGAGGCGGCTGGACATGGTATACGGGCTCGGCGAGCTGGATGTACCGGATCGGGCTGGAATCGATTCTAGGATTCCGGCTGCGCGGCGAGACGTTGTTCATCGAGCCCTGCGTTCCCGCCAGCTGGAGGGAATTCACCATCGAGTATCGCTTTGGCTCGGCAACCTACGCGATAGCGGTGAGGAATCCGGAGAGCCTCGAGCGTGCGGCCATCGACCTGACTCTCGACGGGCGGGAGCTCGGGGGAGAGGGGGGAATACCGCTAATCGATGACGGACGCCGTCACGAGGTCACTGCTGTGATGCGGCCTTCTTCTGCTTTGACCCGGACCGAACAGGCTGCAGTCCAACGATAGCGGGACCGTTCACGACCTTGCCGTACGGATCGAATCGCGAGCCGTGACACGGACAGTCCCACGTCTTTTCGATCTTGTTCCAGTCCACGATGCAGTAGAGATGCGGACAGACCGCTGATCTGGCGTGGATGGTTCCTTCCCTGTCCCGGTAAACGGCGACCTTTCCGCTCCCGCGCCCGACGACTGCACCTTCGCCCGCCGGAATTTCCCTGTAGTCGTCGACGGCGCCGTCGGTGAAATAGTCCTTTAGCTGCTTCGCGACGTTGGCATTCTCCTTCAGGTAGTCAGACGCCGAGCGGAGCTTCACGCGGGAAGGGTCGTACAGCTTGCTCCATTCATGCTGCCGTCCCTGGACGAGCTCGTTGAGAACAATGCCGGCGATCGTACCGTGCGTCATCCCATTTCCCGAGTCGCCGGTGGCGATGTAGATGTGCTCGTCAGCGCCCGGGTTCTTGCCGATGTAGGCGAGATAGTCTACTGGCTCCATGATCTGTCCGGACCAGCGGTAGTCGATGCTCTCGATCATGGGAAAGCGCTCTCGTGTCCAGTCCTCCAGACGGCGAAAGGGCTCCTGGTGATCGTCACTCCCCGGTTGACCCGTCTTGTGGTCCTCGCCGCCGACGATGAGGATCTCGCGGTCCGTTTCCTGACCCGACGCGTCCTCGAGCGCATGGAGTCTGATGTAGTGATAGGGGTCCGGCGTATCCCAGTACAATCCATGCGGGACCGATCCTTTCGGAATGCGCGCGCCGATCACGTGCGTTCGGTACGCTGCCTGCTTGGTGTGGATGATGAGCCAGTCGTTAACCGGAGTATTGGTGCAGACGACGACATTGTCGGCGCTGATCACGTATCCCTCGCTGGTCGTAATCCTGGCTGGAATGCCGTCCACGATCTTTTCGGCGTGCACACCCGAATAGATCTTTCCGCCATCGCGGAGGATTGCCCGCGCCAGCCCCTTCAGGTACTTGAGCGGATGGAAAGTCGCCTGCCGTGGAAACCGGAGTGCTACGCCGGTGTCCCAAAAATCCAGCGGGGCACGCTCCACCAGCTCGGTGTCGGTCAGTCCCGCCCGGTGAGTCGCTGCGAGCTCGCGCTCCAGCTCTTTTCTCTTGCTGTCACCGCCGAGGAAGAGGTAGCCGTCCACGCGCTCGAAGTCGCAGTCGATGTCTTCCATCGAAGCGATCGTTTCGATCCGGTGGATGGCCGAAGTGTGACTCTCAGCGGCCATCCGGGCGCCTTCACGCCCGTGGAGCCGCTCGATGTTATAGTACCGGTCGTCCAGTGCGGCGGTGAGGTGCGCCGTGGTACGCCCCGTCTCTCCACATCCAATCAGGCCATCGTCGATGAGCACCACGGCGCGGCCAGCGCGAGCGAGGAGGTAGGCCGTAGTCATGCCGGCGATCCCCGCTCCCACGACGCAGGCATTGACGCGCAGATCCTGAGTAAGTGCCTGGAACTGCGGGACTTCGGTGGTACCCATCCAGACGGAGGTCGTGTGACCTGAGTCGCAATGCATAGATGATCTCTGGACCAGTGACTGGTGCGCGCCGTGCTGTCGTGGAAGGGGCAATGGCGCATAGGACATGCCATGTGCTACTCTGGAAATCTGCACATAGTTTTCCATCAGCGTGCTTAGTGAGGATCGACGATGACCAAACGCAGTAAGCATACATGGGTTGTCGATGTCATTGAGGATGGATCGGCATCGGTGGAGATCGATGGGCGAACGGTGACGCCGGTACCGGCGTGGATGCTGCCGGAAGGTGCGCGCGAGGGGGATGTGCTGTCGGTCACGCACACCCGGAAGGAAGCCACGTCGTCGCTCGTGATCGAGATCGATCCGGCGGCCAAGAGGAAGGCGCTGGCACGATCGGCGAAGCAGGTTGGCAGAAAAGGGAAAAACGATCGGGGCGGGAATATCGAACTCTGAGTTCCCCTCCGACTCCCCTTACAGTGATATCAGTCGAAGCGGACAGCCACTTGCTGCCAGCCGATAGCCCCCGGCTTCCACGTCTACCTCATGCCGCGACATTGCACCTGGCGCGATGTTCGGTCGCTCCTTCCGCTCAGTGTCACTCCCGGTCGCTCGGGAGTGATGGTGAAGCCTCCACCGCGAATTCCAGGGGCGCGAATAGTCACGGTACCGTTTCGATCTGTCCTGTACCAGGGAACCGCCGCTCGCCGGTAAACTGCCTTGGCCTGGGTGTGCATGTGCCCGTAACCGTTGCTCTCTCCCAGGGATGCTACGATCCATGTTGGGCGCGTCAGCGCCAGATAACGCGCCGTGACGCCGTTGCAGCTTCCGTGGTGGTCCGCCTTGAGGACACTTACAAGCATGGCGGGATTTTGCGAATAGCCAGCGCGCTCGAACCACCGTAATGCGGAATGCTCCGCATCACCGGCGAGCCACATGGTGAACGACGCCGAGTCCGGCCCGACGAGCTTGAGAGGGACGGATCTGTTGTTCCGGCTGGTCGCGTCCGGCTGCGGCGCCATGACGTGCAGCTTCGCGCCGCCGGTCAACGTGATCGTGCAGAGGGCCAAGCCGTTCGAGCATGGATCGTCGGTATCGCGGTAGACCAGACTGTCACGGTCCATGCGCGAGAGAATCGAATCGCGCAGACGCGAGAGTGTGACGGCCGCCGACGGGTCCTTATTCTCGAAGAAATGCCGCACGCCGATATTGCGGGAGGTCCTGAACAATTCACGCAGCCCGGCGTAGTGATCCAGGTGAGCGTGGGATAGCACGACAACATCGATCGTCGAGTTGTTGAGGCCGAGGGAATCGAGGTAACGTCCGAATATCGCGGCATCGGGCCCCCCGTCGATGATGACGCGACTCGATCCGTTCTGGATGTAGATCGCGTCGCCCTGACCGACATCGAGAACGCGGACCACCAGCTCTGCTCCCACGGAATCGCCCGCGCTCACTTGCGGCGATGGACTTTGCTGCATCGCATCTGTCGAGCGCGGAAGGACCAGCGTCAACGCGCAGACGAGCAGCCTACCTCCGGGCACGACGGTTGCCGGCGGCTAGGCTACTATCTGACGGAGTACCGCTCGTACCGGAGCAGCATCCAGCGCCATCAGCTTGAGGGGAAACGCCATCAGCTCATACATGCTGGGCGTAATTCGGCGGAGATCCAGATTCTCCAGAATCGCTCCGTTTCCGGAGAACAGCATATGGTGCACAGGCAAATTCTTGCTGTCGCGGGTGTCCACGGATGGAGAGTCCACGCCTAGGAGGCGCAACCCGCGCCCGAGAAGAGTGCGAACGCATGACTCGGAAAGCGTCGGCCAATCGTCCGGGAAGGCGCCGCTGGCGATCGTCCGGCCGGTCTTGAGCAGCAACCGCTCCACGAAAGGCAACGACTGGATCTTCTCGATGTCCTCGATTTCGATCTCGTTGGAAAGTGTGCCCACATCGACCACGATCGCGGGTCCGAAGTACGAGTCGAGGGACAGCTCGTGCGAGCCGGGCCAGCCATCGCGCACGTGGAGCGGCGCATCGGCGTGGGTTCCGACGTGTGGGCTGGAAGTGAACGACGAGACGTTCACGCTGGCGCCGGAAGACATCGACGACGCCCATCCGCAGGTGAACGCCGTGTCGCCGGGCCATTCAGGCGTGCCCGGATTGAGGGAAACGCTGATGTCGCGAAGGGTCGGCTCGCTTCCGTTCACTGGCTACTTCTTTCCGACGAGCTTCTTCGCGGTGTCCACAATCCGATCCACGGTGAATCCGAGCTCGGTAAAGATTCTGGCGGCTGGAGCAGAGGCGCCGAATCGCTCGATTCCCAGCACGACCCCGTCGGATCCAACCCACTTGTACCATGACATCGGATGGGCAGCCTCCATCGCAATCCTCCGCACTCCCTCAGGCAGGACGCTCGCGCGATACCCACTGTCCTGCCGCGAAAAGATCTCCTGGCTCGGCATGCTGACCGTGCGTGCCCGCACGCCCTCTTCTACCAGCTTCTTTTGCGCTTCGAGGATGAGCGCGACTTCGGATCCGCTGGAAATGAGCACCACCTCGGGTAATCCGCCGGGCGCGTCGGCCAGGACGTAGGCTCCCCGCGCTGCTCCGCTCGCCGATGCGTACTTGCTCCGGTCGATGAACGCCAGCTTCTGTCGTGTCAGGACCAGAGCGACGGGACCCTCCCGGTGCTTGAGCGCGGCGCGCCACGCTTCCACGGTCTCCGACGCATCGGCCGGTCTGATCACGGTCATTCCCGGAATCGCCCTCAGGGTGCTGAGTTGCTCGATCGGCTGGTGGGTCGGGCCATCCTCACCCAGGCCAATCGAGTCGTGCGTATAAACGTAGATGACGTGCCGCCCCATGAACGCCGCGAGCCTGATCGTCGGACGCATGTAGTCCGAGAAAATCAGAAACGTCGCGCCGTAGGGAATTATTCCGCCGGCGAGCGACATGCCATTCATCACCGATCCCATGCCGTGCTCGCGAATTCCAAAGTGGAAGTTACGGCCGGCGTAGCTCGATGCCGAAAAACTTGCTTCTCCCTTGATGATGGTGTTGGTCGAGCTGGCCAGGTCCGCCGAGCCTCCGATAAGCTCGGGAATCTTTTTCGCGATGGCATTGAGGACGACACCGGACGCGGCGCGGCTCGCGACGTTGCCGTCCTTCGGAGTGAAGACGGGAAGCGCGTCCTCCCAGCCGTCGGGAAGGTCTCCGCGCAGCCGTCGCGCCAGCTCTTTCTCCAGTTTCGGAAATGCCATCTTATAGGCGGCGTAGGACTTGTTCCATTCGTCCTGGGCTCCCGCTTGTCGTTTCGCGGTCTCGCGCCAGTGGCGCAGAGCCTCGGGCGCGACGTAGAACGACTTGAGCGACGGATAGCCGAGCGCCTGTTTGGTGAGCGTGATCTCTTCGGCGCCGAGCGGCGCTCCGTGGGCTTCAGCGGTGTCGAGCTTGTTGGGGCTTCCGTAACCAATGTGTGACCGCACGACGATGAGCGAGGGGCGGGATGTCTCCGCCTTCGCCGCATCGATCGCGCGATTGAGTGTGCCGAGATCGTTGACATCGGGCACGTGCTGGACGTGCCAGCCGTAAGCAGCAAACCGGCCGGCGGCGTCATCGCTGTAGGTGAGCGCTGTGTCGCCCTCGATCGTAATGTGATTGTCGTCGTAGAAACCGATCAGCTTGCCGAGCTTGAGGTGGCCCGCGAACGAAGCTACTTCGTGGGAGACACCCTCCATCAGATCACCGTCGCTGGCGATGAAGTACACGTGGTGATCGATGATCGTGTGACCATCCTGGTTGAACACCGCGCCCAGGTGCGCTTCACCTACCGCCATACCGATCGCGTTCCCAACACCCTGACCCAGCGGTCCAGTGGTGGTCTCGACGCCCGCGGTGTAGCCGAGTTCCGGATGTCCGGGCGTTCTCGACTCCCACTGCCGGAACTGCTGTAAATCCTCCAGCGACAGGTCGTACCCGGTGAGGTAGAGGACGCTGTACAACAGCATCGAGGCGTGGCCGGCGGAAAGCACAAACCTGTCGCGGTTAAGCCAGCTCGGATCGGCTGGGTTGTAGCGGAGGTGCTGGGTCCAGAGGACATACGCCAGCGGCGCCAGCGCCATCGGTGTCCCCGGATGGCCGGAGTCCGCTTTCTGAACCGCATCCATTGAAAGGACTCTGATGGCGTTGATGCACAGATCCTCCAGCGAGCGGCCAGATGCGGACTGAGTGGGCGGGGAAGCGGGAGACGATCGGGGAGCGGCAGCCGTGTCTGCGATCTCGGACATTGGGAGCTATGCGAGGCAGAAAGAAAGATGCGTTTTGTGGAGGAGACTGACGATACTGGTGTCGACTGGAAGCTAGCTCATACGCGCGTACGCTGCAGGGCGAGCCAGTCCGCCGCTTCCTTCACTTCACTGGGGATGAGATTGTGTCCGCCCAGCTGCCATTTCAGCGTCACCTCCACACCGCGCTCAGTCAGCAGCCGGACAAGCTTTTCGACGCTGTCAGCTGAAACGATCGGGTCGACGTGGCCGGCGGATATGAGGACCGCGCTGCCGGCGAGATCAACTTGTTCATCGGGCTCGAAGACGAACATTGGGCGCAGCAAGATCGCCGCGCGAATCAATCCGGGGTCTATCAACATTACGGTGGAGGCGATGCTGGCGCCGTTCGAGTAACCCAGCGCGAAGACCCACGTCGGATCGAGCTCATAGCGCGCCACGGCGGCGCGGATGAACTTCGCCAGCTCTTCACCCCGTGAGCGGACTTCCGCCGGATCGAAGACACCTTCGGCCAAGCGACGAAAAAACCGCGGAGCTCCGGCCTCGAGTACGTTGCCGCGAGGGCTGATGACTGCTGCTCCCGGCGCCACGGTCTGCGCGATGCCGATAAGGTCATCCTCGTTCCCTCCTGTGCCGTGCAGCACGAGAAGCGTATCCGGCGAGCCGTTAGCCGCCGGTCGAAAGCGGTGAACGAACCCCAGGTTGGCGCTCATGCGTTGGGCCCGTGCAGTTCAATGGGCGTATGGATGTTGGGCAGCAGCGCTTCGATCTCGAACCGGCGGAGCTCGAGCCACGCGGGAAGCTTGAGAGCGCGGCCGAGGGAATCGGCCGGCTCGTCGAGGGAAAAGCCCGGTCCGTCGGTGGCGACCTCGAACAACACTCCTCCGGGCTCGCGAAAATAGATCGACTTGAAGTAATCGCGGTCCATCTGCGGAGTGACGTTGTGCCCCAATGCGGTGAGCCCGGTGCGAATCTCCAGCTGCGCCTTTTCGTCAGCGGCTCGGAACGCGACGTGGTGGATGGTCCCGGCCCCCATCGAGCCGCTCCAGATTCCGGGTACACAGCGCAGGTCGACGATAGTCCCTGGGCCTCCATCTCCGCTCGCGTATCGGTAGATGCTCCCCTGCTCGCGAACGAGCCGGAATCCGAGCGTGTTGGTGAGAAGCTGTCCTGTGAGCTCACACACATCCAGCCAGAGCGTGACCGCGTAGAGACCGCGGATCGCGTGCTCCGCGGGAATCCCTACTCCCGCCCAGCCGTCGCGCGCATCGGCGGCGGGATGGGCGACGAGCTCGCCCATGAGTCCATCGTGGTCCTTGAACGCGATCACGCGCTCGTCTTCGTAGCGCGCCACCGGCTGCGCGAACTCAACCTGCTTTTTAATTAGCCGCTCGATCCAGAATCCCACCGAGCTCGGGCGAATGACGAAGGAGGTTACCGCAACCTGCCCTCCTCCCTGCCTCCCGCGTCTCGCATCCGGCCACGGAAAAAAGGTGAGAACGCTTCCCGGGCGGCCGAGCTCGTCACCAAAGTAGAAGTGATAGGTGGTGGGATCGTCGAAGTTCACCGTGCGCTTGACGAGTCTCAGGCCGAGAACGCCGGCATAGAAGTCGAGATTTCGCTGCGGATCGCTCGCGATGCCAGTAACGTGATGGATGCCGGCAGTGCGGAAACTCATGGCGGCAGCGTACTGCTATGTCTTCTTCGGGGTCTCGCGCTGGTCGGTGCTCGTCCGCGGAGCTCCCGCTTCGCCGCCGTAACCGCTCTTGTGCTGGGTTGAATGCGAGGGTACGTCTTCGGGATTTGGCTGACCCGAACGGGTTCCCGGGTCACCATCACCTTGCTTCGACGGGGTTTCCCCGCTCTGTCCGCGCTCTTTTCTCGATGCCATCTTATCTCCAGTTCCTGAGCCCACCAGCAGAAGCAACGGATGTGCCGTATCTCTGAGCCATCAATGTGAGGCGCTCCAAGCCCTCCAAGAAGCCTATTCGTGTCCCCAGCCTGAGTGATCCCGCCACTCTCAGCGAGATGGCGATGCGACTGCAGGAAGGAATGTACATCGCGACGCTGGACGGGAAGATTGTCGATGCCAATCCGGCTTTCCTCGAGATGTTCGGCGCCAAGTCCCTTCAGGAATTGAAGGGCTTTCACACCAGCGACTTCCTGAAACCCGAGCTCCGCTCCCGGGAGATGGCACTGCTCGAGCGTCTGGGGTCCATTCGCGACGTGGAGCTCCAGCTCACGCGCCCCGATGGCGAAGTGAGAACGGTCGTCGACAGCGCCTACCTGTCGGTGCACCCGAAGACCGGTGAAAAATTCTGTCACGGGATCATGGTGGACATCACCCACCGTAAGGACCTGCAGACGCAGCTGCAGGAGCTGAGCATCCGCGACCCGCTCACGGGCTGCTACAACCGCAGATACCTGAACACGATCGTCCGGCAGTGTGACGCCGTGCCCGACAGCGAGTGGGGATGCATCTATCTCGACATCGATCACTTCAAGCAGTTCAACGACGTGAACGGTCACGCGGAGGGGGACAGCGTTCTGGTGAAGATGGCCCGCTATCTCATGCGTCATGTGCGCGCGGAGGAGTCGGTAGTGCGGATAGGCGGCGACGAATTCCTGGTCGTGCTGTGCGATGCCGGTGAGGAGCAGACCAAACAGGTGGCCAGCCGGTTGAGAACGTCTGCGCTCACCTCCGCCCCGGCACAGTTCTCCATGGGATGGGCGGCTCGGCGCACGGGGGAGCCGTTCGAGCGCACCATGCAGCGTGCTGACCGGAAATTACTCGCGGTGCGGGTTGATGACAGGCGCGAGACGGTGAAGAGGCGGCCCCGGAGAACCCGCGAATAGGGGTGTGCAAGTAAAGCCGTGAGGCACGTCTCACAGTAGACCCTTGCCTACCGGTGGACTAATGCGCTCACTCCTTTTTATCGTCGGTTTCTGTTTTCCCATTCTTGCCTCCTCGCAGGTGGTGCGGCCGAGTCCGCCTCCCCGCCCCTGGCCCTGCCGGGTACCGCCGCCATGCCGGCCTGGTATGCCGTGCGTGATGCCGGCGTGCGGAATACAGTCGCCGGATGTCTTCCGCCTGCGGAGCGACGTGCGGGTGGAACTGGTTGACCGCGTCCTGCGCTACGAGATCACCGAGACGTTCGTCAACCGTGGCAGCAGGGTGGGCGAGGCGGACTATATGTTCCCCCTCCCGAAGGGCGCCGCGTTCCAGGACCTCAAGCTGTCGATCGATGGCGAGATGGTCGCGGGCGAGACGATGAGCGCCGACCGCGCCCGCCAGATCTACGAAGAGATCGTGCGCAGCCAGCGCGATCCGGCACTGCTCGAGTGGATGGGGTACGGGCTGTTCCGAGCGCGGATATTTCCCATTGCGCCGGGCGAAGAGAAAAAGGTAGTCCTCCGCTTTCACGTGGTCGCCCAGCGCGAGGGCGATGCGCTGCGTGTGGACTACTTCCGTGGTCTGAGAAACATCGGGAGAGAGATGAATCAACAGGCCGAGGGGAGAACCTCCTTCGTGCTGACGTATCCAAATGAAGCATCGTACGGGACGGCGTATTCGCCTACCCATTCAATTGAACCCGATTACGGAACGACGTATTCGCCCGTTTCGATGGTGTCGGGCCGCCGCGGATCGGTACGTCGCGTGGAAGTGAGAGATGCGCGAGGTGAGATCACTCTCCTCATTCCGTTCAGGAGGTCGGCAGCCGCCGCGATATCGCTTCTCACCAACGCGCCGGGGAACGACGATGGATTCGCGCTGATCACCCTTTCTCCGCCAGCGATCGCCTCTCGCGCGGTTCCCCGCGACCTGACATTCGTGATCGATGTGTCGGGCTCCATGAGCGGGGGAAAAATCGAGCAGGCGCGCGGGGCCGGAAAGCAGTTTCTGCGGTCGCTATCGGCAGGCGACCGGTTCAGGCTCATCGACTTCTCGAGCGATGTGCGCACATTCCGCGACGATTTCGCGTACGCCACGCGTGAGAACATCCGCTCAGCCGAGCGCTATCTCGACGCCCTGGAGGCACAGGGGTCCACCAATATCTCGGGAGCGCTCGATGAAGCCCTGTCGGTTCCGCAGCAGGCGGGACGACTGCCGATCGTATTGTTTCTGACGGATGGTTTGCCGACCGTCGGTGAGCGTGATGGAGGCGCAATCGCCTCCTCAGTAGCCAGGCGGCGGGGCTCGCGGAGAGTGTTCACTTTCGGAGTCGGCTCGGATCTCAACGTGTCCCTGATAGAGCAGCTGGCGCTGGAAGGTCGCGGGACGGCGAGCTTCGTGCGGCCGGACGAATCAGTGGAGCGCGCGGTGGGAATCGTAGCCAGCCGTCTCACCAATCCGCTCGTCACCGATGTGCGCGTACGCGCGGATGGCGTGCGTCTGCTGAAGATGCACCCGTCGGGACCGATGGACATATTTGCCGGAGAGGACCTGGTGATCCTGGCGCGCTACGATGGGAGTGGGGATGCGGTCGTGCGCTTTGAGGGGCAGACGTCGAATGGTCCGGTCACATGGGGGACTCGCGTGCGATTCCCCGAGCGGTCGCGTGAGAACGCGTATGTTGCGCGCCTGTGGGCAACGCAGCGCGTGGGCTATCTGAGCGCGGAAAAGAGGAAGCATGGAGGCTCGCGGGAGCTGGATGACGAGATCCGCGAGCTTGGAGAGCGCTACGGAATTCCAACCGAGTTTTCGTCGTACCTCGTCGTCGAGCCAGGGATGAACCGCCGGGAGGTAAGGCCAATGCAGGGACGTGCCGGCCGCACAGAATCCGACCTCTCGGGCATCGTTCTGAGAGGTGCCGCTAGTGGCACGGCGGCCGCAGCGCCCTCTGCCGACCGTGCTTTCGAGGCTGCCAAGACCGCCTCCGCGCAACGCTCGGCGACGAGCATGGCGGCGATCGATTCATTGAGCGGGCTCAGGAACGATGCGAGAGTCCGTCGCTTGGGTAATATGACCCTTGTCCTCCGGGACAGCGTGTGGACCGACGTGCGCTTCAAAAAGGATGCGCCAGTGTTGCGCGTGAAGGCATTCTCCGACGCGTACTTCAAGCTGATCGATAACATACCGGAGCTGCGCGAAGCATTCTCGTTCAGCGAGCGGCTGATCATCTCGGGCCAGGCGATGGCCATCGAGCTCACGCCTGATGGAAAGGAACAGCTGAGCGATCGCGACATGACTCTGCTGAGAGAGCACTGGTAATTCCGTGACCGACGTAGACCGCCTGTTCCGAACGTACAACACCGCACTGGTGCGATACCTGACGCGACGACTGGGAGATCGCGACTGGGCGGAAGAGGTCGCGCAGGAGACGTTCATCAGAGCACTGCGGCAGACGTCAATCGAGAACGAACGGGCGTGGCTGTTCGCGGTCGCGACGAATCTGGTGAGAGACGAGGCTCGAAAGGACATGAGACGCCGGAAGCACCTCGCGCTGCTCGCGGAAGAGGAAAGGGACGCGGTGAGCGAGCCGCAGGAGGCTACGCTCGAACGCGCACAGGAAGCGGCAATGGCGCGCAAAGCGGTGGACGGACTTGCTGAGCGCGACCGACTGGCGCTCTTGATGCGCGAGGAAGGGCTGGACTACAACGAGATCGCTGAGGCCCTGCTGCTCTCACCGGGATCGGTCGGCACCACGCTGTCGCGTGCCCGCCGTCGGCTGGTTGAGAGCTACGAGGCTTTGCAGAAGAGCCGAGAAGACAGGGAGAAGAATGCAGCATCCTGACGAAGGAACGATTCACTCGTGGGTCGACGGCGCGCTGCCCGCGGAAGAAGCAGGGCGCGTGGAGTCGCATGTCGCCGAGTGTCCGGAGTGTTCGACGGCGGTGGCCGAAGCGCGGGGCTTCATCGCGGCGTCTTCGCGCATTCTCACCGCGCTGGATGATATCCCCCGCGGGGTGGTGCCGATTGCGCCAGCGCGGAAACGGGACCTTCGTGTATTCTGGCGCGCCGCGGCCGCGATGCTCGTCGTAGCAGGCGGCAGTCTGGTCGTGATGCGCGAGGGCGGACAGGAAGCGCGCTTGTCGAGCGGCACGAATGAGGCCGTGCCCTTCGAGGCAAAGGCATCTAGTGCGACGGTAGGTGCGGAGGTGGGGAATGGTGTGGGGGTGGGAGTGCCGCCACCCGCTCGTGCCAGTAACGTTCCTGTTTCTGCTGAGCGCGATCTCTCCGGCAAAGCCGCACCGCGAGGGGTGAGCGGAAGCTCGTCCGGGGCCGTCACGCGAGAGCTCGTTGCGACGGACGCAGCCGCACCAGCCAGCGCGGCAATGCAACCGCTGGCAACTGCGGCCGCGGCACAGAGCGAAGTCACGCCCCTCAAGCTGTTGAGAGTCGAGAGAACGATCGGCGCGCGCCGCACCATATACGAAATTGCGCCGTCACAGACCGTCACACTGACTGAGACTGAATCAATGCAGCTTTCGGAAGTCGTGGTTACCGGTGCAACGGTGGGTAACCAGCGGCAATCGACGGCCAGTGCCGCTCGCACCGCCCAGCCGATGAGTGCTAAAGCCGCGCCAACCGCGGCGTCCGCTCTACCGCCGATGGATCTACAGAGCCGAGGCGATTCCATGACTAGCTCGAAGGACGCTGCACAGGCTCCAAAAACTTCGGCCACCCAGATTCAGGTCGATGCGGCGTTCGTCGCACCAGCAAATACGATCAGCTGGACGGAGTCAGGAACGGGGAAGACGCTGACGCTGTCCGGAAACCTTTCCGTCGAGCGGCTTCAGGAAATCAGGCGGCGGATCGAGAGAGAAAGGGCTTCTTCCAGCAAGAAGGGCCCGTAACGAACTGACTCAGGTCTGGGAGTAGAGCTCCTTCAG
>JANMTG010000087.1:0-6817 GCA_031390205.1 Gemmatimonadota bacterium
GTGTGAAAACATAGAAACGAACCGGCCTTGGCGACTGCCAGCAGAAGCGGAGCCGCCGCAAAGTGGGAAACCACTGAGCGGAGGCTCTAGTTTTTTTGGGCCCAGGTGTACCGCGACTCCGCCGTTGCCGGGCAGACCCACAGTGTCAGAATCCCTTCCGCGAATCATGAGACCATGAACAGAATGCGTGGGAAGGCTGCGGTCATTACCGGGGCTGCGCTTGGCATCGGACGCGCGTGCGCCCTCAGACTCGCAGACGAGGGCGCCGCTGTCGCAGTGACCGATGTTGATGTCAGCAAAGGATCAGCGGTGGTCGAAGAGATCCGCGGTCGTGGGGGCGATGCAATCTTCATCGAGCACGATGTCGCCCATGAAGCAGGTTGGGATAACGTCATGAGGGTCGTAATCGAACGGTACAAAAAGGTCGACGTTCTGGTAAACAACGCCGGCGTCGCACTGGCCAAAGACGTCGAGCACACCACGCTCGCTGATTGGCGGTGGCTCATGAGTATCAATCTCGATGGCGTTTTTCTGGGAACCAAGCACGCGATCCAGACAATGAAGGCAAATCGAGGCGGCTCGATAGTGAATCTGTCCTCGATCGAAGGCCTGGTCGGTGATCCGAACCTCGCCGCGTACAATGCAAGCAAGGGGGGCGTGCGTCTCCTTACGAAATCAGCGGCACTCTACTGCGCCAAAGCAGGCTACAACATTCGGGTCAATTCGGTGCACCCTGGCTATATCTGGACCCCGATGGTGGAGAACTATCTGAGAGCTCAGGGCGATGTCGCTCAAGGTCGCAAGCTTTTGGACAGTCTACACCCAATCGGTCACGTCGGGGAACCCGATGACATTGCCTATGGTGTCCTCTACCTCGCGTCAGACGAGGCAAAGTTCGTCACCGGCACGGAGCTGGTAATCGACGGTGGCTACACGGCTCAGTAGCGATGGGATGTGAACGGATGCGCGTCAGCCCAGGGCAGAAGTGCGACGCTTGTCGAACGCACGCATGCGGTCCCGGTCGTTGATCCAGTCTCTTCGAGAGTTGCCGGCATCCTGCAGAAGTTCCCGTGAAGCGACGAAAGGATTTCGTCTTCAGCCAGTTCAGCCGGAGTGCGGTGTCCGTGACGTGGAGGTCTTTCTTCGTAGAATCCCATGATGGGAAGGTGCAACAGCCGGGAGCCACTGTCTGTCGGAGATGTGCTGTTTTTTTGTGAGAGTTTCCCTCACCCAGCAGTGGCCTGATTCAGGCCCTGCGCCGACAACAGGGATAAGGGAGGAGTGCCACGCCGAGTGCGGTCAACGCCAAAGGAACCGGCATTTGGTCACTCCAGAGGTGGTGAGAGACTCGTAATAGTTTGAACGAGGCAGAGCCCTACATCGCCTGCGCAATCGATTTGAACCGAGGCATTTCCCGAAGGGTATCCAGGTCGGAGTCATGCTCGAGCCACTCCTTGTCGCCCCAGCCCTTCTCGACCGCTCTCTCCAGAGCTTCCAGGGCCGCGTCGATTTTTTCGAGCCGCGCGTAAGAGCATGCAACATTGTAAAGGAGCATCGGGTCGTCCGGATCCACCGCTATTGCCCGCGCGGTGAACTCTTCCGCGCGAGCTTTGTTATGAAGCACGGCGTGCGATATCGCGCCGAGAATACATGCTCGCGGATCGTCGGGATTGAGCTCGAGATGCTGGTCGATGAGCTTGACCTGCCTCCGGTACGCCTCGTTCGCCTCCTCATGCCGGCCGAGTGCGCCTAGAGACTGAGCGAGAAACCCCGGCGTCTGATAGTCCTCCGGACGCAATACCGACGCGCGCTCGAAAAGCTTCACGGCCTCTTCGTGTTTTCCCTGAGACCGGCGAGAGCGGGCGTACTCGTATGCTGCGTCGAACAGCTTCGGATCGAGCCTCATCGCCTCCTCGAACTCGGCCTCCGCTTCGCCGAACCGCTTACTCAGCGACACAGCCAGGCCGCGCGCCACGTGCGCCTCGGCGAGATCCGGCTCCAGTTCCAGCGCCTTGTTGCTGGCGATGTCCGCCTGGCGGAGATTGAGCTCGCGGGCATCGAAGTAGGTATAGAGGAGGGAGTAGCAGTCGGCGACGCCCGCATAGGCACGGGCGTACTCGGGATCGATCTCAATCGCCTTGTTGAACATCTGCTTGGCGTACTCAAGACTCTTGCGCCGGAGCTGATGGAAATACTGCCGGCCGCGCAGATAGTAGTCGTACGCCTGGACGTTCACGGCGCGGGCTTTTTCGATCTGTTTCTTCTCGCCTTCGCTGAGAATGACGCGGAGCGCCTTGACGATTGCCTGCGAGATGTCGTCCTGAATCGCGAACACGTCCTCCATCTCCCGGTCGTAGCGCTCGGACCACAGTTGGTATCCGTCGGCGACGTTCACGAGCTGCGCGTTGATGCGCAGACGGTTCCCCATCTTGCGCACGCTGCCTTCGAGAACGGTGGAGACCTTGAGCTTCCTGCCGATCTCTCCGATGTCCTCGTTCTTACCCTTTAAGGCGAACGACGAGGTGCGGGACGCGACCCGAAGCAACTGTATCTTGGTCAGCGCGTTGATGATCTCTTCCGCCATTCCGTCGGTGAAGTACTCGTTCTCCGGATCGGCGCTCATGTTGGCGAACGGCAGCACTGCTACCGATTTCGCGGTGGAAACGACGGTCTGGGGAAGACTCTGGCTGTCAGTGGGCGTCGAGAGACTCCCCATACCGAGCGCATTGGCGAACAGCGCCGCGGTCGGGTAGCGGTTCGCCGCGTCGGTAGACATCGCTTTTGCGACTGCCCGCTCGACCGGCTCGGGTACCATCGCGCGAACCTTGCGGAGAGGCCGCGCAGTCTCGGTGAAGCGCCGGGCCATCACCGCCTGGGGCGTGGTGCCGCTGAAGGGACGCTCGCCGGAGATCATCTCGTAAATCATGCAGGCGAGACTGTACTGGTCGCTTCTGCCATCGAGGTTCGTTTCGCCGGCCGCCTGTTCCGGGCTCACGTAGGCAGGGGTGCCGAGCATCATCCCCGTCTGCGTCAGCGTCTCGTTACCCGCGGCGGCGCTCACCGCTTTGGCGATTCCGAAGTCCATCACCATCGCCTCGCCCTCGTACAGCATCACGTTCTCGGGCTTCACGTCGCGGTGCACAATTTTTTGCCGGTGCGCGTAGTCGAGGGCTGAGGCGATCGCTCGCCCATGGTGCACCGCTTCGTCGATGGGGAGCTGCTGCTCGCGGTCGAGCCGCTCCCGCAGCGACTCGCCTTCGACATACGGCATTACGTAGTAGAGAAAGCCGTCAGCCTCTCCGGAATCGAACAGCGGAAGGATGTGCGGGTGATTCAGCCGGGCAGCGAGCTTGATCTCGCGGAGAAATCGATCGGGGCCGAGTGATGCCGCCAACTCGGGATGAAGGACCTTGAGCGCTACTTCCCGGTCGTGTTTGAAGTCCTGGGCGAGGTAGACCGTCGCCATTCCGCCGCGGCCCAGCTCGCGATCGATGTTGTACGATTGGGAGAGCGATTCGCGGAGACGCTGAACGGCGAGGACGGGGCTGGGCTGCATTTGATAATTATCGGAGGGAAACGAGAAACGTGGGCCATAAGAGCGCCGTATGCCCCCGGGGCGGCTGGCCGTTTCCTGCTAAGAGGCGCCGGTCAGAATCGAACTGACGAATAGCAGATTTGCAGTCTGCCGCCTTACCACTTGGCCACGGCGCCGTTGTTACTAAGCTATTGGGTCGAGAGCCCCCACAGCAATCGACCCACATAGATGGCGAGGGCAATCCCACCGACGACGATCAGCGCCAGCACCGCCACCGCGAGCAAGGACGCACCGATTGCGCTCCGCCGATCGGCGGCGGCTTCATCGCTCGTCACCAGGTGCCCCTGAAGCAGCACCACATTTTTCATGTTCGCCTTCCACATCGCGTCGAAGACATCGCCGAGCCCGGGGATCACCCCCACCAGCGTGTCGATGCCGACGTTCCCCAGCATTCGCACCAGCGTTATCGTCGGTACCTGCGCCCGCGCAGCTTCCAGAATGATGTAGCCGGACAACACCCCGCCAACCATGTCGCCAACTCCGGGAATTAGTCCGATCACGGCATCGAGCCCGATCCTACGCCCGGTGCCCGGAATGGGAATCGAGTTGTCCAACAGTTGTCCGAGCGCACGAACTCGTCGCGTTCTCCGCGCGAGGGCGGCGCTGACCTCCCCGGTCTCTCGCTGCCTCACCTCTTCCTCGGCCGCTGGCCAGTCATTTGATGGATTCATCTCCCGGAAAGATGGCATTGACACCCCATTCTGCCAGTCTGATAATGCGCCGATGAAGAGTGCGCACTCCCCTGAACTGCGAATCGTGCCGGCGACGAAGGACGATGTGCCGCTAATTCGCTCGTTAATTCTCGAGCTGGCCGAGTACGAGAAGGCGTTGCCTGGAGAGGCGCCGGTCACCGAGGCAGATCTCGTCGGCACACTCTTTGGCCCGACCCCAGCGGCTGAAGTGCTGATCGCGTATCTCGGCAGCGACCCCGCTGGGTTCGCCCTTTTCTTTCACAACTACTCGACATGGCTCGGCAAGAGGGGCCTGTTTCTCGAAGACCTCTTCGTGCGCCCGTCCGCTCGCAAGCATGGTGTCGGCTACGCGTTGCTGCGCGAGCTTGCACGCATCGCTCTCCACCGCAACTGCGGGAGAGTGGAGTGGTCCGTGCTCACCTGGAACGAGCTCGCCATCTCGTTCTACCACCAGATTGGAGCGAAGCCGATGGACGAGTGGAAAACTTTCCGTCTGACCGGCTCCGCTCTCAGACAGCTGGCGGGCGAGACAGGCTAGGTAGTCGTGCACACAGCGCGTGTCGTATAGTATGAAGTGTTGTTTTCTCTGACTCCGAGCTGATTAAATGTTCTACGGCCGTGGGCTGCGACAGCTGCTCGTCGTGTGGGGAGTCTCGCTTCTCGTCTTGGCGGGACTTTACCGGATCGAGCGGAGCATACCCGCGCTCCACGACCTGGCGGTGCCCGTTTACTGGATTGTTTTCGGCATCGCCGCGTTCATGACATTGCGGTGGCTCCGCGCGCGGTCTCACCAGGATCGGCGAGGAGATGACAGACGCAACACCGAACGCCGGAATGACGCATCGCCTGGCGAGGAGACGTGAACGCCAGAGCCCTATGGGACCGGTGGCTGCACGTCGCGTTTGACCGGGCACATAGCCTCGTCGGGGCGCTTGGAATATTTGTCGTGGCGGGATTGCTGGCAGGCATCGCTGGGACCGGTGCGTTCGTGAAGCTGGCATCGGAGGTTCGCGAAGGCGAAACGCAGCCGTTCGACGAGTCCGTGATTCGCTGGATGGGAGCACACCAATCGACGACGCTCGACGCCATCATGGTTGAAGTCACCGCACTCGGAACCGGCACGGTGGTGTTGATGATAGTCGTCGTCGCCGGCCTTTTCCTCACGCTCACACACCACAAGTACTCCGCGATCCTACTCGTCGTCGCCACCGGCGGTGGGCTCGTGCTGAACGGCGTGCTCAAGCTCGGATTCAACCGACCACGTCCGACAATCTTCGTCCCCGCAATACAGGCGGTCAGCTCGTCGTTTCCCTCGGGACACGCCATGAGCTCGGCGATCGTGTATGGAACGGTTGCCTATCTGGCGGCCCGGCTTCACAGGCGCAGGTGGACGCGCTGGGCCGTGATGACGTTCGCGTTCATCGTGATCGTGCTCATCTCGTTCAGCCGGATGTACCTGGGCGTACACTATCCGTCGGACGTGGTCGCGGGCGTGATTATCGGCCTCGCCTGGGCGGGCTTCTGCATGGCGACGCTCGAAGCTATTCAGCGGTTCGCGCCCCGCCGGGCTCCACTGATTCTTCAGGAAGAAAAGGCTGCTCGGGGCGCGAGCGACTCTTAGCCGCTTCGTTGACGTCGGCGACGGCCGCGACCATTTCCACGAACACCTGAGTCAGCTCATCAACCCTGTCCTGCACCAGCATGTCGCTCGCGCGCGAGATCGTCGCCGCCCGGTGCGTCACATCGTCGATCGCGAGGCGGACCCTAGTTGCCCCACCTTCGGCGAGCATATGGGAGACGGCGACGGAGGGGGCGAGGTCTCCGGCCAGACATTGTACGAGAATTGCGCGGACTTCGCTCGGCTCGATGCCCGCTGTCAGGCGATTGATCGCTTCCGCTTCCAGCCCGGCTCGAGTGGTCATGGCGGCGCCACGCAAAAGAATCCCGCAACCCGATAGCCCCAGGGATTCTCCGGCACAACATGCGCCAGCCCGTCAGAGGTCGGAGGCACGAAAAAAGGTGCGAAGGTCCCGCGCAAGCGCACGGGGCGAAAGATCTCCGGGGATCACGAGTCAGTCCGCTGGAAGCAAGGGTGTGATAGTTCTTTGAGATAGTATTAGATACTTATCTAACGGTGCGATCGCTGAATGCCCGCCCGCAGCTGAAGCTGTGCGGTTTCTCCCCCGAATCCCTGCATCTTCGCCGGTGCGTCGGAGGGGATCCTGCAACGAGAGTACGCGAGCTCGGGCGGAGCCGGGTACTACGCTCGCGCCAGCTCCGCTGGCACTCGCCCGTCTCCTGGTCGCTCGCTGAAACTCGCTTATGCAAGACCCCCCTCCGACTCCCCAACGAGGTGCAGCGGTCGGTGACGATCCCGTTCGCGCCTCGCGGGAGCGTGCCGAGCGAAGCTCGGCATCCCCGTGGCTTAGGGTCGAATCGGCGCGTCGCGCGCGCCTACGCACGTGGTCGAACGTCCGGCACGCGGGCGGGGATGCAGCGCGTTGCGCTGCCGCAGTTACGATACTTGTAC
>JANMTG010000197.1:0-2331 GCA_031390205.1 Gemmatimonadota bacterium
GCCACCCATTGTGAGCGAAAACGCATACTTCGACCCTCCTAGGGGAGCGTGAGGAGATAGGCGACGAGTTGCTCGATCTGCTTGGGAGTGAGGGTCTCGCGAAAGTTGTCGGGCATGAAGGAGCGGCCGCCGGCCGAGTACCTGGCGCCAGGAACGAGGTGGGTGCTTGGCGTGACGATCGACTCGCGGATGTAGCCCGCTGCGTCGGTGGCGGTGCCACGGTAGTCGGACTGTCCGAGCATCGCTCCGGCATGGGAGGTGATGCCGGCGAGAGAGGGCCCGGCAAGAGTCGTCCCGCCGATGGTGGAGTGGCAGGCAAAGCAGCCGGGAGGTGTGCTCCGGAAGAGCAGCTGCCCGAGGGCGATCGGGTCGTTGGAGGCAGCACCTCCGGTCGTCGGCTGCACCTCAGCGCTCGGGAACGCACTCCCCGACACCAGGATTGGCCGCGGCGGCCACCCATTGTTGTCGATGTTCGAGACCCAATCGAGGAATGCGATGACTTGGGCGATCTCGACGTCGGAGAGCTTGGGGTTGGGCATCAATCGCCGATGCACGCGCTCCGAGTAGAACTGCGATGGGTCCTTGAGAAAGGCCGTAAGGTACGCCACGCCGCGTTGTTGGGTGATCTTCGTGAGATCCGGAGCGTAATAGGCGCCCTCGCCCAGTAGGGTGTGGCAGTTGACGCAGTTCTTACGGTGCCACACGTCCTTGCCCTCGCTGACCGCGGGGGTGATGCGGTCGGCGTTGGTGAGAGTGCCGAACTGTCGGTGGCTGTCGACAGTCAGGACGAGGAAGATGGTTGCGAACAGCAGCGTGCCACCGATGAAGAACATGCGGGTATGTCGTTTGGTCATCACCTACTCCAGCGGGGCGAGAAGTACGGCGGTCAGGTCAGAGCACGGTGGCGATCAGACGGTGATGGCACTCCAATTGGCGACGGCGCGCCACATAGCGTAGAGAACGGATGCAGCCATCAGGGCGAGGACTACCCAGAAGGCAATGCGACTGTAGGTAAAGACCGGAGGCGCGGAAGGATCGGCCATGGCTGCTCGAGTAGAGTTCTTACAAACGGGAGGCGCGAAGGCCAAGCTAAGCTAGGGTCGTTTCGAGGAGCTTGCTAGTCGGGGAATGCCCGAAAGACGCGCACGGCGTGGCCATTGCAAACACTCGGTGTGCAGCCTGCCGAACGGCATCGATCAAACCTGCGACATGGTCTGGCTCAAGCTCGGAAGCGAACGGGTTCATTGTCGTCGCCCGCAGCACTATGAGTCCCTCCCCACCTCGCTCCCGCCAATACGTCTTCGCTGATCGGCCGAGTAAAGATAAGAGAGATCCCATCGCCCCGTCGTAGGCAGGGGATGTCAGCCGGGTTCTCGTGATCATGTAATCGGGCACGGCTTCACGGCTTGTGCTCAGCTCACCGTAGATGCCCTCGTTCAGCTCGTTCACGCCGCAGACGTCGAGATCAGCGCGGCATAGTCCGACATTCGCGGCAGGGAATCTCGGCGGATTGCGCTCTCTGCCCGAGGAAAACCGACAAAGTGTCGGACTCGCCACTGCTATACGCTGCGCCTGAGCCGCTGCCACCTCGCCTCGTAACAGGCGCGGAGTTCCCTACGCTTTCCGCCTAGAGCCGTCCTCCTAATCCCTGACGAATAAGGGGCACTTCCCTGATGGCCCCCGGCCTCGCTCGTGCCTACTCTTTGCTCACGACGGAAAATTGCAGCGGCGAACAGTAGCAGAAGCCCTGAACTCGGAGGGATGTCTGTGAGTGTAGATCGCAGAGGCTTTTTGAGAGCCGGCCTGCTGGTGGCAGGGGGGGGCGCCGCAGTCGCGGTCGAGCGGATACTAAGAGATGGTAACGCGCTCGCGTCAGCGTCTGCCGATCCCGCAGCGGGCGAAAGGCTGGCACTCACAGCGGACGGAGAGTTGGTGGCTGTGCCCGCGGGTGCTGCCGCGGCTGTTCCTCCACCGACTCCGGACGAGGTGAGGCGAGGGATTCCCGGACGGAAGTGGGTCATGGTGATCGATCTTGCCGCATGCGACGGCTGCGGCAAGTGCGTCACGGCCTGCGCCGACGCGCATTTCCTCCCACCCGATCGCGAGTGGTTGCGGCTGTTCAAGATGAAGGATTCGGAGAACGGCGCCCCGTACTGGTTTCCGCGGCCGTGTTTCCATTGTGACGACCCACCGTGTACGCGTGTCTGCCCCGTCGGTGCGACGTTCAAGCGGGACGACGGGATCGTGCTGGTGGACAACGAGCGGTGCATCGGTTGCCGGTTCTGCATGGCCGCCTGTCCCTACTCCGTGCGGACGTTCAACTGGAGCCAT
>JANMTG010000202.1:0-8633 GCA_031390205.1 Gemmatimonadota bacterium
CTGACGCACCGTGCGATGCACGCCCGTATCCTCGGCCGCGGCACCCGTTCCGGATGCACCGAACGCCCCGAACAACACGTTCGCAACTGAGCGATTCATGGCCCTGCTCATGAGCAGCGTGAGCAGCGTTCCCGACGCCCCCACAAGGACGCCGGCCACCACGAGCATCTGATTGTGAAGCACGAATCCGGTGAGTGCGGCAGCAAGACCGGTCAGCGAGTTGAGTATCGAGATCACCACCGGCATGTCGCCGCCACCGATGGGCAGCACGAACATCCCCCCGAGGAAAAGCGATGCGGCGAACAGTATCCATAGCGCCGTCGACCCACCGGTTCCCACGACGACCCACCCGCCGAGACCAAAGATCGCGACGAGGGTGAGGGCGTTGATCGCGCGCTGCAGCGGGAACTGAAGGGGCTTCCCCGAAAGAAGCTCCTGGAGCTTTCCGAACGCGATGAGGCTCCCGGTGAACGAGATCGCTCCGATGATGGTGCCGAGCACGATCGACGTTGACTCGCCTTTCCCAATCGCTTCACCCGTGCGTGAGAGGCGCAGAAACTCCGCTACCGACACCAGTGCCGCCGTCGCGCCGCCCATTCCGTTGAAGAGTGCGACCATTTGCGGCATCGCGGTCATCTGCACCGTTCGGGCGAAGTAAATCCCCATCACCGCGCCGATAAACGTCCCGAGGGCGATCGACCAGAACGAGAGTATCTGGCGGTCGAGCAAAGTCGCGCCGAGGGCGAGCGCCATTCCCATTGCGGCCAGTCTGTTGCCGGAGCGAGCGGTGGATGGCGAGCTCAGCGCCTTGAGCCCGAAGATGAACAGCACCGCGGCGACGATGTAGCTCACTGCGATCACCGACTCGCGGAAGTCAGCCATCCCTTTTCTCTGTTGGGGGTGTATCCGCCTTCCCTGGCGGCGTTGTATCCGCCTTTCGCTTCTTGAACATCTCCAGCATCCGGTCCGTCACCACGAATCCGCCGAACACGTTGGCGGCACCGAACACCACCGCGATGAAGCCGAGTGCGTGCGCCAGCGGAGTGTCGGCTGATCCGGCGACAAGCATCGCGCCCAGCACCACAATCCCGTGAATGGCGTTGGTGCCAGACATGAGGGGCGTATGCAGCACCGACGGCACCCGCGCGATGACCTCGAAGCCGACGAAGATCGCCATGATGAACACGTAGATGCCGAGCACCAGCTCCTGACTCATGGGGCTGACTCCACGAGCCTGGGGTTGGAACGCCCGAGACGCTCGAGCGTGGGCGCGTGACGAACTTTCCCGCCAGCGGTTACGCAGACGGCGCTGATGATGTCGTCGTCGAAGTTGAGATTGAGCTCGCCTTTCGGGGCGAGCAGTGTCACCAGTGCAGCGACGTTCTTGGCGTACATCTGGCTGGCATGAAACGCGAGATCGCTGGAGATGTGGAGCGGCGCTATGATGGTCACATCGTGCCGCACGACCGTCTCTCCGGGAACGCTCAGCTCGCAGTTGCCCCCCTGCTCGCCGGCGAGATCGACGATAACGGACCCGGGGCGCATCGCTTCCACTGTCCTGGCGTCGATGAGGAGCGGCGCCCGCTTGCCCGGCACCAGAGCGGTGGTGATGATGACATCCGCGATCGCGGCGTGCTGGTGGATCAGCTCCTTCTCGCGCTTGATGTGATCCTCGCTCAGCTCCCTGGCGTATCCGCCGGCGTCCTCTGCCTCCGCGGCGTGCACATCGAGCTCGACGAATGTGGCTCCGAGACTCTGCACCTGCTCCTTCACCACGGGACGGGTGTCGAACGCCTCGACCACCGCGCCGATGCGCCGCGCCGTCGCGATGGCCTGAAGACCTGCCACACCGGCGCCGATAACCAGAACCTTCGCCGGGCGCACGGTGCCCGCCGCGGTCATCAACATCGGAAAGAACTTCTGGAGCGCGTTGGCGGCGATGAGGACGGCCTTGTAGCCTGCCACCGTACTCTGGGATGACAGCGCGTCCATCATCTGGGCTCGCGTGGTGCGAGGCACCAGCTCCATGCTGAAGGCGACGATATCCCGCTCGGCGAGCTGCGCGAAGAGACCCGGGTCGCCAGAGGGCTGGAGCAGGCCGATGAGCGCCGAGCCGGGCTTCATCATGTCGAGCTCCGAACGTCCGGCCGCGGCGTCAGTGCCCGGGCGCTGCAGCTTCAACACCAATGCGGCGGTTCGGTATATCTCGTCCGCGGTGTCGGCGAGGTCACAGCCGACGGCGCGATAGGCTTCGTCGGTGAATCCGGCGCGCAGTCCAGCGCCGCGCTCGATGACGACCTGATGCGCCGCGCGCGTGAGCTGCTGCACAACATCGGGCACCAGCGCCACCCGGCGCTCACCCCTGGCGATCTCGCGCGGGACCCCTATGAGCATGCTGTATCCTGAGTGACGGTCATCTCTGCGCCATAAAATACGGTCAACGAGGTCACTTCGGGAAAAGTGGTTGGGGGAGCCCAGAGGCTTTACTGAAGACTACCTGCCAGGTGCTGTCGGCCTTCACGGCTTTGGGCTGCGGGCTTGCCGACACGACGTTTGACTCTCGTGGTCTTCGCTCCCAACAATTCACTGAGCACCCCAGAATTTCCGGATGAACCTTATATTCGGTGAATGCCCCGCCGACTGAGCTGGACCGATTTGCGAGGAGGGATTATCTCCGCGGTGGCAATCGTGGCAGTCGTCCTCGCGACGCTGTTCTTCGCGCGCGTGGGTGCGCTGCATGGCAAAAAAGTAACGCTGTATGTACTCGCTGACGACGCAACGGGGGTACTGCCAGGCACCGAAGTCTGGCTGGCGGGGATGCACTCGGGCTCGGTAAAAAGCATCGAGTTCCGCGTGCCTGCTGCCGACACTCTCGGCCGGCTCCTCATCACCACCGAGTTTCTCGCCAGGGATCTTCCGCACGTGCGCCGGGATTCGTGGGCTCGGGTCCAGGCGGGCGGGACGCTTCTCGGGACTCCGGTGATCTACGTCGCCCTCGGCTCCCCGGCTTCTCCCGCGCTCAGTGACGGCGACACGATTCACTCGCGACCAAAACCGAGAGTGCTCGACGTCGCGGGGCAGGTGAGCGGTGTAATGCCCGAAGTCCGCGGCTTGATGTCGGAGCTGTCCGCGCTCAACACGAAGCTGTCCGGTCCGGTGGGAACGATCGGAAACTTCCGTGCTCACGGCATGGCCGAGGCGGGCGATATCGCCGGGGGGATGTCGCGCTTGAGCGGCAAGATGGCGGGGGGCACTGGAACCATCGGCCGCGCAATGCGCGGAAACCTGGTGGAGCGCGCGTCGCGCGTCATGGCCGCGGCAGATTCGATGATGCTGCTCACGTCGTCCGGCCAGGGGAGTGTCGGCCGCTTCCGCCGCGACACCACGCTCATGACGACCGCGAAAGGAATCACGGCGCAGCTGGACAGTCTGCGGGCGCGCTCGCAGGGATTCGGCGGCCCCGACAGCAGCCTGACCGTGGAGCTCGCCCGACGACGCGCGCTGATGGACTCGCTGATGAAAGACATCAAGAGCAACCCTCTCCGCTACATCAATTTCTGACTTGACCCCCCGGAAAGTCACACATACAATCCTCTGAGCCCTCTCCCAGGCTCAGCGCGCCACCAGGTCCAGTCTCTCCGCGACATCTCCCCTCCCTGAATCCCCTGTCCTCCACTTCCAGCGACACCGCGTGGACATCACCGAGCTGAAGCGAAAATCGGTGACCGAGCTCCAGGAGATGGCCGACGGCCTCAAGATCGACGGCTCGTCCGGACTCCGGAAGCAGGATCTGATTTTCCAGATCGAGCAGAACCTGCTCGACACCGACGTCATCCTGCATGGTGACGGCGTTCTCGAGATCTTGCCCGAAGGGTACGGATTTCTGCGCAGCCAGGACTGGAGCTACCTGCCGGGGCCCGACGACATCTACGTCTCGCCATCACAGATCAAGCGCTTCGGCCTCCGTACCGGCGACGAAGTGCGGGGACAGGTGCGTCCGCCAAAGGCGTGGGAGCGCTACCTCGCTCTGCTCAAGGTGGAGAGTGTCAACGCCGAGAATCCCGAGAAGGCGAAGGACCGCGTTCCTTTCGACAATCTCCGTCCGTGCTACCCGGATGAGCGGCTTCGGCTCGAGACGAAAGAGAGCGATCTGAGCATGCGCGTGGTGGACATCATGGCGCCGATCGGCAAGGGACAGAGGGGGTTGATCGTCTCCCCGCCGCGCGCGGGGAAGACGATTCTGCTGAACAAGATGGCAAATGCAATCGCCGAGAATCATCCCGAGGTCACGATCATCGTGCTGCTCATTGACGAGCGGCCGGAGGAAGTGACGGAGATGATTGCCAGCACCACGCGCGCCGAAGTGGTGAGCTCGACTTTCGATGAGGGAGCAGCGCGCCACGTGCAGGTATCCGACATGGTGCTCGAAAAGGCGAAGCGGCTGGTGGAGCACGGCAAGGACGTGGTGATCCTTCTCGATTCGCTGACGCGGTTCGCGCGGGCTCACAACACGGTGGCGCCGCAGTCGGGGAAGATTCTGTCCGGCGGCGTTGACGCCAGCGCGCTTCACAAACCGAAGCGCTTCTTCGGGTCGGCGCGCAACATCGACGGCGGCGGCTCGCTGACGATCATTGCGACCGCGCTCACGGAGACCGGGTCGCGGATGGACGACGTGATCTTCGAGGAGTTCAAGGGGACGGGCAACATGGAGCTGGTGCTCGACCGCAAAATCGCGGACCGCCGTGTGTTTCCGGCAATCGACATCCTCAAGTCGGGGACCCGAAAGGAGGAGTTGCTGCTGAGTCAGGCGGAGATCAACCGCGTGATCCTGCTGCGCCAGTTTCTGGCGGATATGCCCGAGGCCGAAGCGGTGGAGTTCCTGCTCCGGCAAATGGTCAAATCGAAGAACAACAAGGAATTTTTTACCCAGATGGCAGAGGGCTAGTCTCTAGGACGTGAACAACACCCTGAGCCGGTACCTGGCCGTGGACTATGGGCGAAAGCGAATCGGGCTGGCGATCAGCGATACCCTCGGCATGATTGCGACTCCCGCCGGATTCATCGCCCGCCGCGCAGGGAAGCGGGCGCCGATCACCGAGCTGATCAAGCGCGCCACCGAGCTGGAGGCGGTGGGGTACATATTCGGGCTTCCGCTCGACGGAGACGGCAACGAAACCGAATGGACCGCCGAAGTGCGCGCGGTCGGCGAAGAGATCGCCCGGCGAACGAAGCTGCCGGTGCGGTATCTCGACGAGCGGTTCACGACATCGGCCGCGCTCAGGACGATGCGGGACCTCGGCCAATCAACGAGGGGCCGGAAGGGCGAAGTCGATGCGCTGGCGGCGACGATCCTGTTGCAGCATGCACTCAATGTTGCGGACTGAGCTGAGGCCGGCGGTCCTCGCCGTCTACGTGGCGCTCGCGGGCTCGGCGCTGGTCGCCGCCTGCGGTCCCACCCCGTACGGGGCTCCCAAGCGCGTCATCATCCCGCGTGGTGCGAGCTTCAGCGACGCCGCCGATTCTCTGGGGAAGGCCGGGCTCATCGGGTCCCGTAGAATTTTCCGCCTCTACGGCCGCGCGACGGGCGGCGACCGCAACATCAAGCCCGGGACGTATCTCCTCAAGGCCGGGACGCCCTGGCGCGACATCGTGAAGGCGCTGAACGGCGGGCGCGGACTCGTCAACACGCTGACAATACCCGAAGGCTACACGATTCAGCAGATCAAGCCCGTTCTCGCGAGGACGCTGTTCGTGCCGCCCGAGTCGGTAGACGCGGCCGTTCGTGACACCTCTCTGCTGCGGCGGCTGGATATTCCGACGGAGACGCTCGAGGGCTACCTGTTTCCCGACACCTACGCGTTTCCGGCGGGCACAACCGCGTCACAGGCGGTGCGCGAGATGGTGCGTGGCTTCGAGAGGCGCTGGAGGCCCGAATGGGACTCGCTCCTTCCGGAGCTCAAGATCAACCGCCACGACATGGTGACGATGGCGTCGCTGGTCGAAAAGGAAGCGAGGGTTCCGGAGGAGAGGCCCGTTATCGCCGCGGTTTATTACAATCGACTCCGCAAGGGCATGCTGCTCCAGGCCGATCCCACCGTGCAGTACGCGATGGGGCGCCACGTGAGCCGGGTGATGTACAAGGACCTCGCAACCAAATCTCCGTACAACACGTACCTGCACGCCGGACTCCCGCCCGGGCCCATCGCATCACCGGGCGCGGCAAGCCTTGCCGCCGCGGCTAATCCTGCGAAGGTGGACTATCTGTACTTCGTCGCCAGAGCGGATGGACGCCACGAATTCAGGCGGACACTCGCGCAGCACAACAACGCGATCCGCCAGGTGCGAGGGCTGCCCCCGCTATCGGATTCGCCGTCGCGCAAAGCGGCCGCACGGGGCCCCGCCAAACCACCGGCAAGGACAGCTCGCACGCCGGCGAAGTCATCGACGCGCAGAGTCACCAAACCGGCGGCCAGGTCGACGAAGAAACGCACACTGGCCCCAGCGAAGAAATCCACGCGCAAGAAACCAACGGCGCAGTAGCGCGATGGTCGATCCCGCAATACTGCGTCTCGTCGCGATCACCGACGATACCGTCGAGGGCCGATCGAGCCTCATCGAACGCACCGCCGCGGCCGTGCGCGGGGGAGCGACGAGCGTTCAACTGCGGCTCAAGAACGCGACACCGCGCGAGGTGGTGGATGTCGCGCGCGCGCTGGTTCGCGCTGTCAGCGTTCCAGTGATCGTGAACGACCGCGCCGACATCGCGCTCGCGGCCGGCGCGGCAGGCGTGCACGTGGGCGACACCGATCTTCCAGTCGTGGCGATTCGCAGGTTCGCGCCGAGTGGATTCGTGATCGGTGCGTCGCTGGGGGGGGATCGCGAGCTGGAGAACGCGAGGGACGCGGACTACGTGGGGATTGGTCCTCTCTTTTCTTCGGGCTCGAAGAACGATGCCGGCGATGCCATTGGGATCGAGGGGTTCAAGCGCCTGGCGGCCCTCGCGGGGCTTCCGGCGATAGCGATCGGCGGGATTACGCCGGAGCGCGTGCCTCAGATCATGGAGGCCGGCGCGGCCGGCGTCGCGGCGATCAATGCCATCTTCAAGGGTTCCGATCCGGAAGCCGCGACGCGCCTGCTGGCTGCCGCCATCGGAAGGTGAGGTCGGGCGCGGACTGCGATTGGCCGCGGCGACGGTTTCGCTCTCTCGTCCTGGGCCCATTGGCGCGGCGAGTCTCCCGCTCAATGTCGGCCAGCACGGGAGGGCTCAAGAACAGGTCGGCCAGCTCCGGATCGAACTGAGTCCCCCGCCCTTCCGCTATCGCGGCCGTTCCTTCTCTGCAGCTCCTGGCGTGGCTGTAGCGCCGCCGGTGGGTAATGGCGTCGAAGGTGTCGGCGATGGCGACGACCCGGGCGGCAAGCGGAATTCGCGTTCCCTTCAGCCCGCGCGGATACCCTGTGCCGTCCCAGCGCTCGTGGTGGGCAGCGACCCCTTTCCCCAGGTCCGGATAAAAAACGCTCAGCGGCTCGAGTACCTGCGCGCCACGCTCTGGATGCGTCATCACCGCCCGCTTTTCGTCCGGGGTGAGCTTTCCCATGTCGTGAAAGATGTCCGTGAGCGCTTCGTGCAGCTTCCCGATGTCGTGGAAAAGGGCGATCCGCTCGATGCTCCGCAACGAGTGCTCGTCGAAGCCGGCCGCTTCGGCGAGGATGAGCGAGTAGGCGGCGACTCTCCGGACGTGGGCGCCAGTGACGGCATCGTTGGCTTCGATCGCATCGAGGAGCGTTTCCAGCGTTGCCGCACCAAGTCTCTCGAGGCGGGTGCGCTCGCGATGCGCGCGCTGATAAAGCAGTGCCCCCGCGCCTGCAGCGGCGCCGATCGAAAACGGAAGTAGTCCGCGCATCCTTGGCTGTATTCGCAAGAACCGGCGCACTTCTCTACTTATGGGGTATCATCTCGCTGGTGAGGTGGAGGAGTCCTGCTAGGCGGCAACGCTCGCTCGGGCGGAGCCCAAAGCTGGATGGTCCGCTCCGCGGACGATCGCTGGTCTCCTGGTCGCTCGCTGAATGCCGCTACGCAGGACCCCTCCGCCTCACCCTCCGGTCTACTACTGGAGTCAGCGAGTGCAGGAATGCGCCGGTGCTGCGCTCGCCGGGCGCGTGATCCTCCTATCTTCGACGCGCGGCGCCGCGGCGCGGGAGCCTGAAACCGCGGGGCCAACGGCGTTAGTGGCGCGACGAAGGTCGCCGCAAGTCCGGCGAGCAAACCGGTTTCGCGCGAACCACGGTACTCTGTAGAGGAGGTGAGGGTGTCCTCGCAGGCGGCGTCCAAGCGAGCGCCCGAGGAGACGACCGGCGCTTTGCCGGCGCAGCGGGCAGACGGGCTCCGACCAGCGAGCGCGGGTGCCCGCTTGCGGGCGCATGCCGAAGAGGACACCCTCGCCGACCAATACAGTGATGCCAGACAGGCAGCGCACACCGCGCCGCGACTAGACCACGATGTTGAGCAGCCGTCCAGGAACGAAAACGATCTTCGTCGGAGCTCCAGAGACATACCTCGCGACAGTCGGGTCGGCCCTCGCGGCGTCAACGGCAGCATCCTGGCCGATATCGCGCGGAACCCTGACCTTCGCGCG
>JANMTG010000203.1:0-2436 GCA_031390205.1 Gemmatimonadota bacterium
CGCTACCGGCTCCCCCAGCCCGGGAACCATTGTGTTCGCGAGCTTCAGCCGGCTGGTGTCGGCGTCGGACGAACCGTCTGTTGACGCCATCTGCTGCGCGAGAGCGGATGCGATTATCTGCGCGCCGGCTCGGGCGTGCCCTTGCAGGTTCGAGGCGTTTCTCCACAGAACGAGAAGGAGGATAAGTGTCAGTACGGCGAACACCGCCGCGCCCTCGTGTGCAGGAAGAAATGACTGGGTGATGGCGACCACCGGAATTCCGACGGCGATCACGACCGCGATCTGAACCACGATCACCAGCGCCCGCCGTGGAGCGTCAGCGGGATCGACCTTTCCCGGCTGCGACTCCGGGAATGCCCGGTTGGCCAGAATCCTCCCCAGCGCCCGGGCACTCGTGATGACACCGTACATGAGGGGCACGATGATCACGCCACCGGCCAGGGCAATCAGCAATCGGACGCGGGAGGGCGAGAGCCCGGTGATCTCTCCGACTACGGCAGTCACCCGGCCGATCTCGAGATTTACGCCGATGACCACCGCGATCAGAAGCACCGCATCGAGAAGAATGATGCGGATCACCCGATGGGTGGCGGAACGTCCGGTCGCCGCGCGGGGGGCGCTCCGCACCTTTTCGATCCACGAGGCATAAAGCGCGGCGATCGTTTGAATCGGCTCCGGCAGCCAGTGGTCGATCGATTCCGCCGCCCGGTTGGAAAGCCGGATCAAGAGTGGCGTCGTCAGCGTCGTGATCGCCGACACCGCGATAACCACCGGGTACATGAAGCTGCCGATCACTCCCGACGTGACTCCTACCGCGACAATGATGAAGGAGAACTCGCCAATCTGTGCCACGCTCATCCCCGCTTTCATCGAGGTACGCCGGCCATGGCCGGCGAGAAATGCCCCGGTAGTCACGGCGAGGGTCTTCCCGAGAATCACGGCCAGAGTCAGCGCCAGCACTGCCCGCCAATTATCGAGAACCGCGCCCGGATCGAAGATCATCCCGACCGACACGAAGAAGATCGCGGCGAACACATCCCGCACCGGCCGCACCAGCTCCTCGATCTCGCTCTCATGACCGGACTCGGCCACCAGCGACCCCGCGATGAATGCGCCGAGCGCGACCGAGTACCCGAACGACAGCGCCAGGAGCGCGGCGGCGAAGCAGATCCCGATACTGGCGACGAGAGTCGTCTCCGCCTGCCCGAGCCGGTGCACGAGCCGGATGGCGCGAGGCACGATGAGGAGCCCGATACCGATTAGCCCAGCGAGAAACATCACCAGTCGCATGGCTGTCACGCCGATGTCCACCGGCGAGATCGCGCCTGATCGCGACAAGGTCGTGAGAATGGCGAGGAGAAAAATCGCGATGAGGTCCTCGATGATCAGTATCCCGAACACGAGCTCGCTCACGCGGCCCTTCACCTTCTGCTCCTGAAACGCCTTGACGATGATGGTGGTGCTGGATATTCCAATCAGCGCACCGGCGAAAATGCTCTCCATCTGCGTGAAGCCAAGCAGCTGGCCGACCAGATATCCGACCGAGATCATGATGCTGCACTCGAAGACCGCTACCGCTCCGGCTTTCTGACTCACCAGGACGAGCTTGCGAAAGCTGAACTCGAGTCCGAGGGAGAACATGAGGAGGATCACACCCAGCTCCGACAGCGCGCGCACAATCGTCGGATCCGCTACCAACAGAATGGGGATGTGCGGACCGATTATCATCCCGGCCAGCAGGTAGCCGAAGACTACGGGCTGATGGAGGCGCTGGAAAACCACCGTCGCCACCGCGGCGACGCAGAGCACGATCGCCAGGTTCTGGAGAAAGAGGTGGGCGTCCATTCGGGAATTTACTTCGCCTCAAGGCGACGGAAACGAAAAACGTCCTGCTTAAACTTTTTCCTGAATCTTCGCCGGTGCGTCGGAGGGGAGCGCCCAAGGGAGTATCCCGTTCGCGCCCCGCGGAAGCGAAGCTCGGCATCCCCGTGCTTAGTCTCGGTCCGGCCGTGTCACGCGCGGTCACGCGCGCGGTCGAGGGTCCGACACTCGGCCGGGGACGCAGCGCGTTGCGCTGCCGCGTTTGCGATTCTGTATACGGGAGGTGAGGGTATTCTCGCAGGCGGCGTCCAAGCGAGCGCCCGAGGAGACCAGCTCCGGAGCGCGGAGCGCGAAGGAGCGTTCTGGGCTCCGACCAGCGAGCGCGGGTGCCCGCTTGCGGGCGCATGCCGAAGAGGACACCCTCACCGACCAATACAGAGATGCAGATCGCAGCGCAACGCTCCGCGACTAGATCACGATGTTGAGCAGCCGTCCAGGAACGAAAACGATCTTCGTCGGAGCTCCAGAGACATACCTCGCGACAGTCGGGTCGGCCCTCGCGGCGTCAACGGCAGCATCCTGGCCGATATCGCGCGGAACCCTGACCTTCGCGCG
>JANMTG010000223.1:0-2438 GCA_031390205.1 Gemmatimonadota bacterium
ACTCAAAACGCCATCCCCAGGGGCCGCTATGGAGTATCTCCCGTTCGCATTTGTAAACGCACGGACCTCCGTACCCTGTAGTCGAACCCTGACTCCTTCGAGAGGAGCACCGGATGCGGAGGTTACGGTTCCGGAAACCGGTATCCCCTGGCCCAGTGCGGTTCCGCTGACAGCCAGCGCGAGCAGAACGCCTAACAGAACCTTCTCCATGAGCAATCCTCCAATGGGCTGCATGAGCACTCCTCCAAAGTAGCGCACGTACGTTCTCATCCTTCGGGTCGTCGCATCGCCTTCAGACCTTGCATGGCGATTAATTGGCGATAAGTCAAGAGGCGGACGTTGCGGGCCTTGAGGGCGTCCCTGAACCGCTGTGACGTGAGCGCATCCAGTTCTCCCTGGCGATTCTTGCTCATCTCCGGGAGTGGATTGTCGGCGTTCATGTCCAGTAATGCGCCCAGCTCCGCGTCGTCTATTCCCACGTGCGTAACCACGAGATTGAAGCGCGGAGGGAGGCGATCGATCATCGCGACCAGGCTGTCGGCCTTTTGCCGCGGCGCCGCCCAATACTGGGGATCATGTCTGGTCTCCCCAAAGTACTCCGACATTCCAAAACCAAACTCCCCGGCGAGGCGCTCCGTGATCTCACGGTACTCGGGGGAGCTAACCGCGGTGCCCATGTGGTAATCCACGTAGTCGATCTTGAGACCCGACTTGAGCGCCCGGTCGATCTGCGCCCGCAGCTCCTTCTCGATCTCCCGCAGGTCAGCGTGGTTGCGGTAAAGGTCCGCGGTGGACGGGAAGAAATATCCGTCGGCGTCCACCAGCGTCGGCACCGCGGCGCGGCCCGACACGGGGCCCCAACGATAGTTTTTCCACTCCGAATTGAGCGTCAGGTGAACGCCGACCGATACCGCGGGATGGCGCTTGAGGATCTCCACCGTCTCCCGGTACCAGGGAGTGGGAAACATCACCGACACTGAAACGGGAAGGCCGGTCTCGATGAGTCTTTCGAGACCCATATTCACGCTGTGACTCATCCCGGCATCATCACTGCGGATGATCAGGTAGACCTGTTCGGGAGTGCGGGGATGTTTCGGCGTATCGGCCTGAGCGACAACGTGCGTCGGTGAGGCGGACAACAACGGGCCACATAGCAGCAGGGCGAACAAACGAAGCAGCCGCGTATGACCCTCCCTTAGAGAGAAACTCCGCCTATTTCACACCGCGTAGCCCGAGCCGGGAACACCGAGTGCGCCCGGAAGACACCCTTATTACGGCCCCGGATTCGAGTTGTCAAGTAGGATTTCTATGAAGCCGTTGCATTCAATCGTCAGAGCTATGCGCCGTGCAGGAATCGAACCTGCAACCTAATGATTAAGAGTCATTTGCTCTGCCAATTGAGCTAACGGCGCAATGCAGTCGCTTGGCGCGCCAGGAGGGAATCGAACCCCCGACCCACAGCTTAGAAGGCTGTTGCTCTATCCAACTGAGCTACTGGCGCTTAACGGGCGTAAGTTAGCGATTTGGCCGAATTGAATCAATCACGGCGTGGAGGCAAGACTCTCGGAGAGCACGCGCTGCAACTTTCGCGTGAGCTCACCCGGCTTTCCATCACCAACGTATCTACCATCGAGCTGAACCACCGGCATCACGTCGGTGGTCGTGCCGGTGAGGAACAGCTCCGATAAACCCGGAATCTCATCCACTGTGATCGGAGATTCGTCGAGCTCGATCCCGACTTGGGCGGCGAGATCGCGCAGCACTGAGCGCGTGATCCCGGGAAGGATGTGACTGTCGCACGGATGGGTGCGGAGCGTTCCGTCCACGACGCCGAAGAAATTCGTTTTGGCGCCTTCGGTGACGACACCGTCGCGGATGAGCATCGCCTCGAATGCCCCCTGCTCTTTCGCTGTCTGCGAGGCGAGGACATTGGGAAGAAGGTTGAGGGTCTTGAGGTCACAGCGGCCCCAGCGAAGATCCGGGTGCGTGATTGCCGCCGCACCCGTCTCGCCAAGCTCGGTGAACGGCGTGAAGCGCGCGGCCGAGATGTAAATGGTCGGCGCGATGTCGGTGACGGGAAAGTGGTGCGCGCGAGTCGTCGCCCCCCGCGTCACCTGTATGTACAGCGTCGCCTCGCCGTCGAGTAGCCCGTTGTCGCGCAGCAGCTGTCGCCCAATGTCGACGAAGCTCGAAGGCGAGTCGTCCGCGCGAAGCGTTATCCTGATGCCGTCGAGACTCTTCTCCAGTCGCTCGTTGTGAAAGCGCGTGGCAAAAAGGCGTCCCCTGATTGCACGCAGAACCTCATAGACCCCGTCACCGAAGACGAAGCCGCGGTCCTCCACGGACACCACCGCCTCCGCGCGCGGAAGGAATTTGCCGTTCACATAGACGACATCTTTCTTCAACTTGTTTTTACGCCGGTCGCGGTGTATTCGCAG
>JANMTG010000242.1:0-1991 GCA_031390205.1 Gemmatimonadota bacterium
ATCTACAACGCCATGTCGAGCGCGGGGGCGATGATCTTCCCGATCGCCATGCTGATCTTCCTCTACAACTTCTTCAAGAGCCGGAAGAGCGGCCCGATCGCCGGCTCAAATCCATGGGGAGCGGGAACTCTCGAGTGGACGATCCCGAGCCCGCCGCCCGAATACAACTTCGCGAAAATTCCCACCGTCACGAGCAGATATCCGCTGTGGGAAGGAAAGGAAGTCGATATGGAGAGCGCCCGCGCCAACTCGGTGGAGGGCAAGAGCGCTGCCGATCTCGGCATCATCCTCCCCTACAGTACAATCAAGCCGCTCATCGTCGCATTTGGTTTGGTGCTGATGTTCTGCGGGCTCCTCACCACGCACGCGCTGATCTACATCGGCGCGGCGATAATGGTCGGCGCGTTATACTGGTGGCTACTCAGTCCCCTCGAGCCCGAGCACCACTAGTCAATGACAGCGGCCGCGACACACCACTACACGACAACCGGACTCGACAACCGGAAGATCGCCATCTGGGCCTTCATCGGCTCGGAGTGCATGCTGTTCACGTCACTCATCTCGACGTACATGATCTACAAGGGACGGAGCGTCGTCGGCCCGTACCCGCACGAGGTGTGGACCAATCCGGCCACCGGCCAGGCGATGAAGCCGATTCTCAACATCCCGGTGACATCGGCGTCCACGTTCGTGCTGCTGATGTCGTCGCTGTTCATGGTGCTCGCGCTGGCGGCGGTCCAGAACAAGAACCTGCCCAAGCACACGCGCGGCGACCGGATCCTCGGCTCATCGAAGCTGTGGCTCTGGGCGACCGCCATCGCCGGGGCGACTTTCCTCGGGTTCCAGGCGTACGAGTTCACGTCGTTCGTTCACGAAGGGCTCACTATCAGGACGAACCTGTTCGGCTCGACGTTTTTCACGCTCACCGGCTTCCATGGCGCGCACGTGACCGCGGGCGTGCTGTGGCTTGTCACTCTCCTCGCCATCGACTACCGCCGCGGACTCGGACCTCGTGACGCGATCAACGTCGACCTGGCCGCCTTGTACTGGCACTTCGTCGACGTCATCTGGATCGTGATCTTTACGCTCATTTACCTAATCAAATAGCCGGCTGCCACAATGGACACCCATTCGACAAGCCACCTGAGCGACTCCGCGGAAGCGCACGCCCACGCGCCACACGCCGAGGAGCACAAGCATCCGACCTGGTCTACCTACTGGAAGGTCGCTCTCATCCTGTTTCTCATAACTGTAGCCGAGGTCTGGGCGTACTACGTTCCCTCCTTCGTGGCATCGCGCGCCTTCGTCCCGACCCTGCTCATCATGTCGGCGGCGAAGTTCAGCATCGTCGTCATGTTCTACATGCACCTCAAGTACGACCACAAGCTGTTCCGCGTCCTGTTCACCGGCCCGCTCCTGATCGCGGGGCTGACGCTCATCTCGCTCCTGTTCCTGTTCGGGCACCTCATCATCAAGCTCTGATGTAACATGCCGGCCCTGGCGTTCCTCCACCCAATCGCCTCGATCAACTGGTGGCGATGGTCGATTCACCCCAGCACGTGCCTCGGGATCGCGGCACTGGGCGCACTGTATCTGTGGGCCGCGTACCGTCTCGGGCGAAAGCCCACTACCAGCCAGCAGATTTTTTTCTTCTCCGGTCTCCTGGTGATGTTCGCCTCACTCAACGGCCCGCTGCACGATCTAAGTGATGGCTATCTGTTCAGCGCGCACATGGTGCAGCACCTGATCCTGACGCTGGCGATGCCGCCTCTTCTCATTGCGGGCGTGCCCGGCTGGATGCTGCGGCCGTTGCTCGGAAATCGCGTCGTCGCCTCGATCGCGGGAACCGTCACTAGGCCAGTCTTTTGCTTCGTGGTGTTCAACGTGATCATCGCCGCTTGGCACCTCCCGCCGCTGTACAATGCGGCGATGGCCAACCACGACATTCACATCCTCGAGCACCTCATGTTCATGGCGGCGGCCGTTCTCAT
>JANMTG010000259.1:0-3966 GCA_031390205.1 Gemmatimonadota bacterium
GGAGCAGTTCACGCCACCGGAAGCGTCGAGCGCGGCACCACCGTCTGCGACGCGGCAAAGGCTTCGAGTTCGTCGACGCGGTGAAGGGCGGCACCATCCCGAGCCAGTTCATCCCGTCGGTCGAGAAAGCGTGTCTATCTATGCCCGGCACCGCGGCCCGATCCAGACGCCGCGGTCTTTAGCTCCTCGAACCAGTTCTCGACCACAATAATGTTGTCGGGTGCCCTTATCTCCAGAGGCCGAATCATCAGGAACCGGCGGTCGTCCGGGGCCACAGCATACTGTTGGGTATATGGGCGGGATGTGTATCCCGCAGCCGGAAAGAGTGCTGTCGCGCGCCCGACTGAGAAGGTCGGATCGGTATTGACTTCGACTGCCACGAGGTTGCCGGACGCGTCGCGATAGAACAGCTCCGTACCGCGATGCGACCAGAGCGGCTCCGTGCCGCCACCAGTCGAAATGGCCCACTTCCCCGCACTCGTGTTCGGAAACGGCACTACATAGATCTCGTTCTTCCCGCTCTCGTTGGAGCAGTAGGCCAGCCATCGCCCATCGAATGAAAGCGCTGGCGATGTCTCCCTGAATGCGGTCGCGACGAGCGGTGTCGGCGCAGTATCGGTTCCCGGCCGTATCGCCAGAATATCACCCGCACCAGGCCCCCCGGCGCTGGTCTGGAAGACCAACCACTTCCCATCCCGTGACCATCGCGCGTTGAACACGTTCTCCTTCAAGCGAAGCTGCACTACACCGGGTGCACCACCGTCAGCTCTTTGGGTCCATAGATAGACGGACCCTTTCGCTGGTTTCGACGAGAACGTCACGGATCTACTATCCGGTGACCATGCCGGACCAAAGTCTTGTTTTCCGTCACCGGCCAATCTTATGCTCGGTCCTCGATCCAGCCATTTGATCCAGATTTTCACGTCTTCCGTGTTGGCGCTCCTCGTTACTGCAACCCTCTTCCCGTCCGGTGAAAGGGCGGGGAAACCGATGAAGTCGCCGGACCAATCAGGATCGACCGTGTCTACTTTCCCATCGCGCGTCACCCACACGAGCTCTTGCCTTCCCTGTCCAGCGCCGGTCGAGTAGACCAGCGTGCCCGTCGCTGAAATCGCGAGGTCCGCCGAGCCAAAAAAGCCCGCCTGTATACCCTCGGCGAGGGTGATGGGCTCGCCAGCGACCTTCATCGAATTCTGATCGAATGGCACCACCATCAACGTCTTGCCAGCGGTGACATAGACGACATGGCCAGACGACGCGTAGCGCGCGTAAATGGCGTCTTCAATGATCACGCGATGCTTTCCCGACGGGACCTCGGCCACGGCGATCGCGTGCGAGGTACCGCCTTTTACACCATTCTTTCCGCTGAACCACACGGTGAACAGCACGCCTTTCCCATTGGGAAGCGCGTCCGGCCACGTGTTGAGCACTTCCCCTTTGGCGGTGTCGAGGACGGTAAACCATTTCGGCTTGGATCCGGCCTTGGCCCTGACGCGAAGCAGCGCGCCGTCCCCAATACCTTCCCCAATGCCTCCAACGTAAATGAATCCGTCGGGTCCCCATGACGCGCCCGCTTCTCCATTCAGCGTGTCAGACACGGTGATCGCTGGGCCGCCAGCGATCGACGCGATTCGAACTCTCCTGTCCTCGAGGAAGCCTACTTGCTTACCGTCGGGCGAGAAAAATGGAGTCTTCATTCCTTCCGTGCCGGGTATCGCGGTCGCATGCAGCTCGTCCCGTGATCGAATCAGGAGCTGAGACCTGGGGCCGCCGAAGTACGCGAGCAGCTTACCGTCAGGCGAGAGTGCCAGGCGCCCCGCCCAGGACGGGCGTTTCGCAATCGCCTCGGTTGAATCGACTACCAACCTGTACCGCACAACCGGCTTCGATGAAGCAGGTCTCATCCAACCCCAAATAGCGGCAGCAGTCATCAGAATTGCGAGTGGGATCACCGCGTACAGCAGCGCCCTGTCGCGATGGCTACCCTCTTTGCCGTTTACCGTTGGCGCGGCAACGGAGAGCGCAGACGAACGATTGGGTGGCGCTTCGTGAAAGCCCGCCGCGGTTGCCAATCGATCGTGCGACGCTTCTTTGCGCACGCCGGACACGGCGCTTGCGGTGATCGCGTCATTACTTAAAGTCGCGGCGAGACGTTCAATCTCGGCATCCGGTTCGATTTCCAGCTCTTGTCGTACGAGCTCCTGGTAAAGGCGCGCCTGTTTCACAGCGCCAGCGCGATCGCCCGCGGTCGCGAGCGCCATCATGAGGTGTTTGGTCGCGCTCGCTGAAAGTGGATCGGAATTGGCGAGCCTGCGCCACCAGGTCACGCTCCCCGCGTGGTCGCCCGCCTCGGCCGCAAGGTTGGAAAGAAACTCGACTGCTTTTTGATTTTCTCGCAGAAGCCGAGCGCGCTCCGCGCCTATCCACGACTCGGCCTCAGGACTGTCGGTAAAGTGAAATCCGTCGAGAAGCGTTCCCTTGTAGCGTTCGACCGCCGCGAGCCACTGACGCGCGCGAATCGCTTTCTCGAATTCCCAGGCGTCGACCTGAACCAGATCCGGATTGAGCCGGAGCTCTCGTCCCGACGAAAGAATGAAATCGCTCCCGAGGGCGTGTCGGATTGCGTAGACCGTCTGGTCGAGCGAATGCCGCGCCAGCGGGGCCGAGCTCTCAGGCCAGAGGTAGGTCTCTACGCGGTCGCGAGGAAATCCCTGCCTGCCTGCCAGGGCGAGAATTGCGAGCAGGCCCAACGATCTTTTTTGTTGCGCGGATGCAGGAACTGGAAGAGTCTCGTTCCGCAGGGAAAGCGTTCCCAGAAGCTCGAGGACAAACATTTTTCCTCTGAGCGAGCGCTGTGAGGTTTGTGTGAGGTTCGTCTGAGGGGGTCACCCTATCATGGAGACCGGTGTCCGCCTGGTCAAGCGCGAGTGCGTCCCGGGCGGCGAATCTCAAATTGAACGGAGGCCCAGATGACGTACCGAATTGCTCTTTCTCTGCTGGCGTTGGTGGTTGCGGGAGGGTGTAGCGCACGGGATGCTACCGCACCGATGAGTCCCGACATTCAGAGTGGTGACCTGCAGGCAGTCGCCTCGTCGTCTGCATCTTCAGTTCGAAGCGGAACTCTCCATGCGGTGAAGGAGTGCAGCGGGTTCACCGGCGGGCCCGGTTCCTTCTGCGAAATCACCGAATCAAACGTCAAGGAGATCGAGGTCGGCTCGAGGATCTATTACCTCAACCCGATGGCCGTGTTTACTACCGCGGGCACCGACGTCATCCTCGACCTACCGGGCCCGGGCAGCAACGCCGCATACGGCCATTGTGCACTCAACGCCGCGGTTGGGGTCGGGCTGTGCACGTTCTCGGGAGGGACCGGGAAGTTCACGCACTTCAACGGAAGCTTCGTCGTTTCGGATCCGAGCGCAGGCAGTTGGGACTTGAACGGCGCCTACAGCTTCGGCAACAACGGCAAGAATTAAGAAACGGACGCGATCACGGGGATATCCGTGGTCGCCACGTCCTGGGTGAGCCTCTTGCCCGATTCGCCCGGGTCGTGACGTCCGCCCAGATCCCTGGCATGATTCAACGTCACGTATCCCGGCCGCCCCAGCGCGGCAAGCCCGAGCCCAAGTCGGGCAGACATTGGGTTGAAAGCTAACCGCGCAATTTTTTTGCGCCGTAGACGTTGGCTGGCACCCTTGCCGTCCCGGCGAGCGCCACCACATCGTTGGGGAAAGCGGCGCGGAGGCAAGGCCCGTGGCGAATTCCATTGATCGAATCAGAACGATCGCGCTCGTAGGCCAGGCGGGCAGCGGCAAGACCACCCTGGCCGAGGCGCTGCTCGCGAAAGCGGGAGCGGTTCACGCCGCCGGGAGCGTCGAGCGCGGCACTACGGTCTGCGACTACGCCCCCGGCGAAAAGCAGCTCCACCACTCCCTCAAGCTCGCGGTGGCGAGTTTCGAAGTTAAG
>JANMTG010000287.1:0-2240 GCA_031390205.1 Gemmatimonadota bacterium
ATCCGAAAGTCGGCCGGCCCACGGCGGACCACGAGTTCGTGATGGTCACCAGCGGCTACGACATCGATTTCGACGGCGCGAACGACCTGTACCAGGTCAACGGCATCCCCTTTCACTACGACCACGGGAAGCACCCGATCAAACTCAAGGTCGGGGAGCTGGTGCGCATCTACCTGGTCAACGCGCTGGAATACGACCAACTGAATTCCTTTCACCTGCACGCGAACTTCTTTCACTACTATCCGACCGGAACCCTGCTGACGCCGAGCGAGTTCACGGACACGATCTCGCAGGTTCAGGGACAGCGCGGCATCCTCGAGTTCCGAATCAAGCATCCGGGCCGGTACATGTTCCACGCGCACAAGACCGAGTTCGCGGAGCTGGGCTGGACCGGCGTCTTCGACGTGGAGGCCTGACGCGTGACGAGGCCAACCGCCGCTGGTCCGTCGAGGTTCGGCGCGCGTACGCTCGCCCTGCTGCTGCTCCCCCTCGTGCTGCTTGTCGGGGTGATCGCCCTCTTCGTATCCACGAACAGCGCCGGCCTCGCAATCACCCCGGCCGCTCCGCTCGAGACGGTCCAGTTCGGGCGCACCGTGCTGCGGCCGGGACACATCGAGCTGTCGCTCCGGAACACGAGCCCGCAGCCCATCACCGTGGCGCAGCTCAACATCAACGACGCGATCTGGCCGTTCGTCATCACGCCGTCCCACACTATTCCGCGGCTCGGCCACGCCGTCGTGCGGATCAGCTATCCCTGGGTGGAGGCGGAAGCCTACGAAGTCACGCTGTTCTCGAGCAACTCCATCGCGTTCGCCACCGACATTCCGGTGGCAACCGTCACCGCAACCGCGACCAGCGCGACGCTCTGGAGCTTCACGCTCATCGGGCTGTACGTGGGCATTCTCCCCGTGCTGCTGGGGATGCTCTGGCTTCCGGCACTCCGGCAGGCGGGTCCGCGGCTCATGACGTTCCTCATGGCCGCCACCGTGGGGCTGCTGCTCTTCCTCGGGATGGACGCCACCAGCGAAGCGCTCGAGCTGGGCGGCGAGCTGGGCGCGACGTTCCAGGGCGCCGGGCTTGTGGGAATCGGCATCGTGGGCACGTGGCTGCTGCTGGATGCGATCGGACGGCGACAGCGAGCGGTGGCCGGTCGCGACGAATCGGCGCAACGGCGATCGCTGGCCGCTGGCATCGCGGTGGGCATCGGGCTTCACAATCTCGGCGAAGGGCTGGCGATCGGCGCCGCGTACAGCGTCGGCGCGGCCGCCCTTGGGACGTTTCTGGTGGTGGGGTTCATCATTCAAAACATCACCGAGGGGCTCGGAATAGTGGTGCCACTCGCGAAGGATCGCCCGACTCTCAGATCCCTCGCTCTTCTCGGCATGATCGGTGGCGCTCCCGCCATTGTTGGCGCGTGGGTTGGAGGACTTGTTGCTTCGCAGGCCCTGGCCGTTCTCTTCCTGTCGGTCGGCGCGGGCGCTGTGTTTCAGGTTGCCTGGTCGATCGGGCGCAACATGTTATGGAAGGAGACCGGCGAACGCTCGGCGCCGCTGGTGACGTTTGGTGGTGTGCTCACGGGAATGTTGGTGCTCTACGCGACCGGGGTCGTGATCAAGTAGAATCGAAGGAAAACCAACTTGACCAAGGCTGTTCATTAAGCTAAACTGGTCAACATGACCCGAATAATAAAGCTTTACGACGCGAAGACTCACCTGTCTGATCTCGTTGAGCGCGCTGCACGCGGGGAGGAGTTCATAATAGCGAAAGGCGACGAGCCGAAAGCCCGGCTTGTTCCTATCGGCAAGAGCGCAATCCCGCGCGCACCCGGTGGATGGGAAGGCCGCGTCTGGATCGCCGACAATTTCGACGCCCCTCTGCCACGCGAGATCAGCGATGGCTTCGAAGGGGTGAATTGAGCGACCGTCTCCTTCTCGACACTCACGTCGTACTCTGGTGGCGGGCGAACGACCCTCGCCTGAGCGTCACCGCGAGAGATTTGATCGCCACGGCGACTGTCGTGTTTGTCAGCGCCGCGTCGGCGTGGGAGATCGCCATCAAGTCAGCCCTCGGCAGGGTGAGACTTCCGCAGGCTTTCAGCGAAGGCGTTCGGGATAGCGGCTTCATTGAATTGCCGATCGGATTTCAGCACGCCGATGCTGTCGAATTTCTGCAACCCCATCACGGTGATCCGTTCGATCGCATGTTGCTCGCGCAGGCAAAAGTGGAGCGGCTGGTACTCG
>JANMTG010000299.1:0-10511 GCA_031390205.1 Gemmatimonadota bacterium
GTAAAAGATATCGAGGCGTCGAAGCTCTTTTACGAAAAGCTGAGTTTTACAGTTTTTGCAGGAGATCAATCGCAGAATTGGCTGATTATGAAGAATGGCGACACGCTATTGGGTTGTTTCAAGGCATGTTCGATAAGAACATTCTCACCTTCAACCCCGGCTGGAGTAGCGATGCTCAGCAACTCAGAGAATTCACGGACGTTCGAGAGTTGCAGCGCCAGCTCAAAGATCGTGGCGTAAACATGATTTCAGAAGCAGACGAAAGCTCTACTGGCCCGGCTAGCTTTATGATTGTTGATCCAGATGGAAACACGATTCTGGTAGATCAACACGTATAGACACCGTGGCAGTTGGAGTTTCCTGTTTGCGAAGCGACGCATAAGAACACCTTGCGGCGGACGCGCCTGACGGCGCTCGTAGAAACTTCGACTCATCCCGGCGCGTAGGGTTCTCTAGCGATTAGGAGTTCCTCATGACTCGACGGTACAAGCTCTGGCGGGCAGGCGCGGCGCTCTTCGCCTTGATCAACCTGGCCGGCGCGGGGTATGCCGCCGCGCTCGGTGAGGCGCTCCACCTCGCCGTGCATGTCGGTCTGCTGCTTATCGGTGCCGCTGCGTACCTGGCGTGGCGGCTCGCACTGCGGGGGCGACAACAGAATTTGCTCAGTGCAGAGCAGACCGATCCGCGCCTGGAGTACCTCCAGCAGTCGGTCGATGCCATGGCGCTCGAGGTGGAACGCATCGGAGAGGCGCAGCGCTTTAGCGATAAACTCCGGGTAGAACGAGGCGAGACCTCTCCGCTGAAAAAGCCCCAATCAGACTAGGCGGCTTCCCTCGGCACTTTGGCTTCCCAGCGAAGCGAGAGGACAAGCCCCCCGGTGCTGGTGAGTGAAGCGGTGCCGAAGCCGCTATGACGACATCAATCGCTCGTCATGATGAACAGCGGTGCGCCGTCAAACTCGTAGATCGGCCGCAAGCGCTCCGTGTTGTAGTACTTCTTGACGTCAACGACTTTCTTCTCCGACGTCACGCTCGTGATCGGAACGCTGTCGTAAAAGCCCCGGTGGACGCTTACGAGACGGCCGAATTGCTTCTTCAGGATCAGGTCGAGCGCGAGATTTCCGAACGCCATCGGCACGATCGAGTCGAGTGCATCCGGATCGCCCGAGCGAACGAGATAGCCGAGCCGCTGGTTGACGACGTCGATCCGGCGGCCGTTGTTGTACCTGGGTGAGTACTCCTTGAGCGCTGCGGCCACCTTGTCACCGATGCCGCCGAGCTTGCGGTGTCCGAACATGTCCGTCTCTTCGCTCTCGAAGCTCATCCCTTCGTGCGTCTTTAGGTGTGCTCCCTCCGATACCAGCGCCACCGAGTACTTACTGGGATTTCTGTTGTGATCGTAGGTCATCAGCTCGGTGAGATGCTCGACGTCGGCTGCGTACTCGGGAATGAGACAGCGGTCGGCTGCACCGGCCATCGTCGGCAGGAGTGCCGTGAAGCCCGCGTATCTGCCGAAGACCTCGATGACGAGAAAGCGCTCGTGTGACCCGGCCGAGGTGCGGAGCCGGTGCGTGAGCTCGATCGTGCGCGTGACGCAGGTACTGAAACCGATGCAGTAATCGGTACCGTGCACATCGTTGTCCATCGTCTTTGGAATGGCGACGACGTGCACCCCTTCGTCGTGCAGGCGTTTGCCGTAGCTGAGCGTGTCGTCGCCGCCAATCGGGATCAGTACGTCGACTCCGATGTGCTCGAGGTTTACGAGCACGTCTTTCGTGACGTCATTGATTGGCTCGTCGTAGCCGGTGAGATGCGCCGGCATGCGCTCGCGTGGCAGGTGGCTTGGCCGCGTTCGAGAGGTGTGGAGAAAAGTGCCGCCGGTGCGGCCGGCGCGGTTCACGACTGCCTCCGAGAGCTCCTGCACGTTTTCGGAGTTGTCGACGCCGTCGTCCCGGTTGTAGTCGACGAGTCCCGCCCAGCCGCGCCGGATCCCGACAACGCGATACCCTTCGCGCAGCGCGCGGATCGTGATCGCCCTGATCGCCGGATTGAGGCCCGGGACGTCGCCGCCGCCGGTGAGAATCGCGATTGTTCCTTTGTTGCTCGGCATGCGTACAAAGCTAGCGGAGGCAGGCCGTGGGTTCTTGGGCCACTTTTGTAAACACTTCCACCGGGCACCTTGCCCGCGGCGGCCTCCTCGCTTGTGGCGCCCTGGGCGCGCAATTTTTGACATGCTTGCACCTGACCTAGGGCGTTAGACCGCGACCTCCCATGCGCATTCCCACCTTCTGCGGCATTCTCACGCACGCGCTGAGCCTCGCATTGTTCAGCGAGGTCGTTGGTGCCCAAAGCCCGGTCGGCATCTTCGACGCGCAAACGGACGTCGGTGGCGAAAGAGGTTCAGGATCCGCCTCATACGACCCCGAGCGCCAGGCGTATCTGGTTGCCGGCTCGGGTCAGAACATGTGGGACGACCGCGACGAATTTCATTTCGTATGGAAGCGGATGACGGGCAACTTCATTCTCTCCACGCGGGCGCGCTTCATCGGCGCTGGAGTCGAGCAACATCGGAAGATCGGCTGGACCATTCGTCCGTCGCTTGCGACCAACAGCGCGCACGTGACCGCGGCCTTGCATGGCGACGGACTCATGTCGCTCCAGTTCCGTCGGACGACCGGCGGGACCACCGAGGAAGCCAGGTCGCGCGCCAGCCTGCCGGACCTGGACGCGGTGATCCAGCTCGAACGGCGCGACAGCGTCTACGTCATGTCGGTCGCGCGATTTGGCGACACCCTCGTCACGCAGGAACTCGCCGGCGTGTCGCTCCCCGATACGGTGTACGTCGGCCTCTTCGTGTGCGCGCACAACGACACCGTCGTCGAGCGGGCCGCGTTCAGCAACGTGCGCATTACGACGCCGCCAACGCGCGATTTCGTCGCCTATCGCGATTACCTCGGCAGCAACCTCGAGATTCTTGACGTCACGACCGGGAACGCGACGATCGTGCATCAGTACCGCGGATCATTTCAGGCGCCGAACTGGACTGGCGACGGAAAGGCGCTGATCTACGCACAGGAGGGCCGCCTTTACCGCTTTGATCTCTCAGCACGCTCGGCCGAGGTGATCAACACGGGGTTCGCGACGCGCAACAACAACGATCACGTCCTGTCATTCGACGGCCGGATGATGGGCATCAGTCATCACGCGGCGGAGGACAGCGGCGCCTCGATCATCTACACGCTGCCGGCAACCGGCGGCACGCCAACGCGGGTGACGGCGAAAGGACCCTCATACCTGCATGGCTGGTCGCCCGACGGTCGCTGGCTGGTGTACACGGGGATTCGAGGCACCGAGTTGGACGTTTATAAAATTCCCATCACAGGTGGTCACGAGACCCGGCTCACCTCTGCGCCGGGACTGGACGACGGGCCGGAGTTCACGCCGGACGGCGCGTACATCTACTTCAACTCGTCGCGCAGCGGACGGATGCAGATCTGGCGGATGCGACCCGATGGGAGCGCTCAGCAGCAGGTCACGAACGACGGCTTCAACAACTGGTTCCCGCACATCTCGCCGGACGGCAAGTGGATCGCGTACCTCGCCTTTCCACCGACGGTTGCCGCCGACGATCATCCATTCTACAAGCACGTGCTGCTTCGAGTGATGCCAGTCGGTGGCGGACCGGCGCGAGTGATCGCGTACGTGTACGGCGGCCAGGGAACGATCAACGTCCCGTCGTGGTCGCCGGATGGAAAGCGACTGGCGTTCGTGAGCAATTCCGCAATGCCCTAGGCACATGAGCCCGCCGACCACCCCGCCGGGCGACACTGAGACTCCGCTCGACCACCCCCGGCTCGTCCGCCGCTTCAGCCTCCTGCCCGCGACGGCGCTGAACATGACCAACATGATCGGCGTGGGACCGTTCATCACGATCCCGCTGCTCATGTCGGCGCTGGGCGGCCCGCAGGCCATGCTGGGTTGGATCGTGGCGCTCGTCATCGTGATCTGCGACGGGATGGTATGGAGCGAGTTGGGCGCGGCGATGCCGGGGTCGGGCGGCTCGTTCCACTACCTGCGCGAGGCTTTCGGGCGTTCGCGGTTCGGGCGGCTGATGGCGTTCCTGTTCGTCTGGCAGTTCATGCTCAGTGGGCCGCTCGAGATCGCCTCCGGGTACATCGGCTTCGCCGCTTACACGAGCTACATCTGGAAGGGAATGACGCGCGCCGACGCGATCGTGCTCGTTACGGTTGTGGGGCTGGTCAACATCGCGCTGCTGTACCGTCGCATCCACTCGATCGCCAGGATCACGATCTCGCTCTGGGTCGGCACGCTGGTCACGGTGCTTGCGGTGATCGTCACGGGCTCCATGCACTTCGATCCGCGTATCGCCTTCGATTTTCCGCCGGGCGCATTCAACTTCTCGTTGGGCTTTTTCCTCGGGCTGGGCGCTGCCGCTCGCATCGGGATCTACGACTACCTGGGCTATTACAACGTCTGCTATATCGGCGACGAGGTGCGCGACCCGGGCCGCGTCATTCCGCGCTCGATTCTGATCAGCACCGCCGCGGTGGCCACCATCTACATCGGGATCAACCTTTCGATCATCGGTACGGTGCCGTGGCGCGAGTTCGTGCCGGCTGCCGCGCACCCGGAGTCGAACTTCGTCGTCTCGGTCTTCATGCAGAAGATCTACGGCTCGCGCGTGGCAACGATCTTCACGCTGCTGGTGCTCTGGACCGCGTTCGGGTCTGTGTTCGCGCTGCTGCTGGGGTACTCGCGCATCCCCTTTGCGGCGGCGCAAAGCGGCTACTTCTTCCGCGCTTTCGGCCGGCTGCACCCGACGAAGGACTTCCCCTACATCTCGCTGCTCGTGCTGGGGGCGATCTCGATCGTGGCGGGCTTCTTCTCGCTGGGCACGGTCATTGACGCACTGATCGTCACCCGCATCCTGGTGCAGTTCATGGGACAGGCCTTCGGCCTGATGCTACTGCGCCGGCACGCACCGGACATGCCGCGCCCCTACCGCATGTGGCTCTATCCGCTCCCGGCGCTGGTGGCGGTGCTGGGGTGGATCTTCGTCTTCGCCACCACGCAGCTAAGGGTGATACTGTTCGGCGTGGGCGTGCTGGCCCTCGGATGCCTGGCGTTCCTGCTCTGGTCCTGGAGCACCAACAGTTGGCCGTTCAGCCTCGAGGAGGCGACATCGTGAATAACGTGAAACTGGCTCCCTTCGCCCTGTTGGCGGTCGCCGCGTGTGCCGATCTCTCGCCATCGCCGAGTGCTGTTGTCTGGGAGGACGCGTTCGACGGGCCGGCGGGCGCGTCGTTCGACCGCGCGAAGTGGGTCGCGGACACCGGCGGACATGGCTTCGGCAACCAGGAGCGGCAGTTCTACACGACGCGCGCCGAGAACGTTGCGTTGGACGGCGATGGCCACCTGGTGATCACAGCGCGCGCCGAGCCGTCGTCGTCCGCGTACGCGTGCTGGTACGGAAGATGTCTCTACACGTCGACGCGACTTAAAACCAAGGGACTGTTCGCGCAGGCATACGGTCGCTTCGAGGCACGGATCCGCGTCCCACGCGGGCAGGGACTCTGGCCCGCCTTCTGGATGCTCGGCGCGGACATCGATGCGATCGGATGGCCACAGAGCGGCGAGATCGACATCATGGAACACATCGGACGCGAGCCGGCCGTCGCGCACGGTACGCTGCATGGCCCGGGATATTCTGGCGCCGACGGCATCAGCCGGGCCGACACATTGTTGAGTGGAGCCTACGCGGACGACTTTCACGTCTTCGCCGTCCAGTGGCGGCCGAACGAGATCCGCTGGTACGTGGACGGGCGGCAGTATCATCGGATGACGCCGGCCGATCTCCCGCCCGGGACGAAGTGGGTGTTCGATCATCCCTTTTTTCTGTTGCTCAACGTCGCGGTAGGCGGAGGTTGGCCCGGCGACCCGGACGCGTCGACGACGTTCCCGCAGCAAATGGTGGTGGACTATGTACGCGCGTATAGCATTCCGTAGCGTGTTCCTCTTGCTCGTCGCGTGCTCCGCCTAACGAGGAACAGAGGCCTTTACGTCGTCATGGGAGTCTCCGGCTCCGGCAAGAGCTTGATCGGCGCCGCACTCGCCCGCGTGCTCGGGATCGACTTCGTCGAAGGAGATGAATACCACCCCGCCGAGAACGTGGCTCGCATGTCGCGTGGCGTTGCGCTCACCGACGACGACCGCGTGGAATGGCTTCGTTCGCTGGCCGCACGAACCCGCGAGTCCAAGGACGCCGGCACCGGGCTGGTAATGACCTGCTCCGCGCTCAAGCGATCGTATCGGGACGTCCTTCGCGCCGAAGCGCGCGAGCTGCAGTTCGTATTTCTCCAGGGCCCACGAGCGCTGATAGCCGAGCGCCTCGCCGGCCGGCGCGGCCACTTCATGCATCCATCTCTGTTGGAAAGCCAATTCGCCACACTCGAGGAGCCATCGCCCGATGAGGACGCATGGGTGTGTGACATAAGGCAGTCGCCACAAGATCTGGTCGCTGCTCTCGTGGCGCGCACATCGGCATGACGACTGACGCTCGCCTGCTCCTCTACGCGTTCGCCGCGGTGGCAGCGCTCATCGTGCTCATCGCGCGCTTCAAGTTGCACCCCTTTGTCGCTCTGGTTGCCGTCTCACTTGGGTTGGGCGTAGCGGCCGGGATGCCCCTTGGCACCGCAGTGAAGGCGTTCCAGGATGGCGTGGGAGGCACGCTCGGCTTCATCGCCGTCGTGCTCGGACTCGGCACCATGCTCGGCAAGATGATGGCGGAGTCGGGCGCTGCCACGCGCATCGCCACCACGCTCATCGACCTCTTCGGCGAACGGCGTGTGCACTGGGCGATCATGATCGTCGCCTTCATCGTCGGGATCCCGGTTTTCTTCCAGGTGGGTTTTGTTCTCCTCATTCCGCTCGTGTTCACTATTGCGCGCCGCACGGGAATGTCGCTCATCAAGATCGGGATCCCGCTGGTGGCCGGCCTTTCGGTAGTGCACGGAATGCTGCCGCCGCATCCTGCGGCGATGCTCGCCGTGGCCGCGTACAACGCCGACGTCGGACGCACGATTCTTTTCGGCATGCTCGTCGGTCTCCCGACGGCCGCGTTGGCAGGGCCCATCTTCGCCACGTGGATCGCGCCCCGCATCGTGCTTCCGGCGGAGAATCCGCTTGCAAGACAACTGGAAGGTGAGTCGGTGCAGGACATGCCGGGCTTCGGAATCTCGCTCTTCACGGTGCTGATTCCCGTGATCCTGATGCTCTTCGCCAGCGCTGCTGACATCACGCTCGACTCGGCAAGCACGGTTCGCACGGCACTGCACTTCGTCGGGCACCCGATTGTGGCACTGCTCCTCGCACTCCTGTTCTCGTTCTGGTCTCTGGGAGGGGGACGCGCCCGGCGTTTCACACGAGAAGAAGTGCTCAAGTTCTGCAACGACTGCCTGGGTCCGACGGCAACGATACTGTTGGTGATTGGCGCAGGAGGTGGCTTCAACCAGGTACTCGTGCAGAGCGGTGTGGGCCGCGCCATTGCCGACGTGGCACTTGGATCACACGCCTCGCCGATCATCCTTGCCTGGAGTGTGGCGGCGCTCATACGCGTGGCAACCGGATCGGCGACGGTGGCGATGACGACCGCAGCCGGAATCGTCGCGCCCATCGCGCTGGCGACTCCTGGCACGAACGCCGAGCTTCTGGTGCTGGCGACGGGGGCAGGTTCGCTGATGCTCTCGCACGTGAACGACGCCGGCTTCTGGCTCATCAAGGAGTTCTTCAACATGACCGTTCCGCAGACGCTGAAGACGTGGACGGTGGCGGAGACGATCATCGGCGTAGCGGGACTGGGATTCACAATGCTCCTGAGTTTGGTGCTCTGATGGAGGACTTACATGCGACCGAATAGAACCTGGAGTTGTTGGACGATCACCGTGGTGGCCGCACTGGGCGCGGTGGCTTGCACGCCACAGCAGCAGGCGGTGTCTCGCGTCGCCACACCGGAGGCGTCGATGTCCAACGGGTGGGTCGATGTAACCGCGACACTCGATCCGGCGACGACGCCGGTGTACGAGGGCGATGCGCCGATGAAGTTCAAATTCCTCAAGGACATGCGCAAAGGCGATCCTCTGACACTGTCCGTGTATTCGCTGGGCGCGCACAGCGGAACTCACATCGACGCGCCGATGCACTTCGTGCGCGACGGCGCATCCATCGACCGGGTGGCGCTCGAGCCGCTGATCGGGCCGGGGCGAGTGATCGACATCCCCGACGGTGTGCAGGCGATCGACGCCCGAGAGCTGAACCGGCACGAGTGGAGGGGTGCAGAGCGGGTGATCTTCCGCACCAGGAGCTCGCTGCGCGGCTGGATGAAATCGCCCGCCTTTCATCGCGACTTCGCCTACATCGCTCCCGATGCGGCGCAGCTCCTCGCCGACGCGAGCGTGCAGCTGGTGGGGATAGACTACATCTCGGCCGAGCAGTTCGGTGCGCCCGCGCCGAATACGCATCGGATTCTTCTCGGCAAGGGGATACCGATCGTCGAAGGGCTGGCGCTCGAAGGGGTGGGTGCCGGGGATTACGACGTGATCGTGTTGCCGATGAAGGTAGCCGGGCACGAAGGCGCGCCTGCGCGCGCGGTCATGCGGAAGCGATCTCAGTAGACTGCCGCTCCCGAACACGACTTTACCGAGAAGCAGGTGGAGTCAGCGATCAGGATCTCGCCGCACTATTACAACACGGAAGGGGAAGTCGACGAGGCGATTGCCGCAATCGGAGGCGTTCTCGAATCCCGTAGCGCGGAGGCATGATTCTGGAAGTCGAGGGCATGATCTGATTCGTTTCAGCCGCCCCAAATCGAGGAGACACGATGCTACTTATCCGGGAAGTCGAGCTCGTGCGGACGGTCACCGTCCTGTCGTGGCCGGCCGTCTAGTAGCGCCGGCTCTCGCCCTCGCGGCGAGCCTCCTCTCTGGCTGCGCTTCCGGCCACCGCACTCCTTTACCGGTCGCACCGCCGCGCACCGCCGCGGCCTGGGTCACCACCGGCGACCAGTCCCGCCTGCTGGCGAGAGAGCCCGACCTCCACTTCACTATCGCCGCCGGGGACTCGAGCATCCCCATCATAGATGTCGACGACAGCCGGGAGTTCCAATCCGTCGTCGGATGGGGCGCCGCGATGAGTGATGCCGCGGCGTATCTCATCCAGACGAAGCTCAGCGCGAAAGATCGCGAAGCCCTGCTCCGGGATCTTTTCGGACGCGAGCCGGGGATCGGCTTCAGCTTCGTCCGCATCCCGATGGGCGCGTCCGACTTCTCGCGATCGCACTACAGCTACGACGACCATCCGGCGGGCGAGACGGATTCCACGCTCGCGCACTTCTCCATCGACGTCGACCGCGCCGAAAAGATTCCCGCGCTCAAGCGCGCGCTCGCAATAAATCCGCAGCTCAAACTCGTCGGCAGTCCGTGGAGTGCGCCCGGGTGGATGAAATCCTCAGGAAGCCTCATCAAAGGCACTCTCCTGCCCCAGTTCTACGGCGCGTTCGCCGAGTATCACCGCCGGTGGATCGAGGCTTATGAGGCGGAGGGCCTGCCGATCTTCGCGATCACGCTCCAGAACGAGCCCCACTTCGAGCCCGACAACTATCCCGGGATGCGCCTCTCACCGGCGCAGCGCGCGGCAATCATCGGCGGCCATATTGGCCCGCTGTTCACCCGGCGCGCCATTCGCGCGCAGATCTGGGACTGGGACCACAACTGGGACGAACCTGCCTCTCCGCTCACCGTCCTAGCTGACTCCGTGGCGCGTCAGTACGTCGCCGCCGTCGCGTGGCACTGCTACGGCGGCGACATCTCAGCGCAGACCGCTGTGCACGACAGGCATCCGGACAAGGACACGTACTTCACCGAATGCACGGGCGGCCAGTGGGCGCCGGTGTGGGCTGACAATCTGAAGTGGAATGTCTCGAAGATGGTGATCGGCAACGCGCGTGCATGGGCGAGGGGCGTCGCGCTCTGGAACCTCGCGCTCGACGAGAGCTACGGTCCGCACCTGGGCGGCTGCGGCGACTGCCGCGGCGTCGTCACGATCCACTCGGCTACCGGCCAGGTGGTGCGCAACGCCGAGTACTACGCGCTCGCACACGCGAGCCGATTCGTGCGGCTCGGCGCAGTGCGCATCGAATCGTCGGCTCCGAGCGGCTTCGAGACCGTAGCATTCCGTAACGCCGACGACAGGTCGACGGCGCTCATCGTGCTCAACACGACGATGTCGGCGAGTCGGCTCGCGGGTCGAGTGGGTGGGATGTCGGTCACAAGCTCCTCCCTGCCCGCCGGCGCGGTGGCGACGTTCACCTGGAAGTGAGAACGGTGGAAGCGAAGAAGCGGTATCGTAAAGAAAAAATCTTGCGTTCAGGCAGATCACGCGTGGGTCAACCTAACCCTGCCACTTATGGAGGAATTTTCCATGCGCCGCTACGAACAG